>DASTQL010000216.1:0-22614 GCA_035761805.1 Jiangellales bacterium | reverse complement strand
CAACACCTGCGGAAAGGGAGATCAGCTGTCCGCAGAAAGGGAAGTGACGTGTCCGCCTACAGGGATCTTGGACTGTCCGCCGTCAGGAGCAGGCGACCTTCCCGCATGCCCGGCTGGTCGGGCTGGCCGCGACCTACCGGCAACGGCCTTGGAGAGCGTGTCAGATGGTATGTCTGCGGGAGGTGCGTAGGAGTCTGGAGTGACGGTTGTGACTCTGGGGCTCAGGCAGGAGCACCAGATGTCCGTATTGACCGACACATGGGGCCGTCAGTGCAAGTTGAAGAACGTCTTGAGGGTGGTGAACGTAGTCGATCGCGGCGGGGTCGTACCAGCTCCACACGGTGATCTCGGCCGAGGCGGGGGCCCGCTGGCGGAGTGATCGCCGTGCAGCTCCGGTGCCGACTGGTGGGATGGTACCCACATGGTGATCTCCGCTGGAGGTGGCTCTGGGCCGGCGCTGATCATCGTGCGCTGCCGGTCCCGCGTCTCGGCGCCTACGCCGCTCGGTGATCTTGGACGATCGCGGTCGCCGACGTTCGGTGATCACCGTGCGGGCCACGTCCCGCAGCCGCACCCGGGTCGCCCAGCACCCGGGCCACCACCAGGCTGCTCGGGCCACCACCAGGCTGCTCGGGCCATCACGAGGCGCTGGAGATGGCCCGACCAGGGTGATAAGCGTGGTCAGTGAAGCCACCACCAGACCACCACCAGGCTGCTCGGGTCATCACGAGGCGCGGACGCCTCGTGACGGCCCGACGAGGGTGGTGAACGTGGTCGTTCGGGGCTGAGTCGGGCTCAGGAGCCGACGCGGTCCCAGCCGCGGCGCGGCGGGCGCGACCCGGTGCCGGCCTGCTCGCGGCTCCGGTAGACCACGTACGGCCGGAACAGGTAGCCCACGGGGGCGGAGAAGGCGTGGACCAGCCGGGTGAACGGCCAGAGCACGAAGAGGAGCATCCCGACGAGGGTGTGGACGTGGAAGCCGAGCGGCGCCTCCGCCATCAGCTCGACGTCGGGCTGCAGCCGGAACACCGACCGGAACCACGGTCCGACCGTCTCGCGGTAGTCGTGCTCCTCGCCCACGATCCCCGCGCTCAGCGCGGTGACCAGCAGCCCGGTGAGGATCGCCAGGACGAGCACGAGGTACATCGACTTGTCGTTGGCCGTCGTGGCCATGAACACCGGACCCGTGGTGCGGCGCCGGTAGACCAGGATGGCCACGCCGGTCAGCGTCGTCACCCCGGCGAGGCCGCCCAGCAGGACCGCGTTGACGTGGTAGAGCCCCTCCGAGACACCCACCGCCTCCGTCCACGACCGCGGCACCACCAGCCCGATGACGTGCCCGACCAGGACCACGAGGATCCCGAAGTGGAACAGCGGGCTGCCGATCCGCAGCAACCGGCTCTCGTAGAGCTGCGACGACCGGGTCGTCCACCCGAACTTGTCGTAGCGGTAACGCCACCAGAGCCCCACCACCAGGACCGCGACGGTGACGTACGGGAGGACGCCCCACAACATGACGTCACGCGTGCTCATCGCGCTCCTCCCGCCGGGTAGGGCTCCAGGCCGACCGCCTCGACGGGCGGGCCGGCCCGGGCGAGCCGCCGCGCCTCGGCCAGGTCGCCAGGACCCGGCGGTGGCAGCGTGGCCAGGACGGCCTCGACCACCCCCGCGTACGGGCTGCCATGCTCGACCAGCGCGGCGTGCAGCATCGACAGCGGGGTCACGTGGGAGGCGAGCAGGCGGTGCCCGGCCACCGGGTCGACCGTGACCGCGAACTCCAGTGCGACCGCCAGGTGGTCCGGCAGCTCGTCCGCCGGCGGGGTCGCCCCCGAAGCGCGGTAGACCTCGGCGAAGCGGAGGATCGCGCGCCCGCGGTTGCGGGTGTCGCCGGCGACCCAGTACGTGAGGTAGAGCGTGCGCCGGCGCTTGTGGTCGAAGGTCTCGACGTACTCCGCCTGGGCCTGCAGCAGCGGAAGCGCAGCCAGGCGATCGGCAGCGCCCGCCAATGGCTCGCGGAGACGAGCCGGGAGACCGGCCAGCGCGGCCCGGACCAGCGGCAGCCGGGCGACCAGCTCCTCGTCGGGGTAGCAGAGCAGCGTCGAGGCCGACTGCCAGACCACCGCCCGCTCGGAGCGGCCGCGGGGCCGGGCGGGTCGGCGCCACGCCGCCCTCACGACGCCCCCCCGCCGTTCCTCGGGGGGAAGGTGCCGGGGGGCGGAGCCCCCTTGGCGTCCCAGTTGAGCAGGTTCACCCGGCGAGCCGCGCTGGTCGTGCCAGACAGGTCCTCGCTGGTCTGCCGGTCCTTGAGGGCGTGGAAGGTCTCGACGGCGACCGGCACCGGCTGGCCGGACGCCTCGCCGAACGGTCCCGACCCGGTCACGTACATGCCCGGGCCGCCCTCGTAGTCCAGCGAGCACCCCGTCTCCTCCAGCTGTCCCCGGAGGTTGTCGGGCACCTCGTACGACGTGGGGATGACGTAGCGCTGCTCGTACTTGGCGATCGCCAGCAGCCGGTACATCTCGTACAGCTGCTCCTCGGTCATCCCGACCTCCCCGGCGACCTCCGGGCGCGTCTCGCGCCCCAGGTTGACGTCGCGCATGTACGAGCGCATGGCCGCCAGCTTGCGGAGCACGCCCTCGACGACGACGGTGTCGCCTGCGGTGAAGAGCTCCGCGAGGTACTGCAACGGGATCCGCAGTGACTCGATCGCGCCGAAGAGGTTGCTGGAGTCCTCGGCGTCATGGCCCGTGTCGCGCAGGACGTCGACGACCGGCGACAGCGGCGGGACGTACCAGACCATAGGCATCGTGCGGTACTCCGGGTGCAGCGGCAGGGCAACGCGGTAGACCTTGGCCAGCGCGTGCACCGGCGAGCGCCGGGCGGCCTCGAGCCAGTCCTCCGGGATGCCGGACGTGCGAGCCGCTGCGGCGACCTCCGGGTCGTGGGGGTCGAGCAGGAGGTCCAGCTGCGCCTCGTACAGGTCGCGGTCGTCGCGGACCGACGCGGCGTCGAGCACGCGGTCGGCGTCGTAGAGGAACAGGCCGATGTAGCGCAACCGGCCCACGCAGGTCTCGGAGCAGACCGTCGGCAGCCCCACCTCGAGCCGCGGGTAGCAGAGCGTGCACTTCTCGGCCTTGCCGGTCCTGTGGTTGAAGTAGACCTTCTTGTACGGGCAGCCGGACACGCACATCCGCCAGCCGCGGCACCGGTCCTGGTCGACGAGCACGATGCCGTCCTCCACCCGCTTGTACATCGCGCCGGAGGGGCACGAGGCGACGCAGGACGGGTTGAGACAGTGCTCGCAGATGCGCGGCAGGTAGAACATGAAGGTGCGCTCGAGCTCGAGGGACACCTGGTCGGTGACCTTCTTCAGCACCGGGTCGTCGGGGAGCACCTCGGGGCTGCCGCCGAGGTCGTCGTCCCAGTTCGCCGACCACTCCACCTTCATCGGCCGGCCGCTGATCAGCGACACCGGACGGGCGACGGGGATCTGGTCGCCTGCCGGGGCGTTGATGAGCGTCTCGTAGTCGTAGGTCCAGGGCTCGTAGTAGTCCTGGATCGACGGCAGCTTCGGGTTGGAGAAGATGCGCAGGAGCTTGGAGACGCGGCCGCCGTCGCGCAGTCGCAGCCGCCCCCGACGGTCGAGCACCCACCCCCCGCGCCACTCCTCCTGGTCCTCGTAGGTCCGGGGGTAGCCCTGGCCCGGGCGGGTCTCGACGTTGTTGAACCAGACGTACTCGACACCCGCCCGGTTGGTCCAAGCCTGCTTGCAGGTGACCGAGCAGGTGTGGCAGCCGATGCACTTGTCGAGGTTCATCACCATGCCCAGCTGGGCCATCGGGCGCATCAGTAGGTCACCTCCTGCGAGCGCCGGCGGACGATCGTCATCTCGTCCCGCTGGTTGCCGGTGGGGCCGAGGTAGTTGAAGCCGAACGACGTCTGCGCGTAGCCCCCGGCCAGGTGGGTCGGCTTGACGAAGAGCCGGGTCAGGGAGTTGTGGATGCCTCCCCGGCGGCCCGTCGTCTCCGTGAGCGGGACGTCGATGACCCGCTCGACAGCGTGGTACACGTACACGGTTCCAGCCGGCATCCGGTGCGACACGATCGCCCGCCCGACGAAGACGCCGTTGCGGTTGACCGCCTCCACCCAGTCGTTGTCACGTACGCCCATCGCCTCGGCGTCCGCCGGGCTCATCCACATCGTCGGCCCGCCGCGGCTCAGCGAGAGCATGAAGAGGTTGTCCTGGTACTCCGAGTGGATGGACCACTTGGAGTGCGGCGTGAGGTAGCGGACCGCGAGCGAATGCCCCTCGGACGTGCCGAGCGGGGGTTCGCCGAAGAGCCGGGTCAGGTCGAGCGGCGGCCGGAAGACCGGCAGCTGCTCCCCCATCTCGGTCATCCAGTCGTGGTCGAGGAAGAAGTGCATGCGGCCGGTCAGCGTGTGCCAGGGCTTCAGCTGCTCGACGTTGACGGTGAACGGCGCATAGCGGCGACCGCCGGTCTCCGAGCCGGACCACTCGGCACTGGTGATGACCGGCACCGGCCTGGCCTGCGCGTCGGCGTAGGTGATGCGGCGTTCCTCGCTGCCCTCGGCCAGGTGGTGCAGGGGTCTGCCCACCCGCTTCTCGAGCGCCCGGAAGCCCTCGACGGCCAGCCTTCCGTTGGAGGTCCAGGCCAGAGCCAGGATCGCGTCGGCCATCTTGACGTCGGTGTCCAGCGCCGGCCGGCCGGCGGCCGCCCCGCGGTCGTACACGCCGTGGCGTGCCGCCAGGTCGGCCACCTCCGCGGTCGGGGTGACCGTGACCGCCTTCGTGGTCAGCCCGAGCCGCTCGACCAGCGGCCCGAGCGCATGCCACTTCTCGGCCACGGCCCCGTAGTCGCGCTCGACGACGGCGATCGTGCCCATCGTCCGGCCGGGCACCGGCGCCTCCCCGGCGTCGTTCCAGTCCCGGACGACACCGCCCGGGTACGCGGTCTCGCCGGGGGTGTCGTGCTGCATCGGCATCATGACGACGTCGCGGCGCACCCCGAGGTGCTCGCGGGCCAGCCGACTGAAGGCCGTCGCGATCGCGGAGAAGGCCGCGTAGTCGCTGCGCGTCTCCCAGGGCGGGTCGATCGCAGGGGTGAAGGCGTGGATGAAGGGGTGCATGTCCGTGCTGGACAGGTCCGCCTTCTCGTACCAGGTCGCCGCCGGCAGCACCACGTCCGAGAGCAGCGTGGTCGAGGTCATCCGGAAGTCCAGGGACAGCAGGAGGTCGAGCTTGCCTTCGGGGATCTCGTCCCGCCAGGTCACCGTGACGGGCCGGCTGTGGACCGGGGTGGGGTCCGCCCGCAGGTTGGAGTCGGTGCCCAGCAGGTGCTTGAGGAAGTACTCGTTGCCCTTGCTGGACGAGCCGAGCAGGTTGGCCCGCCAGACCGTGAGGACGCGCGGCCAGTTGCGCTCCGCGTCCGGGTCCTCGACCGCGAAGGCCAGCTTGCCCTCGTGCAGCTGCTGGGCCACGTAGGCGGGCGCCTCCAGGCCCGCCGCTGCCGCCTCGTCCGCCAGGGTCAGCGACGACCGGTCGAACTGCGGGAACATCGGCATCCACCCCAGCCGTACGGACTGGGCCAGCAGGTCCGCTGTGTGGCGCCCCTCCCAGAGGCCGCGCCCGGTCGGCGAGGCGAGCGCATCGGCGGCGTAGCCGTCGTAGCGCCACTGGTCGGTGTGGGTGTACCAGAACGCGGTGCCGGCCATCTGACGGGGCGGGCGGGACCAGTCCAGGCCCATCGCGAGGGTGGCCCAGCCGGTCGACGGGCGGCACTTCTCCTGCCCGACGTAGTGCGCCCACCCGCCGCCGTTGCGGCCCATCGCGCCGGTGAGCATGAGCAGAGCGAGCATGGCGCGGTAGGTGGCGTCGCCGTGGAACCACTGGCAGACCCCCGCACCCATGATGATCATCGACCGGCCGCCGGACTCCTCCGAGTTCGCCGCGAGCTCGCGGGCGATGCGGACGACCTGCTGAGCCGGTACGGAGGTGATCTCCTCCTGCCAGGCCGGCGTGTAGGGCTCGCTCGCGTCCTCGTACGACGACGGCCAGCGACCCGGCAGGCCGGGGCGGCCCACGCCGTACTGGGCGCACAGCAGGTCGAAGACGGTGGTGACGAGGTGGCCGCCGACCCGGCGCGCCGGGACGCCACGCCTGAGCAGCTCACCCGTACCGTCCGGGGAGTCGAAGCGGGGCAGCAGCACCTCGACCCGCTCGGCGTCCTCGCCGAGCAGGGTCAGGCGAGGCGCGACCCCCTCGAGGTCGAGGTTCCACCGGCCCACGCCCGACTCGGTGTGGCGGAAGCCCAACGACCCGTGCGGCACGACCGGCTCGTCGGTGCGGCCGTCGACGAGCACGGTCTTGAAGGCGGCGCCCTCGCCGGTGTCGCCGAGGTCGGCCGCCGTGAGGTTCTTGGTCGGCGCGAGCTCACCCAGCTGGGGGTGGAGCTCCAGGCGAACGAGGAACGGCAGGTCGGTGTAGCGCTGGACGTAGTCGAGGAAGAAGGGCACCCGCCGGTCGACGAAGAACTCCTTGAGCACGACGTGGCCCATCGCCATGGCGAGCGCACCGTCGGTGCCGGGCGCGCAGGCCATCCACTCGTCGGCGAACTTGGTGTTGTCGGCGTAGTCGGGGCTGACCGTGACCACCTTCGTGCCGCGGTAGCGGACCTCGGCCATCCAGTGGGCGTCGGGGGTGCGTGTCACGGGGACGTTGGAACCCCACATCAGCAGGTACGAGGCGTCCCACCAGTCGCCGGACTCGGGGACGTCGGTCTGGTCCCCGAAGACCTGCGGGCTCGCCACCGGGAGGTCGGCGTACCAGTCGTAGAAGGAGGTCATGCAGCCGCCCACGAGCTCGACGAACCGCGAGCCCGCGGCGTGGGAGACCATCGACATGGCGGGGATCGGGGAGAAGCCGGCCACCCGGTCCGGGCCGTGCTCCTTGATGGTGTGGACGTGCGCCGCGGCCGCCATCTCCACCGCCTCGTCCCACGACACCCGCACGAGCCCGCCCTTGCCGCGGGCCCGCTGGTAGCGGCGGCGCCGCTCGGGATCGGCCTGGATGTCGGCCCAGGCGAGCACCGGGTCGCCCAGGCGGCCCTTCGCCTCGCGGTACATCTCGACGAGCACGCCCCGCGCGTACGGGTAGCGGACGCGGGTGGGCGAGTAGGTGTACCAGGAGAATGCGGCGCCGCGCGGGCAGCCGCGTGGCTCGTACTCCGGACGGTCCGGACCCACGGACGGGTAGTCGGTCTCCTGGGTCTCCCAGGTGATGATCCCGTCCTTGACGTAGACCTTCCAGGAGCACGAGCCGGTGCAGTTGACCCCGTGCGTGGAGCGCACGACCTTGTCGTGGCTCCACCGGTCGCGGTAGAAGACGTCGCCGTCGCGGCCGCCCTCGCGGGTGACCGTGCGCAGGTCGTCGGAGACCTCCCCGCGGGCGAAGAAGCGCCCCGTCCGGAGCAGGGCCTCGGTGACCGGACCGTCCAGGCGCGCCCGCTGGGTCTCGGTCGTCGCTCGCCCGTTCGTCGTCATCGCCGCCTCCGACTGCCGGGGCCGACCCGTGCCCTCCGGGTCCCGCCAGGTCTGCCATCCTGCCGTCCGACTCGGCGGGTGACCAGGACCAATAGCCCGTCATGGCGATTGACACCGGCTCTACGGTCGGGGACGAGGGTTCGCCCGAGGGAGGACGCATGGCCACGCACGCCCCCGCGCCGGCCCGGACCACCAGCCCCGGCCGAATGCTCGTTCTGGCCACCACGGGCTTCGCGTTGTCGTTCTGGGCCTGGGCGCTGCTCGGGCCACTGGGCCCGGCGCTGCGCGAGGAGCTGGACCTGACGGCGTTCCAGCAGTCGCTCGTCGTCGCCGTGCCCGTCATCGTGGGGTCGCTGGGGCGGATCCCCGTCGGGGCCATGACCGACCGGCTGGGGGCCCGGGTGATGTTCCCGGCGGTCGCGCTGCTGACCGTGCTGCCGGTCCTCTACCTCGGCCACGTGGCCGACACGTTCGCGACGTACGTGGCGGGCGGCTTCTTCCTGGGCCTGGGCGGGACGACCTTCGCCATCGGGATCCCGTTCGTCAACGAGTGGTACCCGCCCGAGCGCAGGGGGACGGCGCTCGGGATCTTCGGCGCCGGCATGGGCGGGACGGCCATCTCCGCGTTCACCACGGTGCAGCTGCGCGACGCCGTCGGCGACTCCTTCCCCTTCGACCTGGTGGCCGTGCTGCTGGTGGTCTACGCCGCTGTCGCGTGGGTCCTGCTGCGCGACCGGCCGGACCGCGCCATCGCGCCGGGGTCGATGCTCAGCCGCACCTGGAACACGCTGCGCATGCGCACCACCCTCGAGCTGGCCTTCCTCTACGCGGTCGCCTTCGGTGGCTTCGTCGCGTTCAGCGTCTATCTGCCCAGCTACCTGCGAACGGCCTACGACCTCACCCAGTCCGACGCCGCCATGCGGACGGCCGGCTTCGTCGTGCTCGCGGTCGTGATGCGCCCCACCGGTGGCTGGCTGTCCGACCGCTGGCACCCCGTCCCGGTCCTGTTGGTCGTCTTCGGCGGGACCACGGTGCTCGCGCTGCTGGCCGCCCTGGAACTGCCACTGATCCCCGTCGGCACGGTCGCCTTCCTCGGCATGGCCGCCCTGCTGGGTCTCGGGACGGGGGCCGTCTTCGCCCTGGTCGCCCGGCTGGTCGAGCCCTCACGGGTTGGCTCGGTCACCGGGGTCGTGGGCGCGGCCGGGGGCCTCGGCGGCTTCTTCCCGCCACTGGTCATGGGCGCCGTGTACGGCGCCACCGGGGACTACTCCATGGGGTTCGTGCTGCTCGCGGTGACTGCCGGCGTCGCGCTCGCCTACACCGCCACGGCCGTCCGCTCCCGCGCGACGTGACCCTCCTACGGTCGCCTCGGCCGGTTGAGGTGGTCCGGTTGAGACGCCGAGCACGGATGTGCGACGCTTCGACGGACCAGTACGACGACGCCCGTGGTTCAGAAGGCAGCCCGGGTGCGTCCTCACCGGGTCGTCCCCTGGCCCCGAGGAGGCACCACGTGCTCACACCGCCCACCCCTGCCTCCTCACCCGTTCCAGCCATGGAGCTCGCGTGGTCGGGTGAGGTCGACCTGGCGAGCGCGCCCGTCCTCGCCGACGAGGTGGATGCTCTGGCGCTGGGCCCCGGGCACCGGGTCGTCCTCGACCTCTCTGGCGTCGACTTCATGGACTCGAGCGGCCTGCACCTGCTGGTCCGCCTGCACCGTCGGGTGGAGGAGGTCGGGGGCGAACTCAGCGTCCGCGACCCGTCGCCCCAGGTCCGGCACCTGCTCGAGCTGACCGGACTGCTCCCCCTGCTCGGAGGTGACGCCTCCGGCCCCTGAGCCCGTCAGATCACGTCGTGGCCGGGGTGCGGTTGCACCGGCACGGTCCCGAGCCGGCCGGCCTGGAAGTCCTCGAAGGCTTGCAGGAGCTCTGCGCGGGTGTTCATCACGAAGGGGCCGTACGCGGCGACCGGCTCGCGGATCGGTTCCCCGCCGAGGACCAGCACGTCGAGCTCGGGGCTGCGGCTCTCCTGTGCAGCCGCGGCCTGGACCGTCACGGCGTCGCCGGCGCCCAGCACGGCGAGCTGGCCCCACCGCAGCGGGCGCCGCTCCGCACCGACGCTGCCGTGGCCGGCGAGCGCGTAGACGAGTGCGTTGAAGTCCTGCCGCCAGGGCAGGCGGAGTCGTGCGCCGGGCGAGAGCGTCGCGTGGATCAGCGTGATCGGCGTGTGGGTGACACCCGGCCCCGGGTGGCCCCCGACGTCTCCCGCGATCACGCGGACGAGGGCACCGCCGTCCGGCGAGCGGAGCAGGGCCACCTGACCGCCGCGGATGTCCTGGTAGCGGGGCGCCGTCATCTTCAGCCGAGCCGGCAGGTTGACCCACAGCTGGAAGCCGTGGAAGAGCCCGCCGGACATGACGACGTGCTCGGGCGGCGCCTCGATGTGGAGCAGGCCCGACCCCGCGGTCATCCACTGCGTGTCGCCGTCGGTGATGATGCCGCCGCCGCCGTTGGAGTCCTGGTGGCGGAGCAGGCCGTCCAGCATGTAGGTGACCGTCTCGAAGCCCCGATGCGGGTGCCACGGCGTGCCCTTGGGCTCTCCGGGCCCGTACTCCACCTCGCCCATCTGGTCCATGTGCACGAAGGGGTCGAGCAACCGGAGGTCGACGCCGGCGAACGCCCGGCGCACGGGGAAGCCCTCGCCCTCGAGCCCCGAGGGTGCGGTCGTCACCGACACCACCCGGCGGTCCACGGACGAGGCGGGATCCGGCTCCCGGACACCCGGCAGGGTCAGGACGTCGTCGACGGTGACGGCGGGCATGTCGGCCTCCTGGCGCCGGACGGATCGGCTCGGACCACGTCAACCGTGGTTGACGCCACAACATTCCATCACGGAGCCAGTGTGAGTCCGTCCTACCGGGGCGCGTCGGGGGCAGCAAGCGGGTCGACGTCCCGGTGACCCGCGTCGACGACGTGTTCCGTCCAGCGACGGCCGTCCCAGTAACGCAGCTCGTGCCGGTGCGTGACGTCGGGGAACCAGCCGGGCGCCGGCGGCGCGGCGTCCACGCGCTGGCCTGTGGCCACCGGCTGTCGTGGCGCGGATCGCCGCCGGAGCGCCACGACCAGGGCCAGCACCACGCCGAGGAGGAAGAGGATCAGCGCACCTCCGAGGGCGAGGAGGAGCGGTCCGGCGATGCTCCGGCCGAGCCCGCGTCCGACGGCCAGCTCGGCCGGCCCGACGACCGTGCCGTCGGCATCGGCCTCGAGCACGTAGCGCCCGGGCGAGTCGATCTCGAAGCTGCCCACTCGGATCCCCGAGCGACCCCCGAACGTGTAGGTCACCGTGCCCTCGTCCCCGCCGATCTGCACGGGTTCGCCCCCGTCGACCGGCAGGAGTGAGACGGTGAACGCCGGGACCTCGCCCTCACCCGCCCCCACGCCCTCGTAGTACAGGTCGTAGCGTCCCGCGTCGGTGAAGGTCACCTCGCCGGTCCCGGGCAGCGGGACGCGTTGCATCTCGTCGATCCGCCGGTCGAAGGAGGTCAGCCCCAGGACGAGGCCCACGGCCGCCAGGACGACCGCACCGACCACCAGGGCGCCGGCGAGCCAGTACCAGGCCCGCGACGGGCCCACCCGCTGTGCAGTCATGCCTCCCCCTCGGTCGGCGTCCACGCCGTGCCCCAGCGACGACGTCAGCCACTGTCACGATGATCGCCGTCCTGGCCCTTGTCCAGACGTGGCCCGTCGCTCAGGTCTCGTCCGTCGCAGCGATGAGGCGCTCCGTGGCCTCGACGATGTGCTG
Source organism: Jiangellales bacterium (assembly GCA_035761805.1). GTDB lineage: Bacteria > Actinomycetota > Actinomycetes > Jiangellales > Jiangellaceae > DASTQL01. The sequence continues at coordinate 11,256 of DASTQL010000216.1, read as the reverse complement.
CCGGAGGGCCTCGGGGCCGTCCGTCACCAGGCCCTGCAGCAGCGCCCGGTGATCGGCAGCCATGCCCTCGGGCCCCACGAGCGGGCGCAGCTGGAGGAGGTAGACCCGCGTCTCTGCGTCCATGGCCGCGTGCGCCTCGGTGATCCGCGTGCTGCCGGCCGCCGACACGAGCGCGTGGTGCAGGTCGGCGTGGGCCAGGTCCACGGCTCCGGGGTCGGGAGACCGCCGGGAGCACTCGGCCTCGAGGCGCTCGGCGGCCGCGAGGACCTCGCCCGGGAGCGGTTCGACCCCGCGTCGCTGCACGAGCAGCCGGGCCGCCTCTGTCTCGAGCGCCGCGCGCAGCTCGTAGAGGCCGCGCAGCTCCGCCGCGTCGAGCACGGCCACCCGGGCACCCCGGTTCGGCTCGATCCGGACCAGCCGCTCGGCGGCGAGCTGGCGCAGCGCGGCGCGCAGCGAGTGGCGGGCCACCCCGTAGGTCTCGGTGAGCTCCCGTTCGCGCAGCCACGTGCCGGGGCGCAGGTCGCCGGAGAGCACGCGGGCGCGCAGCTCGGCCGCCAGAGCGTCCACCGTGCCGACCCGGTGCAGCGGCCTGATCGTCACGCCGCCGCCTCGACGAGGCTGCGGCCGTGCGAGCGGGCCCCGGTGAGGACCGCCAGGCTGGCCACGACCAGCACACCGCCGATCAGCAGCCCGACGGTCACCGGCTCCCCGAGCACGGCGACCCCCAGCAGCGTGGCGGTCACCGGCTCGGCCAGGGTGAGGGTCGCGACCTCCGCGGCGGGGAGGCGGCGCAACCCGCGGGCGAAGAGCCAGTACGCGAGGGCGGTCGGCACGGCCCCGAGCCAGAGGACCGTCGCCACGCCCGACCACGTCGCGACCCACCCGAGATCGACCACCAGCAGCAGTGGCAGGAGCAGCAGCGCCCCGCCGGCGAAGAGCACCGCCATCACCGTGTCTGCCGGGTGCCGGCCGTCGAGCAGCCGCTTCGCGGCCAGGGTGTAGACGGCGTAGGACGCCCCCGCGCCCAGGGCCGCGAGGACGCCCGCCGCGCGGACCTCGCCCCGCCCGCCGACCAGTGCCAGGCAGGCGACCCCGGCGACGGCCAGCACGGTGGCACCGGCCCACCGGCGGGTGACCCGGGTCCCGAGCACGAGGGCGAGGCCTCCGGTGAGGACCGGGGCGGAGCCGAGGGCGACGAGCGTCCCCACGGCCACGCCGGTCCCGCGGACGCCCGCGAAGAAGAGCGGTTGGTAGGCGGCGACCCCGATTGCTCCGGCGACCACGGCACCCCGTGGACGCAGGCCGGCGAGTCCGGCGACGCCCAGGCCGTGGCCCCCGATGTGGGCCAGGACGACGAGCAGGGCCCCGCCGAGCAGCAGCCGGAGGGCCCCCACCGAGAGCGGTGAGGCTCCAGCCGGGCAGAGGGCCTGCGCCGTCCCGGTCGTGCCGAAGCACACGGCGGCGAGGAGCACGTACAGGCGTGGCACGAACGGATCATTCCACAATTCCACACTGGCCTGCTACTACGTCGCTGCCGCGGCTGTCGGGACCGGGCCCTACCCTCGTCGCCGTGCCCACGCCTCCCGCGACCGACCCACCTGGGGAGGCGACGCGACGCCTCCTGCTCGTCCACGCACACCCCGACGACGAGACCACGACCTGCGGGGCGAGCATGGCCCACTACGCAGACCAGGGCGTCCACGTCGCGCTGGTGACGTGCACTCGGGGCGAGGAGGGCGAGGTCCTGGTGGAGGACCTCGCCCACCTCGCCGCCGCCGACCAGGACCGGCTCGGTGAGCACCGCGAGACGGAGCTGGCCACGGCGATGGCGGTGCTCGGCGTGACCGACTACCGATTCCTCGGTGAGCCGGGCGAGTACCGGGACAGTGGCATGGCCGGCGAGCCGAGCAACGATCACCCCGCCGCCTTCTGCCGGGTCCCGGTCGACGAGGCCGCCGCCCGGCTGGTGCCGACGATCCGGTCACTGCGGCCGCAGGTGCTGGTGACCTACGACCCGCACGGCGGCTACGCCCACCCCGACCACATCCAGGCCCACCGCGTGGCGACGCGGGCCGCGGAGCTGGCGGCCGATCCCGCCCACGGCGACGGCCGTCCGTGGCAGGTGTCGAAGGTCTACTGGTGCGTGTGGGAGGAGTCGACCTTCCGCTCCGCGCTGCGGCGGATGCGCGAGGCGGGCATCGACCTCGAGGGCATGGACCCCGACGGCGAGCTGCCCCCCTTCGTCTTCCCCGACGAGCAGGTCACGACCGTCGTCGACGCCCGGGACCGGAGCCAGGCGAAGCTGCAGGCGATGCGCGCCTACGCGAGCCAGGTGGCCGAGGACTCGCCGTTCTTCGCCTTCGACGACCCCGACATGGTCCGGGCCTGGGGACGCGAGAGCTTCGTCCTCGCGGCCGGCAAGCCCTGTCCCGACCCCGCCGACCCGGACGGGCGCGAGAGCGACCTGTTCGCCGGCGTGGGCTGAGCGTCGCTGGGCACACCACTGGGCACACTGCCGACGTGGCCACGCAGAAGGTGACCGTCGAGGTGGGCGGGCGCACGCTGGCGCTGTCCAACCTGGACAAGGTGCTCTACCCGAGCACGGGCACGACCAAGGCCGAGGTCGTCGACTACTACACGCGCGCCGCGCCGGCACTGCTGCCGCACCTCGCCGGCCGGCCGCTGACCCGCAAACGGTGGCCGGACGGCGTCGAGGCCGAGAGCTTCTTCGAGAAGAACGCCCCCCGCGGCACGCCCGACTGGGTACGGACGGTGACGTTGCCATCGCCGGGCAGCACCCGCGACCGCGACGTGGTCACCTACGTCGTCTGCGACGACCTCGCCACGCTGGTCTGGCTGGCCAACCTCGCCGTCCTCGAGATGCACGTGCCGCAGTGGACCGTGGACCGGCACGGGCGGCCGGGCAACCCGGACCGCCTCGTCCTCGACCTGGACCCGGGGCCGCCCGCCACGGTGGTCGAGTGCGCCCAGGTGGCCCTGCTGCTGCGGGACGCCCTGGCGGACGACGGTCTGGTGGGACACCCCAAGACGAGTGGGTCCAAGGGCATGCAGATGTACGTCGGCCTGGGCGGCAAGGCCCCCGTGGAGCAGGTGCACGGTTACGCCCGCGAGCTGGCCGAACGCCTTGAGCGTGACCACCACGGCCTCGTGGTCTCCCGGATGGACAAGCGGCTGCGCCCGGGGAAGGTCCTGGTCGACTGGAGCCAGAACAACGCCGCCAAGACGACCATCGCACCCTGGTCGCTGCGCGGACGCGAGGAGCCCACGGTCTCGACGCCCGTGACCTGGGACGAGGTCGAGTCCGCGGCCCGGTCGCGGGCCCGCACCCGTCTCCCCCTGCGCTTCACCTTCCAGGACGCCCTCGACCGCCTGGCGTCCGACGGCGACCTGCTGGCCCCGCTGCTCACCGAGGCACACAGCCTGCCGTCGGCCGACGCCGGCGGGGCGGGCTGATCGGGACGGCGGAGGTGCGTACGGCAGCGGTCCTGGCGGGACTGCTCGTCCTCACCCTCCCGCTGCCCGCCTGCCAGTGGCCGCGGGACGCCGAAGGGACACTCGACCGGGTGACCGGGGGGACGCTTCGGGTGGGGCTGGTCGAGGCGGAGCCGTGGGTCGTGCTCGACGACGACGAGCCCGACGGCGTCGAGGTCCGGCTGGTGGAGGAGCTCGCCGCTCGGCTCCACACCGAGGTCGAGTGGGTGCAGGGCAGCGAGTCCGCCCTCATGGATGCCCTGCACGTGCGGGCGGTCGACCTGGTCGTGGGCGGGCTCGACTCGTCGGCCCCCTGGCGGGACCAGGCGGCGCTCACCCGTCACTACCTCACGACGACCACGGTCCTCGCCGTGCCGGCCGAGGACGGCGCCACCACGGTGGACGACCTGCAGGGCCGCCCGGTCGCCGTCGAACGAGGCACGGCGGACGCGGAGCGGGTGCGGACCTACGACGTCGTCCCCGTCCCGGTGGCAGACGTCGCCGACGCCGACGGACCGGTGGTCGTCGGCGACTGGCGGCTCGACGACCTGGGCCTGCGCGAGCTGGACGCCACCGTGGGCACCAGCGAGCACGTGGTCGCTGTGTCCCTGGGCGAGAACGCCTGGCTGACCACCGTGGAGCGCTTCCTCCTCACCCGGTCGGGCGAGGAGCTGGGTCGCCTGCTCGACGAGGAGCAGCCGTGAGGCTCCGAGCCGACTTCGAGCTGCCCCCCGAGCTGGAGGCGGTGCACCGCAAGGCCGTACGGCTGGAGTGGTTCAGCATCGTCTACCTCGCGACGGCCATCGCCGTCCTGGCGGCCGTGCTCGGCAGCTCCCAGGCGATGAAGGCGGCGTGGATCGAGGACATCCTGAGCCTGCTGCCCCCGCTCGCCTTCCTCGTCGCCGCCCGCTGGCGGGACCGGCCGCCGAACGACCGCTTCCCCTACGGCTACCACCGCTCCGTCGGCGTCGCCTACCTCACCGCCTCCGCCGCGCTGCTCGCCATGGGCGGGTTCATCCTGTACGACTCCGCGATGGTGCTGGTCCGGTTCGAGCACCCGTCCATCGGGCTGATCGAGCTGTTCGGCCAGCAGGTCTGGCTCGGGTGGCTGATGATCGGGGCGCTCCTCTACAGCGGACTACCCCCGGTGCTGCTCGGGCGGGCCAAGCAGCGACTGGCCGCCCAGCTGCACGACAAGGTGCTCTACGCCGACGCCGAGATGAACAAGGCGGACTGGGCGACCGCCGGGGCCGCGATCCTCGGGGTGATCGGCATCGGTGCCGGCCTCTGGTGGGCCGACGCCGTCGCCGCGATCGTCATCTCGCTGGACATCGTCCACGACGGCTACGGCAACGTCCGGACCGCCGTGCACGACCTGATGGACCGGCGACCCACCACCTACGACCACGCGGAGCCGCTGCCGCTGGTCGACGAGGTCGAGGCGCACCTGGGCGCCCTCCCGTGGGTCGCCCGGGCCGAGGTGCGGCTGCGCGAGGAGGGCCACGTGCTCGTCGGCGAAGCCTACGTCGTCCCGGTCGGGTCACCCGGCGACGTGCCGCAGCTCGTGGAGCGCACGACCCACGCGATCGAGGACCTCGACTGGCGCCTGCACGACGTGGCGGTCGTCGTCCTCCCGCGGCTGGACTCGTGAGCCCCGCGCGTTGGCGGGACGGGCTCACGACGCTTCCCCGCCTCCTCAGCCCTCGTAGCGGACGGGACCCTCGGGCAGGCCGGGCAGCATCCGAACCGCCTCGTCCCGGTCGACCCCGGTGGCGCGGAGCAGGTCCACGGCGAGTGAGCGGGTCTGCGCGACGACGACCTGGCCCGCGAAGCCGCCGGTCTCGTCCAGCGCCTCGGTGGCCTTGCCAGCGGCCTTCAGCCCGGAACGCCGGGCAGCGACCGGCTCGTCGCCCCGCGCCAGGTCGGCGCGAAGGAGCATGACGCCCCCGGCCAGCTCGTGGAGCGCCGCCGGCAGCAACCGCGGGACGGGCTCCTTGCGGCGGAGCAGTGCCACCACGTGACGGGTCAGGACTCGGACGTCCCGGACGGCGAAGTCGATCGGCTCCGCGGCGTCGAGGTAGCCGACGAGCTGCCCGCGGGACCGCCAGCGCACCGGCGCCATCAGGGAGATCTCCGACGAGGCGTCGAGCGCCGCGTGCATCGCGTCGACGTCCGCCTGCATCCCGCGCGCCTGGGCGAGCGCCAGGGCGGCCGCGCTGCGGTCCCGCTCCTCCAGGGCCTCGGCGGTCGTGCTCATCACCTCGGCCACCGTCCGGAGCACCGGGTCGAGGTGCCGGCGAGCAGCCATCACCGGGTTGACCGGCAGCAGGAGCACGCTCACCGCCAGCCCGACCACTCCGCCGATCGCGGCGTCCACGGGCCGGGTCAGGTCGACCTGCTCGCCGGGACCCGGCGGCATCAGGGTCGCCACCAGGACCGCGGACGACCCCGCCTGCGAGACGATCACCGCGCCCCCGCCGAGGAAGACGGCACCACCCATGGCCAGCGCCACGACGAGGACGATCTGCGGCACCCCGGTCCCGATCACCCCGATGAGCAGGTCGCCGACGAGCACGCCGACGACGACCCCGACGACCAGCTCCACGACCCGACGCAGCCGCTGACCCAGACTCACACCCAGGGCGATGATCGCCGCGATGGGTGCGAAGAACGGCTGGTCGTGCCCGAAGACCGGGCTCGTGGCCACGGCCCAGGCCAGCCCCGCTCCGACGGCGCACTGCAGGATCGGGAAGGCGGTCAGCCGGAGTCGCCGGACACGGGTCCGGAGGGTGTCGCGGGAGCGACGCCCCAGCGCGTCGAGGGCCTCCTCGCCGAGGACGGGCAGGCCGAGAGCGGGTCGTTCACGGGGGCTCACCCGCCGATGCTAGGACCCGGCCCCACCGGTCGGCCGGGCCGGCCGACGCGGTGCCGCAGCCGGAGCGGCAGCCCTCCCCGCGGCCGCAACGTCACCAGCGCGTCCACCCGAGGCGGCGGGCCGGGTGCGGGTTCGACCGCGAAGCGCCGGGCGATCACGGCGAGCACCAGGACCGACTCGACCAGGGCGAAGTCCCTCCCGATGCACAGCCGCGGCCCGGCCCCGAAGGGCAGGTAGGTCCCGCGCGCCGGCGCGGTGCCGAGGAACCGCGTGGGATCGAAACGCTCCGGGTCGGGCCACACCGCCGGGTCGCGCTGGACGGTGTAGGGGCTGACCAGGACGACGGACCCGGCCGGGACCGTGTAGCCGTGGAGCACGTCCTCGGCGAGGGCACGTCGCGTCACCACCCAGGCCGGCGGGTAGAGGCGAAGCGCCTCGTCGACGACGGCTCGTGTCCATGGCAGCCGGGACAGGTCGGCGGTGCCTGGGTCGTCGCGCAGGGCGGCGACCTCGTCGGCCAGCCGCTCCTGGACCGGGGGATGGTGGGCCAGCAGGTGGAGCGTCCAGGTGAGGGAGGACGCGACCGTCTCGTGCCCGGCGACGAGCAGGGTGACGACCTCGTCCCGGACGGCGGTGTCGTCGAGGTCAGCGCCGGAGTCTCGGGCCCGGAGCAGGATGCCGAGCACGTCGTCGCCCGGTGACCCGACGAGGCGGGACGCGATCATCGCCGCGACCTCGTCGTCGATGGTCCGCAGCGCCCGGCGGAGCCGCCGGTTGCCCGGGGTCGGCACGGCGGGAGGCGGGAGCCACGGCGAGCGAGCTCGGACCACCACCCGGTCCAGGGCCGTGAGGACGGCCTCGACGATGCGCCCGGCCGTGTCGCCGGTCAGGTCGGTGGAGAACAGCGCCGACCCGACCACCTCGAGCGAGGTCCGCATCATCGCGTCGTCGACGTCGACGACGGCGCCGTCGGAGAGAGCGCCCCACCTGGCGACGGCGCGCCGCGTGGCCAGGACGGTGTGTCGCCCCACCGCTGTGAGGCCGTCGCGGTGGAAGGCCGGCTGCACCATCCGCCGGTGGGCCATCCAGACCGGCGGGTCGGAGACGAGCAGGCCCTGGCCTGTCACGAGCGACAGCGTGTCGTACTGCACCGTCCGCTTGCCGTAGCCGCGAGCGTTGTCGACGAGGACCCGGCGCGCCCCTTCGGGGGAGTTGACGAGCAGCACGGGTGTGCGCGGCATCGGGAAGGCCACGGCGGGGCCGTAGCGAGCCACGACGTCGACGAGGTAGCCGAGCGGGTCGCGGACCATCCGGCGGGCCTCGCGCAGCATGTCGGCCGGCTGCGGCCCGGGCGCCGCGTCCAGGGGCAGGGGCGGACCCGTGCGGACGGTCACCGGCGGGCCGCCCGGGTCACCCGCGGCCGGTCACAGGTAGAGGCCCGTCTGGCCGTCCTCCAGCCGTTCGGACGCCACGGCGTGCAGGTCACGCTCGCGCAGCAGGACGTAGTTGTCGCCGCGCACCTCGACCTCGGCCCGCTCCTCGGGGTCGAACAGCACGCGGTCCCCGATCTGGACGGTCCGCACGTTGGCACCCACGGCGCGGACGACCGCCCACGCGAGCCGGCGACCCATGGTCGCCGTCGCGGGGATGACGATGCCGGCCGACGAGCGCCGCTCGCCCGCGTCGCCGTCCAGGGCGACCAGCACCCGGTCGTGGAGCATCCGGATGGGCAGCTTGTCCTCGTCGGTAGCGCTCACTCCCCGAGCGTACGACGGGGCGCGCGACTCCTCCGTCACCATCCCCAGGTGCCGGGCCCGCCCTTGAAGGGACCGGTGACGCGAGCAGTGATCCAGCCCCCGTAGAAGTCGCCCTCCTGCGCCGTCACCTCCTCGCCGTCGACTGTGATCCGGTCGACCCGACCCGGGTAGAGGGCGACCGTCCCTCGGAGCGCCTCGAACCCGCGGCTCGGCGAGGGGTAGCTCCACCCCGCGTCGCGGACGACCGGCCCCCCGCCCGGGAGGACCAGGTCGTGGTAGGCCGCCACACCCTTGAACTCGCAGGTGGTCGTGCGGACGGACGCGGCGGGCTGCAGCACCCCAACCGTGAAGGCCTCGCGAGGCACGTAGTACGTCGGCGGGTGGCTGGTCTCGAGCACGCGTAGCGCCGACCGCGTGCGCGCCACCTCGACCCCCGCGTGCCCGACGACGACCAGCTCGTCGGTGGGCTCGACCCGTGGGGGCCTGGGGTAGGCCCAGACCGACTCGAGCGGCCGGGGCGACGTCACGAGCGCCGGGACCGCCAGACCAGGACGCCCACGACGACCGCGACGCCGACCGCGGCGCCGACCACCTCGGGCCGGGGCGTGCCCTGCTCCGTGAGCAGCCGCGCCTTGAGCCGCTGGACGGTCCGGGCGGCGACCGACCGCGGGCTGACCCGGTCGACGAGCGTGTCCAGGGTGCCGGCCAGCCGCTGGCGGGCCCGCTCGATGTCGGCCTCGATCTCGTCCATGGACCGCGGGCCGGGGCGCACCTGGGTGCCGGGCTGGGGAAGGGCCTGCGGGCCCTGCACGGGCTGCCGGGTCGCGGGCAGGACCTGGTCGGGATTGGTCACGGGCAGCCTCCGGCCGGAGTGGTCGTTGTCGCGGCCACGGTACCCAGGTGAGGCTCAACCACGCGTGACCTCGGGCACCGACCGCGGGTCGAAGCCGTACGGGAGCTCCAGCCGGTGGGCACGCAACAGGTCGGCGTCCTGCAGCACCTGCCCCGTGGGTCCGTCCACCACCACCACACCGCCGGACAGCACCACCGACCGCTCACACATCTGCATCGCGTACGGCAGGTCGTGGGTCACCAGGAGCATGGTGACGTCCAGCCCACGCAGCACCTCGGCGAGCTCGCGGCGGCCGGCCGGGTCGAGGTTGCTGGTCGGCTCGTCGAGGACCAGGACCTCCGGCTCCATCGCCAGCACGGTCGCCACGGCGACGCGACGCCGCTGCCCGAAGGACAGGTGGTGCGGCGGCCGGTCGGCCACGTCGCCCATGCCGACGGCCTCGAGGGCCCGGCGGACGCGCCGGTCGAGCTCCACGCCCCGTACCCCGAGGTTGGCCGGGCCGAAGGCCACGTCGTCCCGGACGGTCGGCAGGAAGAGCTGGTCGTCGGGGTCCTGGAAGACGATGCCCACCCGGCGCCGGATCTCCCGGAGCGCGTCGCGGTCGCGCGGCCGGACGGTCAGCCCCGCGACCTCCACGGTGCCGAGCCCGCCGGAGAGGATCCCGTTGAGGTGGAGGACGAGTGTCGTCTTGCCGGCACCGTTGGGCCCGAGCACGGCCACCCGCTCTCCTCGCTCGACCCGGAGGTCCACACCGTACAGGGCCTGCCGGCCGTCCGGGTAGGCGTACGCGAGCCCACGGACGACCAGCGACGGGGCGGGCGGGGCAGTCATTCCAGCACCCAGGCGGTGGCACCGACGACCAGCGCCGCGGCCGGGAGCACGGCGGCGAGGCGCCACGCCGCCGATGAGGCGTCGCCCTCCTCGAGCACCGGCAGGGCGCCGGTGTAGCCGCGGGAGAGCATCGCGAGGTGGACCCGCTCCCCCCGTTCGTACGAACGGACGAACAGCGCTCCTGCGGCCTGCGCGAGCACGCGGGCGTGCCCCATGTGACCGGCGTGGAAGCCGCGGGACTCGCGCGCGATCCGCATCCGGCGCATCTCGTCGGCGACGAGGTCGACGTAGCGGACCATGAACGAGGCGATCTCGACGAGCAGGGCGGGGACGCGCAGCCGCTGCAGCCCCACGAGCAACGCCCGCGGCTCGGTCGTGGCCGCCAGCAGGATCGCGGCGACGACGCCCAGGGTCCCCTTGGCGAGGACGTTCCAGGCCGCCCACAGACCGGGGAGGGACAGGGACACCCCTGCGACGTCCACCCGCGGTCCTGTGGCGACCAGGGGGAGCAGCACCGCGAAGACGACGAACGGCAGCTCCACCAGAACCCTCGGCAGGACGAAGCCGGCCGGCACCCGGGCCACGGCGGCCACCACGGCCAGCATCAAGGCGTAGGCGGCGAACGCCCACACCTGCTCACGGGGGGTCGCCACCACGACCAGCACGAAGCCCAGCAGGGCCACCACCTTGACGTGCGCCGGCAGCCGGTGCACCGGCGAGTCCCCTGGCCGGTGCATCCGGTACGCGTGTCCGGCGCCCACCGCCGGATCCCGCCCTCAGACCCGCTCGCGGTCGTCGGAGGGAGCGGTGGGCCGGTCCGGCCGGCGGCTCGCGACGAGCCGGAAGACGAGCCACCCCACCAGCACGGTCGCCGCGACGCCCAGCAGGCCCGCCAGCCCGACCGGGATCCCACCGACGTCGCCGTAGTCGGCCAGCGGCAGGTCGCTGAAGACGTGCTCGCGCGCCGTGTCGAGGAAGCCCTGCTCCTCCGCGACGTACTCCAGCCCGTCCGGGCTCCCGGAGGCGTAGAAGCTGGCGACCCCGGCGAGCAGCAGCGTCACCGCCAGCCCGACGGCGACCAGGCCGCCAGTGACCGGGCTGCCGACGCGACGACGCCGGTCCGGGGTCGCGTCCGGCTCCGCGGGCACCTGGTCCGGGACTCGGCCGTCGGCACCGCGGTGCTCGAGCGCGGGTTGCAGGTGGCGCGCGGCGTAGACGAGGTCGGGGCGGACGGCCACGACGGCGCTGACCGTGAGGACGGTGATCATTGCCTCGCCGAGCCCGATCAGCACGTGCCAGCCCACCATGGTCGTGGCCAGCGCCTGGAGGGGCAGATCGGCGGCCCCGCCCAACGCGTAGAGACCGACGAAGACCAGCGCAGCGGCGGGGACGGACAGGAGCGCGCCCACGAAGGCGGCCGGCACGACCGACGCCGGGCGGCGGGGCAG
>DASTQL010000215.1:0-49088 GCA_035761805.1 Jiangellales bacterium | reverse complement strand
GCCAATCGGGCTCGCGCCTCGCTGACAGTGATCTCACTCATGCGTTCCACTCTACCGCGCCGGAACCGCCGAGTTGTACATTTCCTAACCGCTTGGTCAGTTCTCTGGGGGCGCCCACTTTCGGCCCGTCGGCGACGTCAGTTGCCGGAGGCCATGTAGGCGGCGAGGATGTAGTTGGGGTGCCGGTCGAGGTTCTTGCGGGCGCGGTCGTAGCGCATGGTGGTGCGGGGGTCGGCGTGGCGGGCGGCGATCTGCACGTCGCGCAGGTCGACGCCGGCGTCGAGCATGGTGGTGACGAAGGTGTGCCGCAGCATGTGCGGATGCATCCGCGGTAGCCGCACCCCGGCCTGGTCGGCGAGGTGGCGCAGCCGGCGGGTGGCGGCGTGGCGGTCCATCCGGGCGCCGCGCCGGTTGCGCAGCAGCGGGCCGTCGGCGCGCCCGTCCACGGCGCGGGTCGATCGCCCGCCCGACCGCGGGCGGCAACGGCACGAGGACGATTCTGGTGCCCTTGCCGACCACCCGCAGCACCCGGTGGCCGTGCTCCTCCCCGAGGTCGGCGATGTCGGCGGCGCGCAGGCCTCGAAGATCCGCAACCCGAGCAGCCCGAGCATGGCGACCAGGGCGAAGTCGTTGACGTTGGCCGACTCGCGCGCCGCGGTCAGCAGCGCCTCGAACTGCAGGTGCGTCAGCCCCAGGGTGGGTGACTCCGGCGGGACGGTGGGTCGGCGCAGCCACTGCGCCGGGGAGTGCTCCAGCCGCCCGTCGATGACGCAGGTGCGGTAGAACCCGCACACCACCGACGTCGGCCGGGACACCGTGGACGGCTTGAACCGGCGGACCTCCTGGCACCAGCGCACGTGCAGCTCCAGGTGCGCCCGCTGCGCGGCCAGCGGATCCAGGTCCCGTTCGGCGCACCAGAGAAGGAACACCCGCAGGTCGGATGCGGTGTGGTCGCGGGACCGACCCCGGTACCGGGCCAGGTGCGCGTTCACAGCCACCGGTAGACGTGCAGCGGAGGACGACTCGCCGGTCACCACCGGCAGCAGAAGGGAAGTCATGCACGGCAGCGTCCATGCCCTACAAGCGTCGCGCTCGACCCAGCGACAACGGCCGATGCTGCGATCACCCTGGGCGCGGCATGTCAGGACGGTCCACGCCTGTGTCCTTCCGCCCGCCTGTCGACCCACCCCAAGGGTCACGAGATGGGAAGAGTGTCATGAGGTGGGCGTCGTCGTGAGGTAGCGGCGAAGGGCGCGCCCGGTGTGGGTGGGGGCGTCAGCGAGCCGAGACGGCGTGCCGGTGAAGACGACCCGACCCCCGTCGCGGCCCGCCTCGGGACCGAGGTCGATGACCCAGTCGGCGGCGGCGACGACGTCGAGGTTGTGTTCGATGACGATGACCGTGCTGGCTCGGTCGACGATTCGGTGCAGCAGGGCGACCAGTCGGTCGATGTCGGCCTCGTGCAGGCCGGTGGTGGGTTCGTCCAGGACGAGCGTGCCGATGTCCTGGGCGAGGTGGGTGGCGAGCTTGAGGCGCTGACGTTCGCCGCCGGAGAGGGTGGTCAGCGTCTGGCCGAGGGGGAGGTAGTGCAGACCGACGTCGGCGAGGCGTTCCAGGGTTGCCGTGATCGAGCGCTCCTCGAAGAACTCGAGCGCCTCGGGGACGGTCATCTCGAACACGTCGGCGATGGACCGGCCTCGGAGGAGGTGGTCCATGGCCTGGGGGGTGAACCGGCGGCCCTGGCACTGCTCACAGGTCGTCGTAACCCCCTCCATGAAGGGGAGGTCGGTGAAGACGACCCCGGTGCCCTGGCAGGCCGGGCAGGCACCCTCGGAGTTCGGGCTGAAAAGGGCGGGTGGAGCGCCGGTGGCCTTGCCGAACAGCGCGCGGACCGGGTCCAGCATCCCGGTGAAGGTCAGCGGGCTCGATCGCCGCGACCCGCGGATGGGGCTCTGGTCCACGACGACGGTCTCGGCGCGTCCACGGGGCAGGTGCTCCAGGATGAGGCTGCTCTTCCCGGATCCCGCGACACCGGTGACCACGGTGAGCACCTCGGTGGGGACGTCGACGTCGACGCCTTGGAGGTTGTTCGTCCACGCGTCACGGATCGCGATGTTGCCTGTCGCGGTGCGGGGTGTGCGCATCTGCGGGCTCGGGCGGCGCAGAGCTCGCCCGGTCAGGGTGTCGGAATCGCGCAGGCCGCGGAAGTCGCCGGCGTAGGTGACCTGGCCGCCGTCGCGCCCGGCCCCCGGCCCCAGGTCCAGGCAGTGGTCGGCGATCGCCATGATCTCCTGGTCGTGCTCGACCACGACGACGGTGTTGCCGTGGTCGCGCAGCCGCCGCAGCATCTCGCCCAGCCGGGCGACGTCGCGTGGGTGCAGCCCGACGGTCGGCTCGTCGAAGATGTAGAGCATGTCGGTGAGGCTGGAGCCGAGGTGGCGGACCATCTTGACCCGTTGTGCCTCACCGCCCGACAACGTGGCGGTGGATCGGTCCAGGCTGAGGCACCCCAGGCCGAGGTGGGTCAGCCGGTCCAGCTGCTCGGTCAGGACCGTGACCAGGGGCGCGACCGAGGGGTCGGTGATGGCGCCCATGACGGCGGCCAGCTCGTCGACCTGGAGGGCGTTGTGGTCGGCTATCGAGCGCCCGTCGACGAGGCTGGCCCGAGCGGGGGCGTTCAGGCGGGTGCCGCCACACTCGGCGCACGTCCCTCGCCCGACGATGCGCTCGAAGTCCGCCCGCTGGTGGCCCTTCAGTGTCGAGGGGTCCTTGTGCAGGTAGATCCGGTCGAAGCGTCGGATCGCGCCCTCGAAGCTGGTGTTGCCGGTGCTCTCCGGGTTGGGCGGCTCGACCTCACCCTGCGGGGCGTGGAGCAGCAGCCAGCGGCGACGGTCGTCGTAGTCGCGGATCGGCTGGGTGCGGTCGAAGAATCCACTGAAGGCGTAGGTCTTCCAGAACCACGTTCCAGGGGCGAAGGCCGAGAACCGGAGCGCCCCGTCGTCGAGCGAGCGGGACTCGTCGACGAGCGCGGCCTCGTCCAGCGTGCTCTGCACGCCGAGCCCGTGACAGGCCGGGCACATGCCGGCGGGGTCGTTGAACGAGTAGGCGTTGGAGTATCCCGCAGACGGCTGCCCGACCCGGGAGAACAACAGCCGCAGCCGGGCGCCGATGTCGGTGATCGTCCCCACGGTCGAGCGCGGCCCGCCGCCCAGGCGCTTCTGGTCGATCACCGCGACCGCCGACAGGTTGGCCAGCGAGTCCACGTCCGGCTGGCCGTAGGTCGGCAGCCGGTTCTGCGCGAAGGCCGAGAACATGTCGTTGAGCTGGCGCTGGGACTCGGCCGCCAGCGTGTCGACGACCAAGGACGACTTCCCCGAGCCAGACACCCCGGACACGCCGGTGATCGCCCGACGGGGAAGGTCGACGTCGACGTCCCGCAGCGTGTTCTCCCGGGCACCGCGGATCTCGATCCGGGCAGCCGACTCGACGATGGGCATGGTCATTCCTTCGTGGGACGTCTGGGAACGGCGTGGGCGGTGTCAGGTCAGGCCGCCGTCCGCGCGCACGGTCTGGCCGGTCATCCACCGGTTGCCGGGGTGGGCCAGGAGGGCGACGAGGTAGGCGACGTCCCCCGGTCGGCCGATCCGCCCCAGCGCGGTCATCGCCGCCGTCGCCTCGAGCGCCTCCGGCGGTGAGCTGCCGTGAGCAGGTCGGTCTGCGTGGGACCCAGGGAGATGGTGTTGGCCGTGATCCCGCGGTGGCCGAGCTCGCGTGGGGCCCCCCGGTGACCCACTCGACCGCCGCCTTGGCCGTGTAGGCCGCCTCGCCCGGGCTGGGCCACGCGGTACCGATCGTGGAGATCGTGAGGATCCGCGCCCCGTCGCGCAGCCGCGGCGCGGCGTGCTGCACCGTGAGGAACACTCCACGGGCGTTGACCGCGAACACGTGATCCCACTCCTTGATGCTGGTTTGCTCGGTCGGGGCGCTGGTGAACGCCCCGGCGTTGGCGACGAGGACGTCCAGCCCGTCGACGTCCGCGGCGGCCAGCGCGGCATCGACCGCGTCGAACGCCTCGTCGAAGCGGTCGGGCTTCGAGACGTCCAGGGGTACCGCACGGCCGCCCTGCCGTCTCCCACGATGTCGTCGGCAAGCGCACGGGCCTCCTCGTGGTGACGGTGGTAGGTGAAGACGACCACGGCCCCCTCACCGGCCAACCGGCGCGTGATCGCGGCCCCGATCCCCCGGGATCCGCCGGTGACCAGGACGGCCCGACCCTCGAACGACCGGGACGGCCCTGCCTGTCGTGTCATCGATATGCTCATCACCCGACCATCGCAGGCATTGCGGCAGGCATGCTTCCGCGATCGCTGGGATCATCGGGCCATGGCCGACACCGCCACCCGACTCCTCCGGCTCCTGGCCCTGCTGTCCACCCGCCCCCAGTGGACCGGCGCCGCCCTTTCCGAGGCCCTCGGGGTGAGCCCGCGCACCGTACGGGCCGACGTCGAGCGGCTCCGGTCGCTCGAATACCGCATCGACGCCACCCCCGGGGCCGGCGGCGGGTACCGGCTTCGAGCCGGGACGAGCCTGCCGCCCCTGCCCTTCGACGGCACCGAGGCCGTGGCGATCGCCGTCGCCCTGCAGACCGTGAGCAGCGCCGGCGTGGCCGGCATCGACGAGGACGCCCACCGCGCGGCCGTCAAGCTCGAGCAGCTCCTCCCCGCTCGGCTGCGACACCGACTGGCCACGCTCACCGCGGCGCTGGACAGCGTGCCCGCCTCCCGCGACCCCATCTCCCCAGACCTGCTCGCCACCGTCGCGGAGGCCATCGACCGCTGCGACCTGCTGCGCTTCGACTACCTCGACCGGCACCGGGGCGAGAGTCAGCGCCAGGTCGAACCGCACCGTCTCCTCCAGGTCGGCGGCCGCTGGTACCTCGTTGCCTTCGACCTCGACCGCGACGACTGGCGCAGCTACCGCCTCGACCGCATCACCCCACGCACACCCCCCGGCCCGCGATTCACGCCACGTGAGTTCCCCGGCCCCGACCTGGCCACCTGGGTCGTCCGGGGGCGGATGGCGGCCCTGTGGAGCTACCGAGCCAGCATCGTCGTCGACGCCCCCGCCGAGACGGTCCTCCGTCGGATCCCCACCAGCATCTGGGCCGTCGAGGCGCTCGGGGCGGACACCAGCGCGCTGCACGCCGGCGCGCAGACCCCGGAGCTCCTCGCCAGCTACCTCGCCGCGCTCGACCTCGACTTCCACATCGACCCGGACGCGGCACCCGACCTCGCCGCAGCCCTGCAGACACTCGCCGTTCGCTGTGTTGGAGCCGTCCGATGACATGCGGCCAAGGACGCGTCGACCGCTGCTGGAAGGTCTGTCATCTCGCCGCAAGATGTCGCACTCGCGGCACGTCCGCTCGTCTAATGGCGCAACTTTGCCTTCTACTTGGTGAGCCGTAGATTCGGGCGAGCGTAGCCGCCCTCCACGCGGCATGGTAGGGCGATTAGGCCGGTTGTTTGCGCACCGGCAGCCAGAGCGCGGCGAGGACGCCGCTGGCGGCGAAGAGGATCACCACATCGCCCCACAGGTGCGCGTGCTCGCCTTGATACGTGAACGACTGCACCGCCATCACCGCGGCGTGAGCGAGGTTCGCAGTGATGGTGAAGTCGATGAAGAGCCGGTGCTGCAAAGGTGCACGCGCTGCGATCCAGAGGCAGACACCCCACACGATGTAGACCGCCGCCAGCATCTGTTCCTCGGCGTCGCCGATGTCGCCCCAAGCGAACAGGCGGTAGAGGAACTCCGGGGTGTCGGTCCGGGTGACGGATGCCAGGAACAGCAGCGTGAACACAACGATGAACGCGACGGCAGTGAGGCGCAGCACCAGCGCGAGCGCGCGGGACTTGTCCATGCGCCGACTATGGCACCGAAGAGCCTGAGGCGGATCCGAACCGGCCGACCTGCGGCATGACCGGACGTTCTCATCGTTGCTGTGTGGCGAGCCAAGGTCCGATGCGGAGGATAGGTGGCGTCGGGGTTCAAGACCGGGAGCCAAGCGTCCACAACTACGGCGCAAGCCGACGACGCTGAACCTACCAGCGAGTTTCTCCTTGGAGCATGGTCACCGCAGACGGCCACGCCATCGCAGCGCAGCTACTCATGAGCCTGGCGTCTGCTACCTTGCGACCAACTCACGTGGTTGGGAACCCAGGGCTCCGGCAAAGTCGCTGGTTACGGCGTGTCTCCCGGTGACACGCCGGTGATGGTGTAGAGGGAGCGGGCGCGGCATCGCGTTGGTGATCATGGAGGTTCTCACGCCGACGTCAGCCAACAGTCGTGGTGTACGTCGGTCAGAGTCCCCCCGCGACGGACGGTGATCAGCCGAGGATCACGCTCCTTCGGGAGGATCGGCACACTCCCGTTCCTACCATGCACGAAGCGACGTCGCGGTCCGCGGCAGAGTCGTGCGTTCGTGAGGACTGAAGGCAACCGTCTCGCAGAGACGCTGGCGGCGTTCGTCCGCCAGAAGCTGTCCCCAGCCGATGCAGAACGGGTGGCCGGCTGGGTCGGCGTATGCCTGGTGCCCCTCGTCGCTTTCCAGATCGCCGGCTTGGAGCAGGCGGGCGCCGAGCCTCATCGCCTGTTCGTGCGCCTGCTTGAGATCCTTGACGTGCAGGTCCATGTATACCTGCTGAGGCGCTCCGTCTGGCCAGTCGGGAGGCACGTGCTTCGGCGCGAGCTGGATCCGGATCCGCCATTCGCCGGCCGCATCGATGAAGCTGTGAAACGTCGCGTCGTCAAAGACATGCCCATCGAGCATTCCCCGCCCAGAACACACTCTCAGCGTGCAGGTCAGCGGCGTCGAGCACGACCACGGTTCGGATCGGTTTCATGCGGGTCGATCCGATGAACGCGGCGGAGCGTCGGCCAGGTCCGACGCCGCGGCCAACAGCACGCTCCTCGGCTCTCACCGAGCTTGCAGTGTCCCCGGCAAGACCGGGCTTTCACGTCCGTCGAAAGCGCCAGCCGCCGTGGCAAGGAGCCGCCCTACGCTGATGAGCAGCCAGCCACGCAGGCCGAACAGCGGGAGCGTGACCCATGCAGGCGCTGACCCGGCACGCCGGGCTGTGGGCGGGAACCAACCGGTTCCGGCTCATGCCGGAGGACCCGCCGGCGGAGGCCGACGCCACCGCGCGGCTGTCCCTGGGCGCCGGCGGGAACGTTGCCGTGCAGGCCTACACCTGGAGCATCCAGACGACGGCGCGCAGGACGGGTTGCTGGTGCTCGGTCCGGACGAGTCGGCCGGTGGGGTGGTTGCGCTCTGGGGCGACTCCTGGCACCAGAAGCCTGCGGCCAAGCAGCTGCGTGGTGCGACCGGCCACGACACGCTGACGGTCGGGTACGCCTACGCGGAGGGGTGGGAGCGGCGGATTACGTTCACCGTGCCTCCCATGACGTCAGCCGTCGGTCCACCCCGCTCTCGTCCCGACCCGACTCACGACCCCCTGGCCCCGTCGTGCGCTAGGTCTGCGTCGACGCCGCGGGCGGTCAACTCGGCGAAGTACGCGGGCTGGCCGCTTGGCGGTCCCTGCTGGCTCCGGCAGCCAGCTGCTGTTCCGGTTCCGTCGCCGCCGCCTACGAACCCGCAGCCTGGCCATCGCCAGCCCCTGGTCGTTCGATGCATGGGGCCGGTCCCTGCCCAAGCACAGCACCGCCGTCAGCCTGCTCGACCGGCTCCTGCACCACAACAACGTCGTTGCCACCGACGGCGAGGGCTACCGCATGCGCGAGGCCCGAAGCCGGTCGGGAGCACACCCCTCGAAACGCTAACCCCCCACGCGAGGTGGAGACTTCGGTTGGCCACCAGCGGGGCGAACTGGCGTTGACTGTTGGTGTAGCGTCAGACTGACACGACAAGAGCCCTACGTGTTGGGCGGGCTTCGGCTCGTCGGGGAGCGATACTCCGGACCCTGGTAGCGCCACGTTGCAGTTCCGGATGCCAGGAGACCGCCATGGCTCTGCACGAGTCGTTGTCATCGCTCGAGGTTTCTCGCTCCTCGATCGCCGCGAATGTCGCGAGCCCTCGGGCCCTCATCTGGGTCTGGGGCGAACACGACCTGGCCACCAGGTCCGAGCTATCGGACACCTTGGCTCGGGCGATCGCTGGCGAG
Organism: Jiangellales bacterium; assembly: GCA_035761805.1. GTDB lineage: Bacteria > Actinomycetota > Actinomycetes > Jiangellales > Jiangellaceae > DASTQL01. The sequence goes on along the minus strand of DASTQL010000215.1, from coordinate 40,911 downwards.
CACTCTGATGTGGTAGTCGACCTGAGCCTGGTGACGTTTATGGACGCGTCCACGGTCGGTGTCATCGTCGGCGCCCGGAACCTCCTTGGCGAGCGGTCACAGAAGCTCACCCTGCGCACTCCGTCACACTTCGCGCGTTGGGTGCTCGATATCTGCGGCCTGTCCGGCCTCGTCGAAGCGGAGGAGGTGCCGTCCGTGACTCGGACCGGTGCGCTCAGCACCTGGGTCCAGGTGCCGGCCGTTGATCCCTGCGAGGTTGGTTCCCCGCCTCAGCCGGGTCCCTCCGTCGTGCAGACGCAGCGTCTTCCGCTCGCCCTGCCTCTTCCGGGGTCATGACACTTGCCCGGGATCGTCGGTTGCGAATCCTGGGGCTGCTGGGCGTCGGCCCGACCGCAGGATTGGAGACGAAGCGCCTCTGTGAGGTCAGCGCCGAGGTCACCGGCGTGACCGGCGCGGGGATCATGCTGATGTCCGGAGACGTGCCGCGGGGCTCGGTGTGCAGCACCGATGGGGTGAGCGCACTCATCGAGGAGCTGCAGTTCGAGTTGGGTGAAGGGCCGTGTGTCGACGCCTTCACCACGGACCGACCCGTTCTCGAACCCGACCTCGCCAACCCCGCCTTGCCGCGGTGGGTAGCGTTCACCCAGCCGGCGGTCGACGCCGGAGCAGCGGCGATCTTCGGGTTCCCGCTCCAGATCGGCGCGGTGCGCCTCGGTGCGCTGAACCTCTACCGCAACCGCCCCGGCCCCCTCTGCGACGAGCAGCACGCCGACGCGCTGGTGATGGCCGGCGTCGCCGCACAGGCAGTGCTGGTGTTGCAGGCTGAAGCGCCGCCCGGTCAGATCGCGGTCGCGCTGGAGGCGAGCGCCGACTTCCAGTACGTCGTGCATCAGGCGTCGGGCATGGTCGCAGCACAGCTCGAGGTATCGGTCGGGCAGGCCCTCATCCGGTTGCGCGCCTACGCGTTCGGCAACGACCGGCCACTTGCCGAGGTCGCCGGTGACGTCGTCGCCAAGACCCTTCGCCTCGATGACCAGGACACCGGGGACCCGGCGCCGTGATCCCATTCCAGATCCGAGCAGGAGCATCAGCCCGCGGGCGCCCAGCCTCACGGCCCCGGATCCGGCCATAAGATGCCGCACGCGGCTGCGCCCGAGGTGACAGGAGATCCGATGACCCGAGAAGCGCTCCTCGCCCAAACCCTCGTCGAGCTGGCCGACACTCTCGTCGACGACTTCGACGTCGTGGACCTGCTGGTGAAGCTGGCTGACCGATGCGTCGAGGTGCTCGACGTCGCCGCCGCCGGCATCATGCTCGCGAGCCCCGAAGGGAACCTGCGTTCGGTGGCATCCTCGAGCGAGGCGATGCGTGTGCTGGAGCTCTTCGAGCTACAAGCCCAAGAAGGACCGTGTCTCGACTGCTTCCGGACCGGCCAGCCCGAGCTGAACCAGGCCCTCGCCGCGGCTGACGGACGGTGGCCACGCTTCGCACCCGAAGCGCTCGCCGCCGGTTTCCAGTCTGTCCAGGCGGTGCCGCTTCGACTTCGAGGAAACGTCATCGGCGCCCTCAACTTGTTCCACACCGACAACCGCGAGCTGACAGATGCGGACGTCAACGTCGCCCAGTCCTTCGCCGACATTGCGACCATCGCGATCCTCCAGCACCGTGCCGCCCGCGAGAGCCAGCTCGTGAACGAGCAGCTCAACCACGCGCTCAACAGCCGAATCGTCATCGAGCAAGCCAAGGGGATGCTCGCCGAGCGCTTGGATCTCACCATGCAACAGGGGTTCTCCGCGCTCCGCGGCTACGCCCGCAACCACAACCTTCGCCTGGCCGACGTCGCCAACGACATCGTCACCGGCGCCCTACGCTCCGCTGACCTCGAGGGTCCATCGCAAGGCTGAGCCAGGCCCGGTACTCAGGGGCCCTACGACCCGGAGGGCGCCAGCAGCGCCAGCCCGACCGCAACGGTGTCCACCTCGTCGGCCCATCCAGGACCGACGCCGGACGCCGCACCCTCGCTATCCCCGCCGCCCGCGTCGACGACCTTCGCGGTCACCTCGACGCCTACGCCCAGCCGAGGGCGGACGGCTAGCCCAAGGCTAGGCCTCACCGGCCACAAGGGCGGCCCGCTCGCACCTCACGCCCTCCAAGACGCCTGGCCCAAGGCCCACTCCGAGGTCGGCCTACCCGACCTCCACCTGCACGACCTCCGTCACTGGCCCGAGGAGCCCATGTACGCCCCGGCCACGGCAGCCATCAAGCCGCCCTCCGTTGCCAGCACGCCAAGAGGGAACGCGACGTGGCCTTTCACGAGCTCGATGAGGTCATCAGCCGCCGCAGGCTCTTCGACAGGCGGAAGGCGCGCTCGACCGTGGTAGTCGTCGGCTCGGCCGGCTACGGCCAGTCCGTGCTGCTCGTCTCACCAGGCCCGCTCGATCTCGTGGGTCTCGTGGTAGGCAGGCAACGGCCCGTTCCTCACGCTGGGGGAACGGGCCGTTGCTGTGCAGTGTCGGCGTTGCAGACTCCGCTTAGCGGTCGTTGTCGGAGGGCTGTCGCACGCCAAGCTTGGCCAGGCCGCGGCTGACGATGTAGGCGACAACCGCGAAGGCTGCGAAGCGCCAACCGTCTTCACGCGACAGGCTGTCGGCGTCAAGGTAGGTGGCGAGGAGCACCATCACCACGAACACGGCCGTCACGTAGAACTCGCTGGTTTTGAATCCGTTCTTGGACTCGTCGTAGCGGCGACGAAGACTACCGCTGTCGCCCCTTCGAGCATCCAGAGCCGAGGACTCGGTGTAGTCAGTGTGAGCAGACATGCAGGAGACTTCCTAACAGTTAAGAGTGCTTGAAGCCCGATCTCGTTGGAGCGCGCAGGGTTGCGCGGCGGGCAAGGGTGATGTGCCCTGCCTGGGCCCGGGCAAACGATCCGTCAGATTATTCGCGAGAGACCTACGTCACGTTGGAGAAGATCGAGTTCGGATGCGCAGTCGACGGCTGCGGCGCGTCGTCCTGCGACACACAGTCTGGCAAGCCCAAGCTGAGAATGACAGACCCCTCGGTGTTCCGGAAAGCTTCGGCTGTGGGCACCGCGAGTTCAGCCGTTGCCCGAACTACGTACCCCGCATGCTGCAAGCTCCTCTCCCCGATCTCTCCTGCGTGTCAGTGTCGATGAGACTCGATGGCTTCCTGCACGCCCACGGCTCCGGTTCCTGCGACCATAGGAGACGTGAGCCATGCAGCCGCCACGGCGACCTCCGGGCTGGCCGGAGCCACCGGGAGCGACGCGTGCTGGTGTGGGACACCCGGACGTGGGAGCACCACACGACATGGGACGCAGTCCCGGGCTTCGGCGTCGACTCGATGGTGTTCACTACCGGACTCCGACTTCCTGGTCACCGGCGGCGCCGGCAGCGCCGCCATCTGGAATGTGCGGGAGGGCGCCAAGGGCGGAGTCCAGCTCGAGGTGGATCCCAGCCGGCGCGACGCGCGCGTGCTGGTCGGCGTCCGTGACGACGGGACTCTGGTCACCTTCACCGACGGCACCGGGGTGCAGGAGTGGGACGTCGCGGCGGGGCGGCTGCCCGAGCACGCCTGCACGATCGTGGGTCGCAACCTCACGAGGCAGGAGTGGGCAGACGTGCTACCCGATCGGCGCCACGAACGGACCTGTCCCCAGTATCCCGCCGGCTCGTAGGGTCAGCCCCCGCATCGGGTCAGCTCCCGTGGTCCCGGGGGCTTGAACGGCCGAACCTCACCAGCCGCCACCACCACCGCCGCCGCCTCCACCCCCCGAGCCGCCGCTGCCACTCGAGGTGCTGGGCGACGATGACATGGCCGAGCCGGCAGTGGATGCGAAGGACGACAAAGCCGAGCCGAGGCCGCCGATCCCATCGGCGTGCAGCCCTGTGGGCACACCCACGTACCAGTAGGGCGCGTAGCCGTACGAGCCGCCAGCCTCCCCGGATGGCCGAGCCGCCAGGGGAGCGAAGGCCTCGGCCCACCGCTTCTCGAGCCCGAGCACCATGGCGTAGGGGACAAGGGTGGAGAACGTCTGCTCCGTGTCCTCCCAACGAGCCTGCTGCGGGGTGCTCGTCGCGAGGTAGTCCCGCAGCGCGTGGACCTGCTGCAGAGCAGCGCTGCCCTGGGCCGTCCGGGCCGGCATCGCCCCTGCCGCCAGCAGCAGCCCCAGGGCCGGCACGACGAGGGCCAGCCCCACCAGCCCGAACGTGGTGAACACAGCGAGCAGCACCGCCACGCCTGCCGTGAGCACCAGCGCAACGACCCCGACGCCGTACCAGAGCAGCCGTGTGCGGTCGGGCCGAACCCGGTACCAACCGCGTCTCACGACCTCGTCGTACAGGTCGTTGCGCAGTGACGCCATCTGCTCGTGGAAGGTGTCTTGCAGGTCCGAGATACGGACGGAAGAGCCGCTGCTGAACAGCTCGCCGAGCAGCCTGCGCTCGTAGGGCGCCAGGTCGTCGGGGCCTTCGTCGAGGCGGGTGAGGAGCCAGTCCCAGACCTTCCACCGTCGCTCCTCCAGCTCCTCGATCCGGAGGTGTCGGCGCACCGCGAGGTCGACGACGGTGGCCGTCACGTCGACGACGTCGGCCTTCTCGTCGACCAGGGTTCCGAGGACGCCGGGTGGCATCCCCCGAACCGCTCGCCAGTCCACGGGGACTCCTGCGACCGGTCCCGCCGCCGACGTGGCGTGCAGCGCCGTCACGGACCGCTCGTCCCTCCCCCGTCGGACTGCCAGCCGCCGTACGGCGAGTCCACCCAGCCCTGCGAGGACCGCAGCGAGCCCGACGGTCAGGGGCGTCACCGAGAAGGCACGCTGCGGAGTCCAGCGCTCGACGAGCATCGGCGGGGCCACGTCCACCGAGCCCTGCGGCAGGGCGGCGTACACAGTCATCCCCTCGTTCGCCTGCAGGGAGACCGGGCCGAAGTCGACGGTGGCCTCTCCGTCACCCGCCACCCCGTCGAGCGTCGTGGACCCGCACGAGTCGTCGCTCCCGGTCGGGCCGTAGAAGCACCGCGCGCGCTGCATGGCCGGCGCGCTGACCGTCATCGTGGCTTGCTCGATGGAGGTCTCCCAACGGTCGCCGATGCCGTTCCACGCCAGCTCGACGTGGTCCTCGCGGTCGTTGAGCGCGCCCTCCACCCTGTAGGCCAGCTCGTACGACTGCGTGCCGCTCACCAGCTGGTCGGGGTCGCCGATGCGCACGTAGAGGTCGTCGCCCTGCTCCTCGGTGAGGAGGTCGACCGGCGCGCCGGAGGGACTGCTCACCTGGACGTCTGTCACGTCGACGATGCGGTCGTGGGTGTCGTCGTAGCGGTACCGGACTGGGATGTACCGCTCGATGCCGTGTCCCCGATCGTCGAAGGCGTAGACGATCTGCTCCTGCACCTCGAGTGCCCCGTCCGGCCGGACCAGGAGGTCGACCGCATAGGTCGTCACGTGACCGGAGCCGTCCTCCGCCGCGGCGGCGGCTCCTGGACCAGCGATGAGAAGGGCAGCCGCGATGGCGAGCAGCCCGGACAGCGTGGCGGCGGCACGGATGTGGCGCACGGCCTCACGATAGGCCGGACCATGCCCGCGCAGCCGCCGTATCGCCCCCAACAGAACCCGCCCCCAGGTTGTGAAGACCCGGTCGGGGACTCAGGAGGTCTGCTCGGTCTCCCGGGCGTACGCAGCTTCGAGCATGGCCTTCCAGGGACCGAGCAGGGCGCGCACGTCGGGCGGGCGGAGAGTGTCCAGGCCAACGTGGGCGAGGGTGGCCTCGTCCAGGGCGGTCCGGACCAGCCGCGCGACGTCTTGCCACTCCGCCCGCTCCGCCGGGTCGGCCCGGGACCCGAGCATCACCAGCTCTTCCAGGTGATCCGGTACGTAGACACTCCCCAGCCGCACGCGGACCTCCAGGTACTCGGCGGCCCGCCCCATCGCGACCTCGTTGGCCGCCTTCCACGCCCCCACCTGGAAGGACTCGTCCAACGCCCGCCGCGCCCGGGCCAGCGCCAGTCGGTCGTCGTCGTTCATGGCCTTCGCCCGGGTGACGAAGCCCTCGACCGTGCTCGACCCGCCGTTGGTCCCGGTCAAGCCCCACCTCCCGGTCGATCCGGCACTTCCCGTGACGAGGACGGCCGGATGGGTTGACGGCCTGACGAGGATAGTGGGCGACCGACAGGTCTCCGTGGGCACCCGAGAGCTCGCGAGGCCGAGGCGTGGGAGAAGGGTAGTGGGATGGATCGACGAGCGTTCCTCCGGCGGAGCACTCTGGTGGCGGCCGGCACCGTCGGGGCCACGGCAGGGCCGTTCGCCGGCCTGATGATGCGGGCCGCGTTCGCGCAGCCGAAGTTCGCCCGGGACAACGGCGGCTACGGGCCGCTCGGTCCGGTACCCGACCTCCGCGACGGGGTGGTGCGCCTCCACCTCCCGAGAGGGTTCGAGTACCGGTCCTTCGGTGTGGTCGGTACGCCGCTGACGGAGGAATCGACGCTCACGCCCGGCCGTCACGACGGCATGGCGGCCTTCTCGTGGTCTGGCGGCAAGGTGCGGCTGGTCCGCAACCACGAGCAGACCCAGCCCGCCCTCCGCACCGCGTTCGGGGATCTCTCCAAGGCCTACGACCGGATGGCTCCCGGTGGCACGACCACGCTCGAGATCTCGCCCCGCGCCGAGGAGGTGCGAAGCTGGGTGAGCCTCAACGGGACCACCTTCAACTGCGCGGGTGGCGCGACCCCCTGGGGTACCTGGCTGACCTGCGAGGAGACGCCCAACGGCGTCGACCAGCAGCGCAGCTTCCTCATCGGCCCGGGGGCCCCGGATGACCTGACATACACGCAGAAGCACGGCTACCTCGTCGAGGTCTCCGCTAGCGTCGGCCCCGGGGAGCTGAAGGTTGCCCAGCCGATCAGGCGTGCAGGGCGCTTCGCGCACGAGGCGGCGGCGTTCGACCCGTCGACCGGCATCGTGTACATGACCGAGGACGACTTCGCGTACGCATCCGGGTTCTTCCGCTACCTGCCGCCCAACAACGTGCGGCGGGACAGGCGAATTGCCGACGGCGGCCGGCTGCAGGTCCTCGGCGTCGTCCCGGACGGCGCCGGCGGTCCGGTCAATGTGGACCTGCACACCGGCCAGACACCAGGGACGACCTTCCGCGTCGCCTGGATCGACATCGAGGACCCGGACCCGACCTTCGCTCCGGGCCTCAGCAACGACGAGGCGGCTCGGATCGTCTTCCAGGAGGGCGAGAGCAAGGGGGCGGCACGGTTCTCGCGCCTGGAGGGCATGTCCTACTGGGGCGGCAGGATCTTCTTCGTGTCGACCGAGGGTGGCGGCCCGTTCGACTCCGATCCCCCACCCAACTCCAGCGCCGGTGTCGGGGACGGTTACGGCCAGGTGTGGGTGTACGACACCGCGAAGGACACGCTCACGCTCATCTTCGAGTCGCCGGGACCGGACGTCCTGGACTTTCCCGACAACATCATCGTGTCGCCGCGCAGGAAGAGTGTGGTGCTCTGCGAGGACAGCAGCTCGGGCAACATGCTTCGGGCCCTGACCCGGGACGGGCTGATCTTCGACTTCGCCCTCAACGCCATCGCTGGAGGTGCTGACGAGTTCGCCGGTGCGTGCTTCTCGCCCGACACCCAGGTCCTGTACGCGAACATGCAGGGGAACGGGATCACGTACGCGATCTGGGGTCCGTGGCAGCGAGGGCTGATGTAGCGAGCCGGGGGGCGGCCTACCAGCCGCCCCCCCTCCGCCGCCACCACCGCCGCCGGAGGACCCGCCGCCGTCCCCGGACGACCCGCCGCCGAACCAGCCGCCGCCGGAGGAGTCCCCAGCCGAGCCCGAGCTGCTCGGTCTCGACGTCATGGCTGATCCTGCGGTCCAGGAGAAGGACGAGATCGCCGAGCCGAGGTCGCCCCGCCCGGCGAACGGTGTGCCGGTCGTCGACGGCCCGACGTACCACTGCTGAGCGGACTCCGGTCGGGCAGTGCCGTGGGCCTGTGCGGCCAGCGCCGCGAACGTGCGCGTCCAGCGGTCCTCGAGCCCGAGGACCATGGCGTACGGGAGCATCGCGGAGAAGCCTTGCGCGTTCTCGTCCGCGTGCTGCGGCACGGCCGTCGCCAGGTAGTGGCGCAGGGCCTCCGCCTGCTGCTTGGCGGTGCTCCCGGCCGGTGTCCGTGCCGCCATGCTGTGCCCAGCCAAGAGCAGGGCGGCCGGAGGCAGGACGAGGGCCACGCCGACCAGTCCGAGCCCGGGTGAAGGCGATGAGCAGCGCTGCGACGCCGAGCGCCGCCACCAGGGCCGCAGCGGCGGTCAGGTACCACTGCAGTCGGACCTGGCCCGGTCGGTCGCGGAACCATCCCCGTCGGACCACCTCGGCCTCGAGAGACCTGCGCAGCGAGTCCATCGAGTCGGCGAACGTGTCCTGTAGCTCGCTGAGCCGGACGACCTGGCGCCGTCCCATGACGCCGACTCCGAAGAGCTTGTCGAGCAGTGCCCGCTCGAACGGGGCGAGATCGTCGGGTGCGTCCTCCAGCCGGACCAGTCGCCAGTCGCGCCAGACGACCATGTGGGCGCCGAGCTCCTCGATGCGGAGGTGCCCACGAACCGCCAGGTCCACGACGGTGGCCGTGACGTCGACCACGTCGGCACGCTCGTCGACGAGAGTCCCCAACGGGCCGGGCCGCATCTCCCCGGACGGCGCGCCAGTCCACCGGGACACCTGCGGCCGCCGAGGACGGTCCCTCGTCCCGTCCCCGGACCACCAGCCGCGTCACGACGTAGGCGCCGAGGGCGAGCAGCCCGGTGGCGAGCCCGACGCTCAGCGGCGTCACCGAGAACGCCCGCGCCCAGCTCCACCGTTCGACGAGCACCGGCGGCGCGACCTCCACCGATCCCTGCGGCAGGTCCGCGTAGACGGTCATGGCCTCGTACGCGCGCAGCCGCTCCGGGTCGAAGGCGACCGTTGCCTGGCCACCTGCGAAGGCCATCCCGTCGCGCGTGGCCGTCCCGCACGACTCGTCGCTGCCGACCGGGCCGTGGAAGCACCGCGCGGCCAGCAGGGATGGGGCTGAGACGCTGAGCCTCGCCTCCTCGATGCTGGTCCTCCACTCGTCCCCGACGCCGTTCCAGGCCAGCTCGACGTGGTCGCCGCGATCGTTCAGGGCCCCAGCGACGGTGTAGTCGAGCTCGTAGGTGTGCGTACCGCGGATCGGCCGGTCCGGGTCGCCGATACGCAGGACCAGTTGCCCGTCCTCCCGCGTCCGCTGGAGCTGGACCGGGGCCGTCCGGCTGCTCACCGCGACCGTCCCGAGCTCGGTCTCCCGGTCGTACCTGTCGTTCCAGCGGTAGCGGTACGGGATCGAGCGGAGGATGCCGTGACCTACGCCGCTGAAGGCGTACGTGATGCTCTCGTGCACCTCGAGCACCCCGTCCGACCCGACGGGCGAGGGTCAGAGTCGCCGGCACTGGTCCTCCTCCTTGTTCCCGCCCACGACGTTGCCCGAGCCGGTCGGGGCGGGGACGTTCTCCTTGCACTGCAGGTCGCCGTCGATGCGGTTCTTGGAGATCGTCTGCTTCCCGCGGTTGGTGAAGGACTGCACGTCGCCGTTGACGCGGTTGCTGGTCACGGAGGCGCTGCCGCCCTGCTTGAGCTGGATGCTCCCGCCGACCGACGAGGAGGCGACCGTGACGTCGGCGTGCCCCCCGGCCTGGACGTTGCGGATCACCGAGACCGAGGTCGCCTTGAGCTTGGCGCGGTTCTCGACCTTGACCGTGCCCTTCACGTACGTCCCCTCGAGGGTGCACGACCCTCCGGACGGCACGCGCAGGTTGTCGACCGTGATCGCCCCCAGGGACCATCGGCAGGTCCGTTCCTCGGCCTGGGCGGGCACCGCGAAGAGGGTGCTCGTCAGCAGGACGGCGATGCCCGCAGCACTGCGTGACCGTCTCATCGTGCTGTCCTTCCTGGTCCGGGGTCGCTCCGGGTGGTGCGACCTCCAGGTGGGACGCTCGCCACGGCGGGTGAGACGCCGATGAGGTGCGCATGAGGGCTCTCTCCTGGAGGAGGGACGAACCATGACGAGTCCTGAGGAGTTCTTCGCCGAGCACCCCGACGCCCTGCGGGTCTACGAGACCGTACGAGCGGAAGTGGAGCGGCTCGGACCCGTGGAGGTCCGGGTGACCCGCAGCCAGGTGGCGTTCCGGCGCCGTCGTGGCTTCGCCTACCTCTGGCTCCCCGGCCAGTGGCTGCGGAACCCGTCTGCCGAGGTCGTGCTCTCCCTGGCGCTCGACCACCGCGTCCCTTCCACGCGGTTCAAGCAAGTGGTGCGTCCGAGTCCTCACACGTGGATGCACCACCTCGAGGTCCGCGCCGTCTCGGACATCGACGACAAGGTCTCGGCCTGGCTGGCGGACGCCTATCGCGGCGCGGGGTGAGGAGCGGATCGACGTACGCTGCGGGCATGTGCCGGAGCATCAAGACCCTACGCGAGCCCTATGTCGACGAGGTCACCGAGGACGACGTGCGCGCCGCCGCGCTTCAGTACGTCAGGAAGATCAGCGGGTTCCGGGCGCCGGCCGCGCACAACGCGGACGCCTTCGCCGAGGCGGTCGACGCCGTGGCGGCGAGCACGCGGACGCTGCTCGACCGCTTGGAGGTGCGGGGTGGCCGGCGGGCCTCGGCCTGATCAGCCGGCACGCCGCTCAGCCGAACCTCACCCCCGGGGGCCGACGTACGGCGTGAGCAGCTGGTCGGTCGGGGCGTGGTCGTCGGTGAGCACCATCCCGCCGGCCAGGGGGGATCCGGGACCGACGCGGACGACCACGCTGCCCGCGTCCTGATCCGCGATGACCGCCGTCACCGAGGCGAGCCTCCCGGGCGGGAGCCCGCTCGGTGACGCGACGAGCACGTAGTTGCCGCCGTCGTTGCCCGGACCCGGCTCGAGCGCGGCCGGCGCTGCGGCCACGGCCACCTCGCCGAAGACCTCCGCCACCGTGGCCACCTCGGCGCGGAGCAGGTCGAGATCGCCGCGGTCGATGACGTTGAGCACGTACAGGCCGTCGTCGGTCAGTCCCGCCCGTACGAGCTCCACGGCCTCCAGCGTCGCCAGGTGCCAGGGGACCGACAGCGACCCGAACGCGTCCCCGACGACCAGGTCGGCGCTCCCGCGTGGTACCTCGGTCAGCGACGTACGGGCGTCGCCCACGAGGACCTGCAACGACGGGCCGGTCTCCAGCCCGAGGTCGCGTCGGACGAGTTCGACGACCTCCGCGTCGATCTCCAGCACGTCCGACCGCGATCCCGGGCGGGTGGCCTCAAGCCACCTCGGCAGCGTGAAGCCGCCGCCCCCGAGGTGGACCGCCTGCAGCGGCCCCCCCTCCGGCCACCAGCCGTCCACGGCTCCCGCGAAGCGGCGTACGTAGGAGAAGTCGAGGTACGTGGGGTCCGCGAGGTCCACGTACGAGTGGTGCAGGTCGTCCAGCACCAGCAGGCGGCCGGTCGATCGCTCGGGATCCGACACGACCCGGGCGCAGCTGTAGGGCGTCTCGACCGCGCAGGGTCCCTCGACTACCGCCAGGCCGGCTCCGGCGAGCACTGCGGCCGCGACCACGGTGGCGACGGCGGCCGAGCCCTGCTCCGCGGGCGCCGACGCCGTGGGCATCCGGCGCGACCACACGGCGCACGCGACGGCCAGCAGCAGCACCCCGGCAGCCGTCACCGCCAGTATCGACGACGTCGGCAGGGCTGCCACGAGTACGAAACCGGTGAGCACCGAGCCGGCGAGCGCGCCCAGCGTGCCGAGGGAGGAGAGCCGGCCGACGACGGTCCCGGTCTCGTCCAGCCGGGCGAGCCGGGCGGCGACCACGGCGGGCGGTACGGCCGACAGGAGCGTCACGGCGGGCAGCGTCGCCAGGCCCACCAGCCACAGCGCGGCGAGGGGCCCGCCTCCGGCCAGGCCCGGGCCGAGGAGGTGGATGACCGGGCGGACCGCGAGCACCCCCACACCGCCGCCGGCAAGGCCGACCGTGACCACGGTGGTGGGGAGGTGCCGGTCGGCCGCCGCCCCACCGAGCCGGGCACCCAGCGCGATGCCGAGGAGGGCGGCCGCGATCGCCGCCGTGAAGGCCTCCAGGGTCAGCCCCACGTACGGCGCCACCAGCCGGGCGGCCAGGGTCTCGACGACGAGGACGGCGGCGCCGGCCACGACGACGACGACGTAGGCGAGCGCGGCGGGCACGGGACACACCCTCGCACGACGGCTGCCGGCGGCTCGCCGGCCATGCCCGGTTCGTGGCGGTGTCGACGTCCGGTCAGATGGACACCCAGCGTGGCTGCCGCGGCCGAACGCGAGCAACCCCTCGTCGTCACGCACCGAGGGGCGAGCGGATACCTGAGCACTCCCTCGCGCTCACCGCCTCGCGATCAGGCCATCCGGACACCGCGGTTGCCGCCCAGGACGCCGTCCGGGCCCGTCAGCGGCGCAGGTCCTCGGTGGGCGGGGTGTCCGAGCCCTTCCGGGCCCGGCCGAACGAGGCGATCAGTCCCGCCAACCCGGCCGACACGAGCAGCACCGGCGCGGCCACCTCCAGGCCGGGCAACCCCAGCACCTCGTAGTGGACCAACGGCCACATCGCGCTCACTCCCAGGAAGACGAGTCCGAAGACGAGGGACACCGCGTCGGTCTCATGCCGCCTCACGACGCACCTCCAGCTGGCCGATGCCGAGGTCGAGGTCGAGGGTCAGCTCACCGCCGCCCGCACCGTCGGGACCGAGGTCGACGGTCGAGCGCTCGTTGCCGAACCCCCCGCTGACGGTCTCGAAGGTCCGCAGCTCGCCGATGCCGAGGGTGGCGTCGAGGGTGACGTCGGTGGTCTCGGGGACGGTCACGACCAGTTGCCCTGCGCCCTGGTCGATCGTCAGGGTCGGCCCGTTCTCCTCCGGCAGCTCGAGCGCCGTCAGGTCCCAGACCACTCGCCCGCCACCGTAGTCGTGCGTGCCGGACAGCTCGGCCGGGCTGGTGGGCTGCACCGTCACGTCGGTCTCCTCCCAGGAGCCGATCCGGTCGGCGGCCACCGCCGGCACCATCGCGATGGCCAGCAGCAGCCCGAGCCACACGAGCCCACGGGAGCGGCCCACCCAGCTGCCGACGAGCAGGCCAAGGCCGACGACGCCGAGGGCAGCGGCAAGGTAGGCCGCGAAGGGCACGTCGAGGCCCACCGGTCCGTCCAGGACGGCCAGCACGCCGGCGCTGAGCAGGGCCAGGCTCACGGTCACCGGGCCGAGGACCGAGCGGGGTCGCGGCAGTGGTGCGGCTGGGGCCGGCTGGGTCCAGCCGGTGTCTGTGCCTGGGGGCTGCGCCCACTGGGCGGTCGAGTCCCAGGCCGGCTGCTCCCAGTCCGCGTCCGGGCCCCAGCTGGTTGCGGCGGCTTCGTCCGGCGGCGGTCGGTACCCGGGCGCGGCGGGCGGCTGGTACGCGGGCGCGGCCAGCGGGGGCTGCGCACCGGTGGCGGCGGCGGCCCAGGCGGCACCCGGGTCGTCGACGGTGGCGCCGTACGGAGCCGGGTAGGCGTTCCCGTACGGCGGCTGGCCGGGTGCGGCGTCAGTGGCCGGCCCGGTGCCGCCAAGGTGCGGGACCGAGGTGGACGGGCCGTTGCGGCGGAGGAGGAGGACCAGGGCGACACCCGCCAGGACGAGCAGCACCGCGCCGTCCCAGGAGCCGCCGAGCACAGCGGCGGCGGACCCGAGGGCCAGAAGACCGAGGAAGCCCGCCAGCAGCACCGCCGGTGCCCTGCCCGAGCCGGACGTGCCACGACCCAGGGCCTGGTCGAGGGCGGAGTGCTCGTCGCCCTCCTCCGGGATCAGCAGCCAGCCGAGGGCGTAGAAGAGGACCCCCACTCCACCGAAGAACACGAGGACGACCGTGACGACGCGCAGGATGACCGGGTCGACACCGAGCCGGCGCCCCAGGCCGCCGAGGACACCGGCGACGACGCGGTCGGAGCGACTGCGGCGCAGGGTGCGCAGCTCGTCGCCCAGCCGGACGGTCGGGGCCGCGGAGGGCGAGCCGAACGAGGAGGCAGTCGTCGTGGTCGCGTCGTCGGCGTGATGGGCGCCGTCGGCGTGAGGGGCGCCGTCGGCGCGGAAGTCGCTGTTGGTGCCGGAGTCGCCGCCTCCCGTCGCGGCTGTCGGCGTCTCACCGGCCGTGGCATCCTGCCCGGGATCACTGGACTCGCTGGGTTCGCCGGCGTCGCCGGGCTGCGGCAGGGGAAATGGCGGGGTCTGGCTCATGCCTCGATCCTGGCCCCGCTGACGGCCGGGGGACATCGGGGATCACCCGGGCCCGCCCCCGAGCCGGGTCGAGACCGACCCAGGGGCGGGTCGGGGGGATCACTCATGGCCCCCGCGCCCGCCCACGTGTGACGATCGGTCTCGTGACTGCGGCGACGGCTGCCCGCCAGCCCGCCCCCGGAGCGCGTCCCGGGTCGGGCTCCGGCAGCGACCCCGGGGTCCCGCGCTTCCGGCGGCGCAGCGACGGACGGTTGATCGCCGGCGTGGCATCGGGCCTGGCCGACCACCTGGGGCTCCAGGTCGTACCCGTCCGGGTCGCCTTCGCCCTGCTGGCCGGGCTCGGCGGCTTCGGCGTGTTCGTCTACCTCGCGCTCTGGGTCTTCACCACGACCGAGGAGTCGCTGCAGGCGGAGCAGGCCCGCGATGCCCCCGCCGGCCTCGCAGCGGCAACCCGGGCCGGGATGCGCCAGGGGAGGACGCGCCGGTCGCGGAAGGGCGACCTCGGCCAGCTCGTCGCCCTGGCGGTGCTCGGCATCGGGGTCGCCCTGCTGGTGCAGAACACGCCGCTCGGGATCAGCGCCGCGGTCTTCTTCCCGCTGCTGCTCGCGGGCCTCGGACTGGCGCTCATCTGGCGGACCGCCGACGAGACCGAGCGGCGCCGGATGGCTTCGCTGTCCCCGCGCGCACCCTGGATGGCCGGCATCGCCGGCGGCGGCACCCTGGTCGGCTGGATCCGGGTGGTCGTCGGTGTGCTCGTCGTCGGCGCCGGCGTGATCGCCTTCCTCGCCGGCCAGGGGCAGCTCAGCGCGACCCTCAACGGCCTGCTCGGCCTCTTCGTGGTGGTGGCCGGGCTGGCCCTCATCCTCGGCCCCTGGCTGTGGCGGCTGTGGCACGAGCTCCAGTCCGAGCGCCACCAGCGGATCGTCTCCCAGGAACGCGCCGACGTCGCCGCCCACCTGCACGACTCGGTGCTGCAGACGCTCGCACTGATCCAGAAGCAGGCCGGGGACCCGAAGGCGGTCACCACCCTGGCTCGCCGCCAGGAGCGAGATCTGCGCACCTGGCTCTACGGCCAGACCGGGTCGGAGGAGACGTCGCTGGCTGCGGCCCTGACCTCGGCGGCGGCAGAGGTGGAGGACGCGTTCGGTGTTCCGGTCGAAGTGGTCACCGTCGGCGACTCCGAGCTGGACGAGCACTCGCGGGCGCTGGTCGCAGCCGCGCGAGAGGCCGTGGTCAACGCGGCCAAGCACTCCGGGGCCGCCAAGGTCGACCTCTTCGTCGAGGCCACGGCGGACCTGATCGAGGTCTTCGTCCGCGACCGAGGCAGCGGCTTCGACCCGGCCGACGTGCCCGACGACCGCCTCGGCCTCCGCCGGTCCGTACGAGACCGGATGGAACGCCACGGTGGCACCGCCGACGTACGCTCGACCAAGGGCGAGGGCACCGAGGTACGCCTGTCGATGAGGAGGACGCCGTGACGGCTCCTGACCAGCCCGCCACCCGGTCGGGCCCACCACGTGTCGTGCTGGTGGACGACCACGCGATGTTCCGCGCAGGGGTCCGCTCCGAGATCGGCTCCGCGGTCGAGCTCGTGGGAGAGGCCGCCGATGCCCAGGAGGCGATCAAGGTCGTCCTGGACACGCGGCCGGACGTCGTCCTGCTCGACGTACACCTCCCCGGCGGTGGTGGAGTCGAGGTGCTCCGCCAGGTCCACGTCCCGGCGCCCGAGATCCGGTTCCTCGCCCTGTCCGTCTCGGACGCCGCCGAGGACGTGATCGGTACCATCCGGGCCGGCGCCCGTGGCTACGTCACCAAGTCGATCACCGGCGACGAGCTGGTCACCGCCATCCGCCGGGTGGCCGACGGCGACGCCGTCTTCTCCCCCCGGCTGGCGGGCTTCGTGCTCGACGCCTTCGCCGGGACCGAGGCGCCGAGCGTCGACGAGGACCTCGACCGCCTGACCCAGCGCGAGCGCGAGGTGCTGCGACTGATCGCCCGGGGCTACGCCTACAAAGAGATCGCCAAGGAGCTGTTCATCTCGGTCAAGACCGTCGAGACTCACGTCTCCGCGGTGCTGCGCAAGCTACAGCTCTCCAACCGCTACGAGCTGACCCGCTGGGCCACCGACCGCCGGCTGGTCTGACCCGACTCGCCGGCCCCATCCCTCCCTCTCCAGCAGATGAGCCCCACCCCGTACGGTGTGGCGGGGCTCGCCGAGGAGAGGGTGCATGGAGATCGTCTACAACCTGCTGGTCGTGCTGCACTTCCTCGGCCTGGCCTCGCTGATCGGCGGCTGGCTGGTGCAGATGCGGGCGCGCGGCGAGCGGGTGGTCAACCCCGCGATGGTGCACGGGGCGCTCACCCAGGTGGTCACCGGGCTGCTGCTGGTCGGGCTGGCCGAGGCGGTCGCCTCGTTGGGGAGCGACGTCGACAACGCCAAGATCGGCGTCAAGCTCGTGGTCGCCCTGGTGGTGCTGAGCCTCGCCTGGGTCAACCGCCGCAAGGCGCGGATCCCAGACGGGCTCTACTTCGGCATCGGCGGGCTGGCGGTGCTCAACGTGGTGGTGGCCGTCTTCTGGTAGCGGTGCGCCGGCGCTGCCTGATCGCCGGGAGCCTCGTGGTCGTGAGACAGGCGAGCCAGGTCGGTCGTCCACAGCTGCACGGGTCGTGTCCGGCCGCCCGCCTAGACTCGACGGCGACATGAGCGCCCTCGTCGAGCCCCTCCCCGAGCCCTCGCCGGAGCAGTCCTCGGCGGACGGGTCGGAGCGCGCCCACCGACCCCCGCCCGAGACCCTGCTCGAGGACCTCAACCCCCAGCAGCGCGAGGCGGTCACCCACGAGGGGGGCCCGCTGCTGGTCGTGGCCGGGGCGGGGTCGGGCAAGACGCGGGTGCTGACCCGGCGGATCGCGTACGTGCTAGCGGCCCGCGACGTGCACCCCGGATCGGTCCTGGCGATCACCTTCACCAACAAGGCTGCGGGGGAGATGAAGGAGCGCGTCGCCGCGCTGGTCGGCGGTCGCGCCCGGATCATGTGGGTCTCGACCTTCCACTCGGCGTGCGTGCGCATCCTGCGCCGCGAGGCCGGGCGGTTCGGCTTCTCGTCGTCCTTCTCGATCTACGACCAGGCCGACTCGCAGCGGCTGATGACCCTGGTCTGCCGGGACCTCGGGGTCGACCCGCGGCAGCACCAGCCCCGCGTGCTCTCCCACCAGGTCAGCGCGCTCAAGAACGACCTGGTCGACCACGAGGAGGCGGCCCGCCGGGTGAGCAACCAGCGCCGGCGGGTGATCGCGGAGGTCTACGGCGAGTACCAACGGCGGCTCGCCCAGGCCAACGCCCTCGACTTCGACGACCTGATCATGACCACCGTCCACCTGCTCCAGGCGTTCCCGGACGTCGCCGAGCACTACCGCCAAAGGTTCCGGCACGTGCTGGTGGACGAGTACCAGGACACCAACCACGCCCAGTACGTGCTGGTGCGCGAGATCGTCGGCACCGGGGACGAGGCCGGGGAGCTCGTCGTCGTGGGTGACGCGGACCAGTCGATCTACGCCTTCCGGGGCGCGACGATCCGCAACATCAAAGAGTTCGAGCAGGACTACCCGCAGGCCCGTGTGGTGATGCTCGAGCAGAACTACCGGTCGACGCAGACGATTCTGTCCGCGGCCAACGCGATCATCACGCGCAACCCCGACCGCAAGCCCAAGCGGCTGTGGACCGATGCCGGCGACGGCGAACCCGTCGTCGGCTACGTCTCGGACGACGAGCACGGGGAGGCCCAGTTCGTCGCCGACGAGATCGACCGGCTCGCCGACGAGGGACTGGCCAAGCCGGGAGACGTCGCCGTCTTCTACCGCACCAACGCACAGTCCCGGGTTCTCGAGGAGATCTTCATCCGGGTGGGCATGCCCTACCGGGTCGTCGGCGGCGTGCGGTTCTACGAGCGGCGCGAGGTCCGCGACGCCCTCGCCTACCTGCGTGTGATCGCCAACCCGGAGGACTCAGTCTCCCTCCGCCGGATCCTCAACGTCCCCCGCCGGGGCATCGGCGACCGGTCGGAGGCGGTGGTCGAGGCCCACGCGCAGCGCTCCCGCACGACCTTCTGGCAGGCCCTGCGGTCGGCCGCGGAGGCCCCCGGCCTGGCCAACCGTGCCCTCACCTCGATCGAGGAGTTCGTCGGTCTCCTCGACGAGCTCGGCACCCTGGCCGAGGCGGGGGCACCGCCCGCCGAGCTGCTCGAGATGGTGCTGGACCGCACCGGCTACCTCGCCACGCTCGAGGACTCCGACGACCCGCAGGACGGCACCCGGCTCGACAACATCCGCGAGCTCGTGGCGGTCGCGCGCGAGTACGCCGAGCTCGACCCCGACGGCACCCTCGTCGGCTTCCTGGAGCAGGTCAGCCTGGTCGCCGACGCCGACGACATTCCCGAGGGGGAGGACCACGGCGGTGTCGTCACCCTGATGACCCTGCACACGGCCAAGGGCCTGGAGTACCCCGTCGTCTTCCTCACCGGCATGGAGGAGGGCGTCTTTCCCCACCAACGTTCCTTGTCGGAGCCGCGGGAGCTGGAGGAGGAGCGACGGCTCGCGTACGTGGGGGTGACCCGCGCCCGCGAGCGGCTCTACCTCTCGCGGGCCGGGGTCAGGCGGGCCTGGGGTGCCCCGACGCAGAACCTGCCCTCCCGGTTCCTGGCGGAGATCCCGGCCGAGCTGGTGGACTGGCGGCGCACCGAGGCGGACCAGGCCCGCTGGGCCGACGCCCGGTCCCCACGCCGTGGTCCCGTGCGGCCGGGGGTTGCGGGGCCGGGGCAGCGGGCGATCCCCGCCCTGGCCACCGGCGATCGGGTCACGCACGACGCATTCGGCCTCGGCACGGTCGTGGCCACCGCGGGGGAAGGGGAGCGGGCCCAGGTGACCGTCGACTTCGGCGAGGCGGCCGGGCTCAAGACGCTGGTGCTGCGCTACGCGCCGCTCGAGAAGCTCTAGGACCGCGCCATCGGAGCCAGGTCAGCGCCCGGGCGACGAGGTCAGAGGTTGACGCCGTGCTCGGCGAGCCAGCTACGCGGGTTGACCGGGTCGCCGCCTCCCGGACGCACCTCGAGGTGGAGGTGGGGGCCGGTGGAGTTGCCGGTGGACCCGACGGTGCCGATCTGCTGCCCTGGCAGCACGGTGCCGGAGCGGACGATCATCCGCGAGAGGTGGGCGTACCACGTCTCCGTACCGTCGGAGTGCCTGATGACGATCTTGTTGCCGTAGGCGCCGTCCCAGCCGGCCGAGATCACCTCGCCGCTGGAGGCGGCGTGCACCGGGGTGCCGTGCGGGGCGGCGAGGTCCACTCCGGTGTGGCCGGACGACCACAACCCGCCGCCTGACCCGAAGCCGGCCGTGATGCGGTAGCCACTGAGGGGGACGACCCATCGGTTGGCCTCCCGGGCGGCACGAGCCGCACGCTCGGCGGCCTCCTGACGCTCGCGCTCGACGCGCTCCTGCTCCTTCTTCACCTCGACGGCGACGGCCGCCTTGGCGTTCTCGACGCTCTCGGCGTCCAGGGACTGCTGGGCGGCGATGACGGTGTCGAGGGCGCCGCGCACCGCCTCGGACGAGGACTGCGGCCGCTCGGGCGTGACCAGCGACTCGCCGGCGCCGTAGTCGGTCGCTCCCGCCTGGGGCATCGTGAGCGCCCCGGAGGCGGCGGCGGCGACGGCGACGGACCCCACCAGCGACGGGAGCGGGACGGGATGCCGACGGCGACGGTGACGGCGACGGCCGTTGCCGGTGCCTCTCGCCACGATGCTCGGACCTTCCGACGGGGTGCGGGACCGGGAGGACCATAGCGGAGCGGGTTTGGTGGTCAAAACTCCCGGGTAGGCGGCCGGAGTCGTGTCGTCCGATCGCGGGTGCCGTCACCCGGGTAGGACGACGCCGTTACCTGCTCGTGACCTGGGGTTTCGCCGGCGCGGTCCCGCGCCACGGCCGCCCGGGAGCTCGTCCTCGGAGGTGATCGAGGTCACCCCTGGGGCGACCGTGTCCCCGTGGGTGTCGAGGTGGGCCAGCGTCACCGAGATCTGGTGCACCACGCCACCGTGGATGGGCAGCGACAGGTGCCCGACCCCCCGGACCAGGACCGAGTGCACCCGAAGGTCGGGATGGACCGGTCGAGCGTTGCGCTGCGGCACGATGACCTGGTCGAGGTCGCTCCAGAAGCAGAGGAACCGGGTCCGGCAGCCGGGGGCCGGCTCGGCCAGCTCGGTGATCAGGTCGCTGCCCGGTCGGAGCTGGCGGATCAGCCGGTGCGGGACGCCGTGCGCCCACACGGTGCCCTGGTGCGGGGTCCCCATGGTGACCAGGGTGTGCACGCGGGCGTCGCCGCCCAGCCGCTGGACGTAGTAGCGGGCGACGAGCCCGCCCATCGAGTGACCGACGATGTGGATCCGCTCGTACCCGCTCTCGTCGCACAGGGCCTCGACCTGCTGCGCCAGCCGGGCGGCCAGGGAACGCACGTCCTCGCCGACCCAGCCGTAGTTGACGCTGGTGACCCGGCCGAACCCGCGGCGGCGGAGCCCGCGCCGGAGGACCGTGAAGACGGAGTGGTTGTCGACGATCCCGTGGACGAGCAGGATCGGCGTCCCGGCCGCCTCGACGTCACCGATGAGCAGCCCGCGCTGGACCGGGTCCATGCCGTCCATGCCGAGCCGGATCTCGTTACGTAGCCCGTCCCTGACCAGTCCGAGCGGGTAGGTCGCCACGTGCGCCCCGACCCATACCGCCTCGACCAGCGCACCCCGGAGGCCGGTGGGGGAGACCACCGAGCGCATCCCCGCTCGCACGGTGCCCCGTGCGCCGGACCAGGCGCCTGCGATCCGTCCGAGCACGCCGACCTCCTCCGCCCGCGCCCCCGTACAGGAAACGTCTCACCCTCTGCAGCTGACTGTGGCCGGACGGTAGCGGCTCCGGGCGGACGGCGCCACCGACACGGGCCCGCCACAGCCCGCGTGGGTTAGTCTGCGCCGCAGGAGCGACGGCAGACGGGAGGCGGCGATGACCGGCACCAGCCCGCTGCGCGTGGTGGTCGCCAAGCCCGGCCTCGACGGCCACGATCGTGGCGCCAAGGTGGTCGCACGAGCGCTGCGTGACGCCGGCGTGGAGGTCGTCTACACCGGCCTGCACCAGACGCCGGAGCAGGTCGTCGAGACGGCCATCCAGGAGGACGCCGACGCCATCGGCCTGTCCATCCTCTCCGGCGCCCACATGACGCTGTTCCGCCGCGTGCTCGAGCTGCTGCGTGAGCGCGACTCCACCGACATCGTGGTATTCGGCGGCGGGATCATCCCCCAGGCCGACATCGTTCCGTTGCAGGAGATGGGCGTCGCCCGGGTCTTCACGCCGGGGGCGACGACTCACGAGATCGTCGACTGGGTCCGCGCCAACGTGGGCGACCCCGCGACCGCCCAGGCCTGAGCAGCGACCGCTCACCGCAGGACCGGTCCCGCTCGCCGCGCCCCCCTCGACCCGGGGGCCCCACGCGGGTCTAGGCTCGGCGCCGGGCAGCGGGGCCCGGGTGGCCCGCTACGGCTGCCTGACGCAGCGAGACACCCGACCCGGTGAGGACGGTCGCCAGTGGACCTCATGGAGTACCAGGCGAAGGAGCTCTTCGCCAAGCACGGTGTCCCGGTGCTGCCCGGCAGCACGGCGGACACGCCGGAGCAGGCCCGCGCGGCAGCCGAGCAGATCGGTACCGCCGTGGTCGTGAAGGCCCAGGTCAAGACCGGCGGGCGCGGCAAGGCCGGCGGCGTCAAGCTGGCCGAGACCCCGGACGAGGCGGCCGAGAAGGCCGCGGCGATCCTCGGGCTGGACATCAAGGGCCACGTCGTCCGGCGGGTGCTCGTCACGGAGGCCAGTGACATCGCCACCGAGTACTACGTCTCCTACCTGCTGGACCGGGCCAACCGTACGTACCTGGCGATGGCCAGCGTCGAGGGCGGCATGGAGATCGAACAGCTCGCGGTCGAGCGGCCCGAGGCCCTGGCCAAGGTCCCCGTGAACGCGATCGCCGGGGTGGACGAGGCCAAGGCCGCCGAGATCGCCGACACCGCGGGCTTCCCCGCCGGGGTCCGCGACCAGGTGGTCGACGTGCTGCTGAGGCTGTGGACCGTCTTCACGGCCGAGGACGCGACTCTGGTCGAGGTCAACCCACTGGTCCGCAGGCCCGACGACCGGCTGGTCGCGCTGGACGGCAAGGTGTCGCTCGACGAGAACGCGGCGTTCCGGCACCCGGACCACGCGGCCTTCGCCGACACCGAGTCCACCGACCCGCTCGAGCTGCGCGCGCGGGAGAAGGACCTCAACTACGTCAAGCTCGACGGCACGGTCGGGATCATCGGCAACGGGGCCGGACTGGTCATGAGCACGCTGGACGTCGTGGCGTACGCCGGAGAGGAGTTCGGGGGCGTCGAGCCGGCCAACTTCCTCGATATCGGCGGCGGGGCCTCGGCCGAGATCATGGCCGACGGCCTGGAGATCATCCTCTCCGACCCCGACGTGCGCAGCGTCTTCGTCAACGTCTTCGGCGGCATCACTGCCTGCGACGCGGTGGCCAACGGCATCGTGGGGGCGATCGAGACGGTCAAGTCTCACGGCAAGACCTTCGACAAGCCACTGATCGTGCGGCTCGACGGCAACAACGCCGTGGAGGGCCGCCGGATCCTCGACGAGGCCGAGCACGACATCGTCGAGCTGGTGGACACGATGGACGAGGCGGCCCGGCGCGCCGCCCAGCTCGCGGCTCAGGGGGCCTGACACCGATGGCGATCTTCCTCACCGAGACCAGCAAGATCATCGTCCAGGGGATGACGGGCTCCGAGGGCCGCCGGCACACCCAGCGCATGCTGCGGTCCGGCTCCCAGGTGGTCGGCGGGGTCAACCCGCGCAAGGCCGGCGAGCAGGTGGAGTTCGAGGGCGGTACGGCAGTTCCGGTGTACGGCACCGTTGCCGAGGCGATGAAGGAGACCGGCGCCGACGTGTCGGTGGTCTTCGTCCCCCCCGCCTTCACCAGGGGTGCGGTCCACGAGGCCGTCGATGCCGGCATGCCGCTGGTCGTCGTCATCACCGAGGGGATCCCGGTGCACGACACGGCCGCGTTCTTCCAGTACGCCCAGGACAGCGGCACGACGCGGATCATCGGGCCCAACTGCCCGGGTCTGATCAGCCCCGGCAAGTCCAACGCCGGCATCATCCCCGCCGACATCACCCAGGCCGGTCGCCTGGGCCTGGTCTCGAAGTCCGGCACCCTGACGTACCAGATGATGTACGAGCTGCAGGACATCGGCTTCTCGACCTGCGTCGGCATCGGCGGCGACCCGGTCATCGGGACCACGCACATCGACTGCCTGGCGGCCTTCGAGGCCGATCCCGAGACCGAGGCGATCGTGATGATCGGCGAGATCGGCGGCGACGCCGAGGAGCGGGCCGCGGCCTACATCGCCGAGCACGTCACCAAGCCGGTCGTTGGGTACGTGGCCGGCTTCACCGCGCCCGAGGGCAAGACCATGGGCCACGCCGGGGCGATCGTCTCCGGGTCCTCGGGTACCGCCGCCGCCAAGCAGGAGGCGCTCGAGGCCGTCGGTGTCCGGGTCGGCAAGACCCCGAGCGAGACCGCTCGGCTGGTTCGGCAGGCCGTCCAGGCCGGGTGACCGGCCGCCCGGCCCGCGAAATGACCATGTTCACCACCCTCGTCGGGTCATCACGAGGCTCCGGCGACTCGTGATGGCACCGGCAGCCTGGTGGTGGCCGGCTGGTGCGGTTGGTTACTGCGACGAGCGCGCGAGCTGGCCGTACGGCCGCGTGGTCGCCGGACGCTCCACGGTGACCGGGGTCGGTAGGCCCGCCGTCGGCCCACGACTGCAACCGGGCCTGTGCCCGCCCGGTCAAGCCGGCGGACCCGGCCACAACCTCGGCGTCACGTGACGCCTCCGGCCGAACATCACGAGACTGCTGGGGCATCACGAGGTGCCGGCGCCTGACCCTGGGTCAAGGGGTCGACGCAACACCGGACTGTGGGTCAGATCCGGACCACGTACGTGCTGACGATCTTGTCGGCGAAGGTCTGGCGCTGCTGATCCCAGAGCGGCCAGAGGAAGCCGAGGTAGCAGGGCAGCGCGTCGATGACGTGGAGGATGTAGCGCACGATCCCCATGCCGCCGCCGAGGAGCTGGCCGTCGCTCGATCGGACCACCCGCGTCCCGGCCCACTTCTTGCCGTACGACTGGCCGGTCGAGCCGCCCAGGTAGGCGTTGTACAGGGCCCAGCCGAGTGCGACGAGGCTCAGCAGCGACAGGAGACCCACGCTGTCCGTCGTGAGGTTCAGGAACGACACCAGCAGGCTCGGGCCGAACCAGTCGACCAGCGCGGACTGCGCGCGCAGCGGCCAGTCCGCGAACGCCGGACCGGCGGGCTGGACCTCCGACCCCGGCGCGCCGTAGCCGGCCTGCCCGTACGCAGGCGGAGGCGCCGAGCCGTAGCCGGCGGGCGGTTGCTGCCCGTACGGCGGTGGGTCCTGACCGTCTGGAGGCGGTGGCGGCGGCTGACCGTACGGCGGGGGCTCGGGCTGACCGGGCTGCGGCTCGCCCGGTTCCGGTGGCGTGGTCATGATCGGTCTCCTCGAATGTCGTGGTGCCCGTGGCCCGCATGGTCCGGTCCTTGCCGCCCGAGGGCAACCACCGCCACACCGCCTACTCGGCCTCGACCATCCGGTTGACGGCGGCTGCGGCGACCCGGTCGGTCCGTCCGACGTCCAGCGTGGTCGGTCCGTTGCTCGGCCGCATCCCAGGTAGGCCACGCGGTCACCCACTGAAGCACCCCGGTGTACTCCTCGAACGCTGCGCTCCCGCTGCCGAAGTGCGCGACGACGCGGTAGCCGTTGACGGCCGCGGGGACGGCTCCGCCCAGGGGCCGCTGTTCCCGAACCGCTCGTCCAGGCTCGGGCCGCCAATGCGCCCGCACACTCCACGGCGAGGTCGCGGTGCGGTCGATCGCGGTCGTCGCCGCCGCCTGCGAGGCGTAGCGGACGACGTACTCGTCGACCTGGGCGTTGCTCGCGATGGAACTCGCCACCGCGCCGGCGTCGCCATCCGGCTCGGCCGGCCCGCGCTCCCCTTCCTGGACGAAGGTCGGGCAGCTCTCGACGTTCACGGACGGTACGGACGGCGGTGCCGGTACGGTTTGGACCTCGCCCTCCGCGACGTACCCACCCGGGTAGGCCTCGGGCCCGCCTCGTCGTCGCCGCCGGCACATGCGGCGGCAAGTGCCAGCACCGCAGCGACTGCAGCGACTCGACCTGGTGCTCGTCTCAGGGTGTGGCTCATGACGCCCTCCCCAAGTTGCGTCCGCTCGTTCGCTCACCCCAGGGGCAGAGGTCACGTACGACGGGAGCAGAGCCCTCAGGTGACCGCGGCGCGGACCTGGTACTCCGGACTCAGGTGCTCCCCAGCGTCGAGCACGGCCACGGCCCGGTCGACGGCGTCCCACACGTCGACGTACCTGAGGTAGAGCGGCGTGAACCCGAACCGTCCGAGGTCGGGCTCGCGGTAGTCGCCGACCACCCCCCTCGCGATGAGCGCCTGAACCAGCCCATAGGCCTGCGGGTGGCGCAGGCACACCTGCGAGCCGCGCAGTGCGTGCTCGCGCGGGACTTCGACCTCCACCCCGTACGGGCGGAGTCGTGACTCGGTCAGCTCGACGAAGAGGTCCGTGAGCGCCAGTGACTTGGCCCGCAGATCCACCATGTCCACGCCGTCGTAGGCGTCCAGCGCGGCATCGAGCGCGCTCATGGCCAGGATGGGAGGGGTCCCGACCTGCATGCGCGCGATCCCGGCCGCCGGCCGGAAGTCGCGTTCGAGCGCGAACGGGTCGGCATGGCCCCACCAGCCGGCCAGCGGCTGGTCGACGAGGTGCTGCCACCGCTCGTTGACGTACGTGAAGGCCGGCGCACCCGGCCCGCCGTTCAGGTACTTGTAGCCGCAGCCCACGGCCAGGTCGGCCTCCCAGTCGTCCAGGGCCACCGGCACCGCCCCCGCGGAGTGCGCCAGGTCCCAGCTCATCACGGCGCCGGCTTCGTTGACGGCGGTGGTGACCGCGGCGCCGTCGTGCATCCGGCCGGTGCGGTAGTCCACGTGACTGACCGCGACGAGCGCGACGTCCTCGTCGAGCGCGTCCAGCAGGTCTTGGGGCTCCGCCCAACGGAGGTCCAGTCCCATGAGGCGCGCGACCGAGGCCGCCACGTAGGAGTCGGTGGGGAAGTTGCCGGGCTCGGTGAGCAGGACCCGGCGGTCGGGCCGCAGCCGGGCACCTGCCCCGAGCACCTTGAACAGCTGCACGCTGGTCGAGTCGCCGGCGACGACGGTGCCGGGACCGGCTCCGACCAGCCGGCCGATCCGGTCGCCGAGCCGGCGTGGCATCTCGTACCACCCGGCGGAGTTCCACGACTGGATCAGGTCCTGGCCCCACTCGTGGTCGACCACCCGGGCCAGCCGCTCCCGGACGCCGCGGGGGAGTGGGCCCAGCGAGTTGCCGTCCAGGTAGACGAGCCCGTCCGGCAGCTCGAAGCGGTCCCGGCACGGGGCCAGCGGGTCGGCGGCGTCGAGGGCGGCCGCCTCGTCGCGGCTCGGGGGCGGGGCTGCGGTCATGCAGTGCACCGTACGGTGCCCACGGCGACCCCGGGATGCCTCGGTGCCCGATCCCGGCCTCGGCTCAAGTGATCACGGCAGCCGCGTAACTGGGTACAGCGCCAGGTGAATGCACCGCGGCGCATGCCCAGTTACCGCGGCACGGCTGGGCGACTGGGTGGCTACGCGCACATCGGCTGGCGGCGCACTGTGGGGCGAGGTGATCACTGTGTGCTGGCCGTGCCGGTCCGGGGGACCTGAGCCGCACGCTGATCATGGTGCTGGCCACCCGGCCTGGTTGAAGATCACCGTGCAGATGGCGGACGAGCCGGGGCTGCCGCAACTGGGTGATCACCGCCCGGGACCGCAGAGAAGCTCAGCCCTACGGGCGGGTCAGGAAGCGGCGTGTGTCCGTGCCATGACAGCCCGACCGGTTCCTGACACCCCTTCCGTCCCGGCAATCGTCGCGTGCGCCGCGGCAACTGGGCACGCGCCGCGGTGCATTCACCTGGCGCGGCACCCATATACGCGGCGGCCGTGATCATTCGGCACGGAGGCTCCCGCCTGTGGAGACGACGATTCGGCGCTGCGCTTCCGGGATCAGCCGCAGGGGCGGCGACCAGCGCGACGTTGTCCGTGGATGTCGCTCATCTGCCGCAACCCCCCTCACACCGTCGCTCCCTGCGGTCTCGTCCAGGACGACCCACGAGCGGGCGGTCCGGTTGCACGCGT
Source organism: Jiangellales bacterium (assembly GCA_035761805.1). Taxonomy (GTDB): domain Bacteria; phylum Actinomycetota; class Actinomycetes; order Jiangellales; family Jiangellaceae; genus DASTQL01. The sequence goes on along the minus strand of DASTQL010000215.1, from coordinate 13,211 downwards.
GTCTGTCCCCGAGCGCGGGCGCCTCCGCTGGGAGCATGGGGCGTGATGGTCGACCTGCTGACGAGACCCTTGCTTCGGCGCACGGGCCGCCGGCCCGGGCCCCGGGTGTCGTGGCTGGCAGCGGCCGGGGCCGCCGGGTGGAGTGCGATCGCGGGCTTGGCGTTGCTGGGGCTCCCCGTCCTGCTGATCTGGCTCGGCGCAGGAGCGGCCGCCCCGATCGCCGAGCCACTGCGGCTGGCCGGGCTCGTCTGGCTCGGCGCCCACCGCGTGGGCGTGGAGGTCGGCGGGGCGTGGTGGCAGCTCGCGCCGTGGGGTCTGACCCTGCTGCCGCTGCTCCTCCTGCACCGGGCCGGGAGGTGGGCCGCCCAGGGGTCAGGTGTCGCGACGGCCCGCTCGGCACTGGTGCTGACCGGGGCGATCGCCGTCGGCTACGCAACGGCCGCCGCGGCCGTCGCCGGACTGGTCGACGTCGGCGCGTGGGAGGCCGTCCCCACCGAAGCCGCCGTGCTGGCCGGCCTGGTCGCTGCCGGTGGAGCCGGTTCCGGCGTCGCCCAGGAGGCGGGGCTGTTGGCCCGGGCGGCCGCGCGGATGCCCTGGTCAGTACGTCCGGCGATCTACGCAGGAGTCGGGGCCGTCGCCACGCTCGTCGCCACCGGCGGGCTCCTGGTCGCCTTCTCCTCCGTCCGGCACACGGACCGCATCGGCCAGATCGGCGCCGCGCTCGACCCCGGCACCCTCGGGGCGGTCGTCCTCGCCCTGCTCGGCGCGGCACTGGTCCCCAACGCAGCCGTGTGGGCCGCCTCGTACGCCCTGGGGCCGGGCTTCGCCCTCGGTGCCGGCACCGCGGTGGCCCCCACCGGCGTGGAGATCGGGATGGTGCCGGCGCTACCGGCACTCGGGGCGCTGCCGGCCTCCACCGGAGGCCCCCTGGGCTGGTGCGTCCTGCTGGGGCCGCTCGCGGCAGGGGTCGTCGCCGCGCTGCTGGTGGATCGAACCGCCCCGTACGGACGGTGGTGGCGGGCCGTGCCGCACGCCGTCGGCGGGGCTGCCGTCGCCGCACTCGGCATGGGGGCCCTGGCCGGGCTGTCGGGCGGTTCGGTCGGCACCGGCCGGCTGGTCCAGGTCGGCCCGGACCAGGCCTGGGTTGCCCTGGCCACCTTCGCCGAGGTCGGAACAGTGGCGGTGCTCGTGGTCGTGGCGCTCAGACTGCGGGGCCGCTGAGCCCGAGGCCGTGACGTCGCATCCTTCGACCGTGCCGACGGGACGATGCCGCGCCCGTGTGACCGCGGCAACGTCCCACCGATCGGGCATCCCCGACGTACCGGGGATCAGTCCCCCACGTTGCCCTCGCCGATCTTGACGACCTTGGAGTCGGTGATCGCGAGCAGGTTGTCGTCCTCGTCTCCGCGGGTGTAATAGACGCGGGCGCTGACCCCGATCTCCGGCTCGGTGGAGCTGACGATCGCGCGGCCCTCGTCGAAGGTGAGCTCCGGGTTGGGCGCGGAGTTGACCGCTGTGAGCTCGCCGGGCAGGTTGCGGCTGCCGAAGTCGACCGTGTAGTCCGGCGGGATCGAGAAGGTCGTCAGCCCCACCGGCGAGCTGTCGTCGCTGAAGCCCTTGTACCAGGACACGGTGACCCGGTTGTCCTTGCTGGACTGGTTGGTCACGCTCACCACCGTGGCCGAGCGGACCCGGCCGCCGGTCTGCGAGCTCATGTACGTGACCAGGTACCGGGCCCTGGTGCGAGGCAGGAGGATCCCGGTGAGGTCCTCGAGGTGGCCGAGCTCGATCGCCTGCTCGAACCGCCGGCGGGCGCGCTCCTCGGTCGGGACGTGCGGGCCCTTGGCGCGCAGCGCTTCGGTCATGGTGCTTCCCCCAAGTGCGGTCCCGATGGGGCCGGCGCAGTCCGTTCGGGACCGCATCGTCATCGGACGCCGGACCGGGCGAACCCGTGCCGCCCAGTACTGGGGAAGAGCACCGGTGGGCGCTTCAGATACAGCGAGTCACCGCCGAGATCCGGGCACATGCCCAGACCGTCCCGACGGGTGGCGACGGGACGTCGACATGGAGATCGTCGTCAGCTCATGGGGGCTTCTGATCCCTCGCCCAGCAACCCGAAGGTCGATCCGGGCTCAGCCCGCGCCCGGCAGCCGCTGCTCGATCCGTTGACGGAACTCGTCCTGGCAGTTGGCCTCCGCGACCCGGGTGTTGGCCCCGGCCAGGCACTCGCGCAGGTCGGCCAGCTCGCCGCTGAAGAACCACGCCAAGGCGGTCATGACCAGGCCGACCACGATGGCGAAACCGCCGCCGACGTACGGGACCCACGTCGCAGCGACTCCCACCTCGCGCGCCCTGGGGTCGCGCCTGAGCCGCGCGCCGACGACGAGCAGGCCGACGCCCAGGGCAACGCCGACGGGTGGGAGCGTCACCGCGGTGACGGCGGCGACGGCGGCGAGCACCGCCGCGAGACGCGCTCGGCGGCGCAGCGCCTTCTCCGACTCGCCGGGCGGGCGTCCTCCCTGCCGAGGGCCCCGGGCGTCGCTGCGGTCGTCCCCGGCGGGTCGCTGCATCCCCGCTGCCGGCGGGCGCCGGCCGGCCGGCCGGCCCTCCGGCCGATCCGGCGGTGGCTCGGGCCCGACCGCGTAAGGGTTAGGCCGTTCCTCCGGCGTACCGGCACCGTCAGGCGGCGCCGAGCCACCGCGGTCCGGACGTGCGGCGCCGGGGTCCTCGGCCACCGGTCTCCCTCCTGCGACGCCGGCGCGAGCGCACCCGATCGGTGCGGTCGCGGTCCCGCTATCCTCGCCGACGGCCACCTCCGCGGTCACGCCGGCCCCGGCCGAGTCGCGCCGCCCCGTCCCAGTCCCGAGGAGCACCTGTGCGGCAGCCACCGGCCTCCCCGGCCCGGCTGGTCGTGCTGGTCTCGGGCACCGGCTCCAACCTGGCCGCACTCCTCGAGGCGTGCGCCGACCCCTCGTACGGGGCTGACGTCGTCGCGGTCGGGAGCGACCGCGAAGGCACGGGCGGGGTCGAGCGGGCGGCGGGTCACGGCATCCCGACCTTCGTGCTGCGCCCTGCCGACCACCCGGACCGCGTGGCATGGGATCTCGCGCTGGCCGAGGCCGTCGCCGCACATCGGCCAGAACTGGTGGTTTCGGCGGGCTTCATGCGCGTGCTCGGGGCACCGGTGCTCGAGCGCTTCCCCGACCGCATCGTCAACACGCATCCGGCCCTGCTCCCGGCGTTCCCGGGCACGCACGCCGTGCGGGACGCCCTGCAGCACGGGGTCAAGGTGACCGGCTGCACGCTGCACGTCGTCGACAGCGGGGTCGACACCGGGCCGATCGTCGCGCAGGCTGCGGTGCCGGTGCAGGTGGACGACGACGAGAACCGCCTGCACGAGCGGATCAAGACCGTCGAGCGCCGGCTGCTCGTCGAATGGGTCGGCCGCATGGCCCGCGAGGGCTGGACCGTCCGAGGCAGGAAGGTGACCGTCCCATGACCGACCGGCGGCCGGTGCGGCGCGCGCTCGTCTCCGTCCACGACAAGGCCGGCCTCGAGGACCTCGCCAGAGGTCTGCACGAGGCTGGGGTGGCCGTGGTGTCGACCGGGTCGACCGCCGCACGCATCCGGTCGGCGGGCGTCCCGGTGACGTCGGTCGAGGACCTCACCGGCTTCCCCGAGTGCCTCGACGGGCGGGTGAAGACGCTCCACCCCCGCGTCCACGCCGGGATCCTGGCCGACCGGCGACGGCTCGAGCACGAGGCGCAGCTGGCCGACCTGGCGATCGAGCCGTTCGATCTGGTCGTGGTCAACCTCTACCCCTTCGCTGAGACGGTCGCGCACGGCGCGACACCCGACGAGTGCATCGAGCAGATCGACGTCGGGGGTCCGGCCATGGTCCGCGCGGCGGCCAAGAACCACCCCAGCGTGGCCGTCGTCGTCGATCCCAGGCGGTACGGGGAGGTGCTCGAGGCAGTGCGGTCCGGCGGCTACACGCTGGCCGAGCGGCAACGCCTGGCCGCCGAGGCATTCGCGCACACCGCCACGTACGACGTCGCCGTCGCGTCCTACCTGGGCAACATCGTGGCGCCCACGGACGACGGCAGCGGCTTCCCGGCCTGGGTCGGCGGCACCTGGGACCGCGCCGCCGTCCTGCGCTACGGCGAGAACCCCCACCAACCGGCGGCCCTCTACACCTCGGGCGACGGTTCGGCGGTCGGCAGCCTCGCCGGCGCCGAGCAGCTGCACGGCAAGGAGATGTCCTACAACAACTACGTCGACGCCGACGCGGCCCAGCGGGCGGCCTACGACCACGACGTCCCGGCGGTCGCCATCGTCAAGCACACCAACCCGTGCGGCATCGCGGTGGGTGACGACGTCGCCTCTGCCCATGCCGCAGCCCACGCCTGCGACCCCGTGTCGGCCTTCGGCGGGGTGGTCGCCGCCAACCGGCCGGTGACCGAGGCCATGGCCCGTCGGGTGGCCGAGGTCTTCACCGAGGTGGTGGTGGCCCCCGGCTTCGAGCCAGGCGCCCTGGTCGTGCTGACGCAGAAGAAGAACGTCCGGCTGCTGCGCTGCCCCGACCGCCGCCGGCGCGGGGCCGAGTCCCGGCGCCTCCCCGGGGGCCTGCTGCTGCAGCTGACCGACGCGCTGGACGCTCCGGGCGACGACCCGGCCGCGTGGACGCTGGTCAGCGGCGACCCGGCGGACGAGCCAACGATCGCCGACCTGGCGTTCGCGTGGCGGGCCTGCCGCGCCGTCAAGTCCAACGCGGTCCTGCTCGCCCGCGACGGCGCGTCGGTGGGCATCGGCATGGGCCAGGTCAACCGGGTGGACTCCTGCCGCCTGGCCGTCGAGCGTGCGGGGGTCGAACGGGCCGGGGGAGCGGTGGCCGCCTCCGACGCGTTCTTCCCCTTCGCCGACGGCCTGCAGGTGCTCCTTGACGCCGGCGTGCGCGCGGTCGTCCAGCCCGGCGGCTCGGTGCGCGACGAGGAGGTCGTCGCGGCTGCCCGGGCAGCCGGGGTGACGATGTACCTCACGGGGACCCGCCACTTCTCGCACTGAGCCGAGGCCCGAATGACCATGTTCACCACCTTGGTGGGGTCATCACCAGGCGCCGACGCCTCGTCATGACCCCACCAGCCTGGTGGTGGCCGGGTGCGTCGGCCGCCGGCTTCGCGGCCGTGTTGGCGGTGACGCCGGCGCTTCCGCCGGGTCAGTGGTGGTGCGCCTGCGGTCCTTGACTCAGCTGCCCGCGGATCTCACCCGGCGGGAACTGCGAGGTGTGGACGTTGACGTACGCATTCCCCGAGCGGATCGCGTCGACAAGTGCCTCCAGCGGTTGCCCCGCAAGCGACCCGACCAGGTTCGCCGAGGTGATGGTGCCGCTGGCCAGCTCGCCGTCGCTGCGTCCCGGGATGAGCTGCGCCGGCGGTGCCGCCGGGTAGAGCCAGGCCACGATCCCCCCGTTCACCCCCACAGGTGCCAGGTGGATGTGAGCCTGGGTCACGTTCTGGATGTTGGCGACGTTGAGCTTGTACGACAGGGACTCACCGTCGGCGCTGAGCTGGACCACCCCGATGCCGCGGCCCAGGGAGTCGTTGGCCGGGACCTCCTCGCCTCCCGACAACGGCGCGACATGGGTGGCGGGTGTACCGACCGCACCACCTGCCGCGGCCAGGCCCAGCGCCGCGACGAGTGTCGCGACGGCGAAGACGGAGCGTCGTCTCATGGCTGCCTGCCTTCTCCCCGAGCGGGACGTCATGGCGGGCGCGCCGGGCGGTGCGGGCAACGTGCGGGCGGCTCACCGCGGCCGGCTCGCCTGCCCGTCAGCATCCGCCCTTCGGGCCCGCTCGGCCACCCCCAAATCGGCCCGAACGGACCCGTTTCAGGTGGGCGGCGTCAGCTCGGCCGGATGGGAGCAGGCTGCCGGCTTCAACGGCCGCCGGCACACCGCGCCCGCACGGTCCCGGCGCGGGGCGGCGGCCCTGGCCCCGGAGGTCCGCAGCGCGCGCCGTGACAGGATCGACGCCCGTGACGGCGACCATCCTGGACGGCAGGGCGACGGCAGCCGCGATCAAGGCCGACCTCCGCGCCACGGTGGCCGACCTCCGGGAGCGTGGCGTCGTCCCGGGCCTGGGGACGGTCCTCGTGGGGGACGACCCGGGCAGCCGGGCCTACGTGGCCGGCAAGCACCGCGACTGCGCCGAGGTGGGGATCGAGAGCATCCGGGTCGAGCTGCTGGCGGACGCCACGCAGGGCGCGGTCGAGACCGCCGTTCGTGAGCTCAACGCCGACCCGCGGTGCACCGGCTACATCGTGCAGCTCCCGCTGCCCGCGGGCCTGGACGCCAACGCGGTGCTGGAGCTCATGGACCCGGCCAAGGACGCAGACGGCCTGCACCCCACCAACCTGGGGCGGCTGGTGCTCGGCCGCCGGGCACCCCTGCCCTGTACCCCGCGCGGGATCGTCGAGCTGCTGCGCCGCTACGACGTCCCGATCGCCGGCGCCGAGGTCGTCGTCGTCGGCCGCGGGGTGACCGTCGGGCGACCGCTCGGCCTGCTGCTGACCCGCCGGAGCGAGAACGCCACCGTGACGCTCTGCCACACGGGCACGGTCGACCTCCCGGCGCACCTGCGCCGGGCCGACATCGTCGTGGCGGCGGCCGGGGTAGCCGGCCTGGTCACTGCGGACATGGTCAAGCCGGGCGCCGCCGTCCTCGACGTCGGCATCACCCGGACGCGGGACGGTCTGGTCGGCGACGTGGACCCGTCCGTGCTCGAGGTCGCCGGACACCTGGCGCCGATGCCCGGGGGGGTCGGCCCGATGACTCGGGCGATGCTGCTGAGCAACGTGGTGGAGGCCGCGGGCCGGCCGGCCTCGCAACCCTCCGCGTCCATTCCGTGACCGTGCCAGGGCGTTTCGTCCGGGCCGCTCGGTAGGGTGGTCGGGACCACGGACGAGGAGGTCCCCATGACCGACAAGCCGCCGCGCGGTCTCGCCGACGTCGTCGCCGCCTCGACGGCCCTGTCGGACATCGACGGTCAGCAGGGCAGGCTCTTCTACCGCGGCTACGACATCCACGACATCGCCGGACGGATCTCCTTCGAGGAGTGCGTCCACCTGCTGCAGCGTGGTTCGCTCCCCACCAGCCAGGAGCTCGAGGGCATCGTCGACGAGCTCGCCGGAGACCGCGACCTCGGCCCGACGGCCGAGTCCCTCCTCCCGTACGTCGTGGGCAGCGGCACCCCCATGGAGGCGCTGCGCACGCTGGTGTCGGCGCTGTCCGTCGACGACCCCGACGCGTCCGACCCGTCCCTCGACGCGGACCGCCGCAAGGCCACTCGACTGGTCGCGCAGATGCCGGTGCTGGTCGCCCGCTACGAGGCGGAGCGCTCCGGGCGGTCCGTCCCGGACCCGGACCCTGGGCTCGGCATCGCCGGCAACTTCCTCCTGCAGATCTCGGGCAAGCAGCCGTCACCGCGCGAGGCCGAGATCTTCGACGAGTGCCTCGTGCTGCACGCCGACCACACCATGAACGCCTCGACGTTCACCGCCCGGGTCATCGCCGCGACGCTCTCCGACATCCACTCAGCCATCACGGGGGCCATGGGAGCGCTGCGCGGCCCCCTGCACGGCGGGGCCAACGAGGCGGTCATGAAGACCCTGCAGTCCATCGAGGGCGGGCCGGAGGCGGTCGACGGCTTCGTCCGCGCCGAGCTCGAGGGCGGACGCAAGCTGATGGGCTTCGGACACCGCGTCTACAAGACCGAGGACCCCCGGGCGACGCACCTGCGCCGGATGTCCGAGGAGCTGGCCGGGATCAGCGGGGACAGCCGCTTCTACGAGATGTCCCGCCGCATGGAGCAGACCGTCCTGGAGACCAAGGGCCTGTATCCCAACGTCGACTTCTTCGCGGCCAGTGTCTACCACTCCCTCGGCATCCCCACCGACCTGTTCACCCCGGTCTTCGCGATCTCGCGGATGAGCGGCTGGACGGCGCACGTGATCGAGCAGCACGAGGACAACCGGCTGATCCGCCCGGACAGCGAGTACACCGGCCCGCGCGACCAGCGCTGGGTCGCGATCGGCGAGCGGTGAGCATGTCGTCGGCCAGCACCGCCCCCAGGTCCCCGACGACCCCGTGGTGGGCCGCCTGGGTCCGGGAATGGCCGCTGGCGTTCGTCCTGCTGACGATCGGGGCCGGCCTGGCCGTCGTCGCCGACAACCACTTCAAGCGCGGGACGGTGCTCTTCGCCGCCGGAGTCTGCCTCGCGGCCTTCCTGCGCGCCGTGCTGCCGAACTCCCGCACGGGCCTACTCGCCGTCCGTTCCCGAGGCCTGGACGTGCTGACCCTCACGGCGCTGGGCAGCACCACCGTGCTCGTCGCCGTGCTGGTGCCCCCACCGACCTGACGCGCTGCCTCCCCGGGGAGCCTGGCCATTTCCCGTACGAGAGTGACCCGGACGCCCCACAGCGAAGTGCCCAGGCCACCTCCGCACGGGAGCAGACCACCCCGTACTGACGGGAGCCCGGGCTCAGCCGACCAGCCCGAGCGACCGGACCGCCTCACGCTCGTCGGCCAGCTCGGCGACGCTGACGTCGATGCGGGTGCGGGAGAAGTCGTCGATCTCCAGCGCCTGCACGATCTCCCAGCGCCCGCCCCGGCAGGTGACCGGGAAGCTGGAGACGAGCCCCTCGGGCACGCCGTACGAGCCGTCGGACGGGACTGCCATCGACACCCAGTCGTCCGCGGGCGTGCCCAGCACCCAGTCACGCGCGTGGGCGATGGTGGCGTTGGCTGCGCTGGCCGCCGACGACGCCCCACGGGCCTCGATGATCGCGGCCCCGCGCTTCTGGACGGTCGGGATGAACTCCTTCTCCAGCCAGGCCTGGTCGCTGACGGCCTCGTAGGCGTTCTGGCCGCGGACCTCCGTGTGGAAGATGTCGGGGTACTGCGTGGCCGAGTGGTTGCCCCAGATCGTCATGCGGCGGATCTCGGGGACGGCCGCGCCCGTCTTCTGCGCCAGCTGGGCGATGGCCCTGTTGTGGTCCAGCCGGGTGAGCGCGCTGAAGCTCTCTCGCGGACGGTCCGGCGCGTTGCTCATCGCGATCAGCGCGTTGGTGTTGGCCGGGTTGCCGGTCACGACCACCTTGACGCCGTCCGCGGCGTGGTCGTTGATGGCCCTGCCCTGCGTGGTGAAGATCGCCCCGTTGGCCTCGAGCAGGTCGCCGCGCTCCATCCCCTTCGTACGGGGGCGGGCCCCGACCAGCAGGCAGACGTCGGCGCCGTCGAAGATCCGGGCCGCGTCGTCACCGGTCTCCACGCCCGCCAGCAGGGGAAAGGCGCAGTCGTCCAGCTCCATGACCACGCCCTCGAGGGCGCCGAGCGCCGGGGTGATCTCCAGCAGGCGCAGCTGGACCGGGGTGTCAGGCCCCAGCAGCTCCCCGCTGGCGATCCGGAAGAGCAGGCTGTAGCCGATCTGGCCGGCGGCTCCGGTGACGGCGACCTTGACGGGTGTGCTCACGGCTAGCGCTCCTCGCGTACGGGGATTGGCACCTGCGTCGTCAGCGACGCTAGCAAGACGGGGACGGGGCCACCGCCCCCCGGGCCAGGGGTCGGCGCGCGGCTAGGCTGCCCGGGAGACCAGGAGAGGAGACGCGCCGATGGCGAAGATCAAGGTCCAGGGGTCGGTCGTCGAGCTCGACGGCGACGAGATGACCCGGATCATCTGGGCGTTCATCAAGGACCAGCTGATCCTGCCGTACCTCGACATCGACCTGCGCTACTTCGACCTGTCGATCCAGAACCGCGACGCCACCGACGACCAGGTGACCGTCGACGCGGCCAACGCCATCAAGGAGCGCGGCGTCGGGGTCAAGTGCGCCACGATCACCCCCGACGAGGCCCGGGTCGAGGAGTTCGGGCTCAAGCAGATGTGGCGCTCGCCCAACGGCACCATCCGCAACATCATCGGCGGGGTGGTCTTCCGCGAGCCGATCATCATCAGCAACATCCCGCGGCTGGTGCCCGGCTGGACCAAGCCGATCGTCATCGGCCGTCACGCCCACGGCGACCAGTACAAGGCCAGCGACTTCGTGGTGCCCGGGCCGGGCAAGGTCACCATCTCGTACGCGCCGTCCGACGGCGGCGAGCCGATGGAGATCGAGGTCGCCGACTTCCCGGGCGGCGGCGTCGCCCTGGGGATGTACAACTTCGACGACTCGATCCGCGACTTCGCGCGCGCGTCGTTCCGTTACGGGCTGGAGCGCGGCTACCCGGTCTACCTGTCCACCAAGAACACGATCCTCAAGGCCTACGACGGGCGCTTCAAGGACCTCTTCGCCGAGGTCTTCGAGGCCGACTTCCGGGCCGACTTCGAGGCGGCGGGGCTCACGTACGAGCACCGGCTCATCGACGACATGGTCGCCGCGGCGCTCAAGTGGGAGGGCGGCTACGTCTGGGCCTGCAAGAACTACGACGGGGACGTCCAATCCGACACCGTGGCCCAGGGCTTCGGCTCGCTGGGGCTGATGACGAGCGTGCTCATGTCGCCCGACGGCGTCGTGGAGGCCGAGGCCGCGCACGGCACGGTGACCCGCCACTACCGGCAGCACCAGCAGGGCAAGCCCACGTCGACCAACCCGATCGCGTCGATCTTCGCGTGGACGCGGGCGCTGGAGCACCGCGGCAAGCTCGACGGCACCCCCGAGGTGATCCGCTTCGCCGAGGCACTCGAGCGGGTCTGCGTCGAGACCGTCGAGGCCGGGACGATGACCAAGGACCTGGCCCTGCTGGTCGGGCCGGAGCAGGGCTGGGCCACGACCGAGGAGTTCCTGGGCGCCCTGGACGCCGGCCTGCAGAAGGCGATGGCCTGACCCCAATGATCACGGCAGCCGCGTAAGTGGGCGCCGGGCCAGGTGAATTCACCGCGGCGCACCACCAATGACGCAGCTGCCGTGATCATTGGGGGCGAGGGCGGCGGACAGGGAGGGCAGCGTTGGCGCGCGTAGTCGTGACCGGTGGCAGCGGCAAGCTCGGCCGGGCGGTGGTGGCCGAGCTGGTGGCGCACGGCTGGGTCGTGGTGAACGTGGACCGGGCCGCCCCGTCGGTGCCGCAGCCCTGCCCGTACGTACGGGTCGACCTCACCGACTACGGCCAGGTGGCGCAGGCCCTCACCCGGGTGGACGACCGGTACGACCGCGTGGACGCCGTCGTCCACCTCGCCGCGATCCCGGCGCCGGGGCTGACCGTCAACTCGGTCGTGTTCGCGAACAACATCACCGCGACGTACAACGTCTTCTCGGCCGCCCGCGCTGCCGGCATCCGGACCATCGTGTGGGCCTCGAGCGAGACGGTGCTCGGCCTCCCGTTCGACACCCCGCCCCCGTACATCCCGGTCGACGAGGACTACCCGGCCCGGCCCGAGTCGACTTACTCACTGGTCAAGCACCTCGAGGAGCAGATGGCGGCGCAGATGTGCCGCTGGGACCCGTCGCTGACGATGATCGGCCTGCGCTTCTCCAACGTCATGGACCCCGAGGACTACGAGCAGTTCCCGTCCTTCGACGCCGACCCACGGCTGCGCAAGTGGAACCTCTGGGGCTACATCGACGCCCGGGACGGTGCCCAGGCTGTGCGGAAGGCACTCGGACACCAGGTCCCGGGCCTGGACGTCTTCGTCATCGCCAACGCGGACACCGTGATGTCCCGCCCCGACAGCGAGCTGGTCGCCGAGGTCTTCCCCGACGTCCCGTACGACTCCCGTACGGAGGAGAACGCCACGCTGCTGTCGATCGACAAGGCCCGGCGGGTCCTCGGCTACGAGCCGCGCCACTCCTGGCGTACGGAGGTGGGCGGGGCGGACTGACCGCCGCCGGCCCTGCGAGCGACGGGGCGCCAGGCGAAGACTCCGGCCAGGACGATTCAGTGTCCGAACGGCACGAGGAGGCGGTCATGAGGGTGGCGGTCATCGGCTCCGGCAACGTCGGCAAGGCGCTGGCGACCGCGGCGGTTCCCCGCGGGCACGCGGTGGTCGTCGCCGCACGCGATCCGGCACACGCGGCCGAGGCGGCCCAGGCGACCGGGGCCACGGCCGTCCGGTCGAGCGCCGAGGCCGTCGAGGGGGCGGACGTCGTGGTGATCGCCGTGCCCTGGGCATCGGTCCCGGACGTGGCCTCCGACCTCGGGTCGCAAGTCGACGGTGTGGCTGTGGTCGACGCGACCAACCCCCTGCTGCCCGACTACTCCGCGATCGCGGTGCAGGAGCGGTCCGGGGCCGAGGAGGTCCAGCGGCTCCTCCCGGGCGCCTCGGTGGTCAAGGCGATCAACACCGTTCTCGCCAGCCGGATCGTCGACCCGTGGTGGACGGCGTGCCGCTGGACGGCTACGTGGCCGGGGACGACGCCGCAGCCAAGGCCAAGGTCACCGAGCTGCTGGGGAGCATCGGGCTGCGGCCGCTCGACGTCGGCCCGTTGTCGGCGGCCGTCACCCTGGAGCGCATGGCCTTCCTGAACATCACGCTGAACAGGTCAGCGGCTGGTCGTGGCAGTCCGGTTGGAAGCTGCTCGGCCCGACCGGCTGACCCCGCCCCTGCCTGGGCGTCCGTCACGCCAGGTGCCACTCCGGGCCGCTCGGCGTGTCCCGGACCTCGACCCCTGCCCGGGCGAGACGGCCCCGGACCAGGTCGCCGGTCGCGTAGTCACGCCGGTCCCGCGCGGCCGTCCTCAGCTCGAGGAGCAGCTCCACGTACGGGGCGAGCACGGCGCGGGGGTCTGCGGTGCCCTGGTCCGCGAGCTCGCCGAGCTGGACCACCATGGCGCGGAGCAGCCGACGGGCGTGGGCGCCGTCCGAGCTCTGCAGCGTGTCGGCGGACCAGCCGCCGCCGGACCGGCACCGGACCCGGCGAGCACCTGTCGGTGGATCTTGATCATCGTCGGTGCGGTCTCGCCCGACCCCATGACCACGATGCGGCTCACGCCCGCTGCCCGATGTCGGCAGCCAGACGGTGCAGTCGCGCACCGTCGGCGACGGTCACGAGCAGGCCCTCCGCATGAAGCGACCCTACGGGGGCCGGGTTCCGCCAGAGTTCGGGGTTGCGCACCTCCCGAGGCCCGGTGATCGTGCGGAAGCCCGGACCATCCAGGTCGGGCGGCAGGACCGGGGCCGACCGGTCGGCGCCGGACGCCTCGGCTCACGTGAGCCGGCGCGC
>DASTQL010000214.1:0-11152 GCA_035761805.1 Jiangellales bacterium | reverse complement strand
TCGGCCACGGCGCGCCCGCCTACCACGCGGCCGTCGACGCCGACCACGTCCACCTGGTCTGCCGCGGCTGCGGTGACGTGACCGAGGTCGAGACGGCGGTGGCCGACGGCCTGGTCGGCGAGCTGGCCGGCACGCACGGCTTCGCCACCGATGTGCGGCACCTCACTGTCTTCGGGACCTGCCGGGAGTGCGAGAGCTCGGCGGGGCGTTCGTAGTGTCGTGACCATGTACCGCTCCCCGCTGCTCGACCTGCCCGGCGCCGTCGAGGCCCACGCACCCGACGCCGGAGTCGCCGCGCACTACGGCGACCCGATGATCGAGCAGCGCCGGCTCGAGGCCGGTGCGGCGGTGGTCGACCTCTCGCACCGTGGGGTCGTGCGGGTGTCCGGTCCCGACCGGCTCTCGTGGCTGCACTCCCTGCTGTCCCAGCACCTCTCCGACCTGCCGGCGGGCGGGCGCACCGAGGCGCTCCTGCTCGATCCGCACGGCCGGGTGGAGCACCACATGCGGCTCGTGGACGACGGCACCTCGACCTGGGCCAGCGTGGAGCCCGGGTCCGCGGAGTCCCTGGTGGCCTTCCTCGACTCGATGCGGTTCATGCTCCGCGTCGAGGTCGAGGACGTCTCGGCCGAGTGGGCGTGCGCGTGGTCGCCCGCAGCCAGGGAGGTGCTGGTCCCGCGCGCGGAGTTTCCCTCGTACGTGGAAGAGCGAGGAGTCGCTGGCGTGTGGGCGTACGAGGCCCTGCGCATCGCCGCTCACCAGCCCCGGCTGGGCCTGGACACCGACGAGCGCACCATCCCGCACGAAGTGGGCTGGATCGGTCCCGCGGTCCACCTCGACAAGGGCTGCTACCGGGGTCAGGAGACGGTGGCCCGGGTGCACACCCTCGGCCGACCGCCGCGGCGTCTCGTGCTGCTGCACCTGGACGGGTCGGTCGACCACCTCCCGGCCCACGGCGACCCGGTCGAGGCCGGTGGCCGTGTCGTGGGGACGGTGGGGTCCACCGCCCGTCATCACGAGCTCGGACCGATCGGCCTCGCGGTGATCAAGCGGAACACCCCGGTCGACGCCCCGCTGCTCGCCGGTGGCGTAGCCGCCGCCCAGGAGGTCGTCGTCGACCCGGAGGTAGGGTTGCACGTCCGGCCGCGGCTGGGCTGAGGCCCGCGTCCGCTGATCCGCTGGACCACGTCAGCCGGGTGAGTGGGCCCTGGTCTCGGTGTGCATGCACGCCGGGTTGATGGCCGCACGCGCCGGGTCAAGGCCACGTCAGCACCGGCGCCCCCGGGCCACCACCAGGCTGCTCGGGTCATCACGAGGCGCGGACGCCTTGTGAAGGCCCGACGAGGGTGGTGAACGTCGTCATTCGGGCCGCGGGTTCAGGTCTCGAGGAAGAGGGTGACCGGACCCTCGTTGACCAGGGCGACCGACATGTCGGCACCGAAGACGCCGGTCTCGACGTGTGCACCCAAGGACCGGAGCTCGGCGACGAAGTCCTCGACCAGCGGCTCGGCCACGGGGGCGGGGGCAGCTGCGTTCCAGGACGGCCGGCGGCCCTTGCGGGTGTCGGCGTAGAGCGTGAACTGGCTGATCACCAGGAGGGGTGCGCCGAGGTCGGACGCCGAGCGCTCGCCGTCGAGGATCCGCAGCTCCCACACCTTGCGCGCCAGCCGCCGGATCTCGTCCCGGCCGTCGGAGTGCGTGGCCCCCACGAGGACCACCAGGCCCGGCCCGTGGATCGATCCCACGACCTCGTCACCGACGGTCACCGACGCCGAGGAGACCCGCTGCACCACCGCCCGCACCCGACCAGGATCGCAGCCCGCCTAGGATGACCCGGTTCCAGCTCCAATGAGGGGATCTCCCGTGCCACGTGCGGTCGTCACCGGGGGAGCAGGCTTCCTTGGCTCCCACCTCTGTGAGCGCCTGCTCGCCGAGGGCTACGAGGTCGTGTGCCTGGACAACTTCGTCACCGGCACCCCTCACAACGTCGAGCATCTGATCGAGCACGACGGCTTCCGGCTCATCCGGGCCGACGTGACCGAGTACGTCCACGTGGGCGGAGCGGTCGACGCCGTGCTGCACTTCGCGTCCCCGGCCTCGCCCATCGACTACCTCAAGCTGCCTGTGGAGACCCTCAAGGTCGGGTCGGTCGGCACCTTCCACGCCCTGGGCCTGGCCCGGCACACCGGGGCGCGGTTCGTGCTCGCCTCGACCTCGGAGACCTACGGCGACCCGCAGGTCCACCCGCAGCCGGAGACCTACTGGGGGCACGTCAACCCGGTCGGGCCACGCGGGGTCTACGACGAGGCCAAGCGGTTCGGCGAGGCCCTGACGATGGCCTACCGCCGCTCGTACGGCGTGGACACCGGGATCGTGCGGATCTTCAACACCTTCGGGGCGCGGATGCGGCCGAACGATGGTCGGGCCATCCCGACCTTCATCCGGCAGGCCCTCGCCGGGCACGCGGTAACGGTCGCTGGTGACGGGTCGCAGACGAGGTCGGTCTGCTACGTCGACGACCTGGTCGAGGGAGTCGTCCGCCTCCTGCACTCCGAGCACCCCGGGCCGGTCAACATCGGCAACCCCGAGGAGTACTCGGTCATCCACCTCGCTGAGTGGATCCGCGACCTGTGCGGCTCGTCGTCGGAGATCGAGTTCATCGGACGACCACAGGACGACCCGACGGTCCGCCGGCCCGACATCAGCCTCGCCCGCGAGGTCCTCGGGTGGGAGCCCAAGGTCGACATCGAGGACGGGCTGCGCCGGACCATCTCGTGGTTCCGCCGGCACCCGGAGCTCGTCGGGCTCGACGGCTGACCGGAATCGGTCCCTGAGCCAGCGCGGCACCCGCCCTGTGCAAGACTCCCGCAATGCCTGTCGCAGCCCCGACCGGGACCCTCATCACGGTCGCACCCACCGGCGCGGAGTCGCGCAAGGAGGACGTGCCGGCGCTGCCCACGACGCTGGACGAGCTGGTCGACACCGCGATCGCCTGCGAGTCCGCCGGGGCCGCCATGGTCCACGTCCACATCCGAGACGACGCCCACCAGCCGACGCTCGACCTGGGTCGCCTGAAGGAGACCGTCGCGGCGCTCCGCGAGAGCACCGCCCTGGTCGTCCAGCTCTCCACCGGGGGCAGCGTCCACGACCCGTACGAGGAGCGCCTGCGCGTCCTCGACGCCGACCCGGACTCCTGCAGCCTGACGATGGGCACCGTCAACTTCGGCGACGACGTCTTCATGAACCCCTGGCCCTTCGTGGTCGAGCTCTACCAGCGGACCGTCGAGCACGAGGTCGTCCCCGAGTTCGAGCTCTTCGACCTCGGCCACGTCGCCGCCCTGCACCGCTTGCTCGACCGCCACGGGCTCCCGTACGGGGGGCGCGTGCACTGCGACCTCGTCATGGGCGTGCCGGGCGGCATGCCCGGGACGGCCGCCGCCCTCGTGGCGGCCGTGCAGGCCATGCCCGACGCCGTGACGAGCTGGAGCGCGACCGGCATCGGCCGGACGTCGCTCGCGGTGGCGCTCGCCGCGCTGGCCGCCGGCGGGCACCTCAGGGTCGGCATGGAGGACACGATCACCTTCGCCAAGGGCCGGCCGGTCCGCGACAACGCCGAGCTGGTGCAGCGCGCGGCGCAGCTGGCCACGCTGGCCCAGCGCCCACCGCTCGCGGGCCCCGAGGCGGCCGCCATGCTCGGCGTCCGGGAGAGACGATGAGATCCGGCCGCCACCGCTCGCGAGAGGAGGGAGAGGATCTCGCAGCGGGCGTCGTCCAGCTGTCGACCGACGACCTCGACCTCCTGCTCGCCGAGGCGCAGACGGAGGAGGAGTCGCTCGGCTACGTCGAGGACCTGCTCGGGGGCCGGCTCGACCTGGCGCTGGCCGAGGCCGAGCGCCGGGGCATCGTGGTCGACGACCCCGGGCTCGAGGCGCTCGACGACGGCGACCGCGCGGGCCGCGACGAGGTCCGGGAGCTGGTCGCCGAGCACTCCGTACCGAGCCTGACCGAGCGCAGCGACGACGAGATCAGGACCGCGGCGGGCGTGCTGCACGACCACCTCCGGGCGGTCCGCGACCACCTCGAGCGGATCCGCGGGCTGGTCCGGGTGGTCGGCGACGAGCGCGCTCGTCGCCACGGCTAGCCTCGCCGCCGTGCTGCCCGTCGTCGCCGAGGCCGTCCGGTCCGGGTTCGTGGAGAGCCGCCACCGCGGCTCGGCCGTTGCGCTGGCCTCAGACGGGCGGACCGCCTTCGCGGTCGGCGAGATCGACGTGCCGATGTACCCGCGGTCGGCCAACAAGCCGGTGCAGGCCGCCGCGATGCTCCGGCTCGGCCTCGACCTCGATGGCGAGCTGCTCGCGCTGGCCGCGGCCAGCCACTCCGGGGAGGAGTTCCATGTCGCCGGGGTCCGGCGGATTCTCGCGTCGGCCGGGCTGGACGAGTCGGCACTGCTGACCCCGCCCGAGTGGCCGCTGGACGACCTGGCCCGGCTGGCCTACGGCCGCCAGGGCCTCGACCCCAGCCCGATCGCGATGAACTGCTCGGGAAAGCACGCGGCCATGCTCGCCACCTGCGCGGTCAACGGCTGGCCCACCGACTCCTACCCCGACCCCGGGCATCCGCTGCAGCAGGCCATCGCCGCGACCCTGGCCGAGCTCGCCGGCGAACCGGTCGCCCACACCGGTGTCGACGGCTGCGGCGCCCCGCTCTTCGCGGTCACGCTGACCGGGCTCGCGCGGGCCTTCCGGGCCCTCGCCATCGCCGAGCCCGGCACCCCCGGGCGGCGCGTCGTGGACGCCATCCAGGCCCATCCCGAGTTCACCAGCGGCACGACGCGGGACGAGGCCCGCCTCGTACGGGCGGTGCCCGGGCTCTTCGGCAAGGCCGGCGCGGAGGCCGTCTACGCCGTGGGCCTCGACGACGGGCGAGCGGTCGCCGTCAAGGTCGAGGACGGCGGCGCCCGGGCCCGGCCGGTCGTCATGGCGGCTGCGCTGAGGCGGCTCGGGGTCGACCACCCGGTGCTCGACGAGATCGGCCGCGAGCCGGTACTGGGTGGGGGGCGGCCGGTCGGGGAGGTCCACGCCGTCGACTGGTGAACCGCCGGCCGGCCGGGCTCGTGCGACTGGTTGATCACCGGTGGGCGGATCGCCCCGGCCCCGCGGGCGTGCCCGGATCGAGTGCCGATGATCGGTTGGGCTGGGCCGGGATCGGCTCCTCCGGGAGGACCGGCCCGGCACCCGAGGACATCGCGGGTTGCAGCGGCAGCCGTGCGACGACTTCCCAGCCGTCGGCGGTCGGTCCGGCGGTGGCGGACCCTCCCAGCTCCTCGGCGCGCTCCGAGACCGACCGGAGCCCCACCCCCGATCGCCAGAGCTGCGGAGGCGTGCCGTCGTCCCGGACGCGGACCACGAGGTCGTCGCCGGCCGACACGCCGACCCGGCAGCGATTGGCGTCGGAGTGGCGTAGGACGTTGGCGACCGCCTCGCCGACGATGCGGTAGGCGGCGAGCTCCACCGCGGGTGAGAGCGCGGGCAGGTCGTCCGGTGCGTCCAGCTCGACGGCGACGCCGTGGGGCGGCTCGCCGGACAACGCCGCCAGCCGCTGGCGCACCGCTCCAACGAGGCCGAGGTCGTCCAGCTCGATCGGCCGCAGCCCGTAGACCACCCGACGCACGTCGTCGAGCGCTGAACGGAGGTCGGCGCGCACCTCGCCGAGCAGCCGCTCTGCCCCGTCCACATCGGTGCGGATCAGGTTGGACGCGGCGTCGGCCCGGAAGGTGACGCTGGTCAGGGTCGGGCCGAGGCCGTCGTGCAGCTCCCGCTGCAGCCGGACCCGCTCCGCCGCCCCGGCCTCGACCGTCGCGGCCCGGGCCAGCCGCACCTGCTCGCTGAGGGCCAGCGCGTGCAGGGCGACCGCCACCGGTGTCGCGATGAGCTCGAGGGTCCGCCGGTCGGCGTCGTGGAGCTCCCGCTCGCCGCGACGGAGCCCCACCACCAGCGCGCCCACGACCTCCCCCCGAAAGCTCAGTGGGATCTCGACCGACGGTGAGCCGTCGGAGTTGCCGGCCACCAGGAGCTCGACGTCGTCCGGGACCCGGCGCAGCGCGAGCCAGGGCAGCCGCAGGGCCGCCCGCGTCTGGGTGAGGACGCCCCCGAGGTCGTCGTCGCGCCGCAGGTGCTCACCCACGCGCCGGGCCGTCCGGGCGGGGTCGGACCGCGTCCCGTAGAAGGCCCGGTCGATGACCCTGGTCAGCGCCAGGCGCACCGGCGTGAAGCAGATCGCCACGACGATCGCCGCACCGATCGGCACCGCCGGCTGAGCGGCCGACACCACGAGCGACGCGGCCGCGACCAGGCCGGCGTATGCGGCGACGACGACCGCCAGCGTCAGCCCGTACAGGAGCGTCCTGGAGAGGACGAGGCGGATGTCCAGCAGCTCGTAGCGGACGATGGCGATGGCGATGGAGACGGGGACGAGCAGCGCCGACAGGAGGAAGACGACGGGTCCGTCTCCGGTGGTGAAGCGTTGCCAGTTCAGCACCGTGACCACGAGGAGGGCCAGGACCAGCCACATGAGCTGGCGGCGGGTGCGCTCGTCCCCGCGGACGTAGCGGACGACGAGCGCGGCGACGGCCAGCAGCCAGACGACGGAGCCGACCGTGCCCACTGCCGCCTCGAGCTCACGCGGCACGTCCCTGCCCGTGGACAGGATCGAGTCCACGCCCTCGTCGAGCACCGACCCGGTGCTGATGACGCCGGAGACGACGTGGAAGGCGCCGCTGGCGACGATGAGCCACGCGACGGGCGCCCACCAGCGGGACGGGAGACGGCCGTCGGGGAAGAGCAGGACGGCCAGGGGGAAGAGCATCCCCACCCCGACCTGCCATGCGCCCGTCGAGACCGTCGAGAGGGCCTCGAGGACGGGCAGGGGCCAGTCAGCTCCCAGGCCGTACAGCTCGACGGCGGTGGCGGCCGCCGTCGCGAGGTGCCCGAGGCCGCTCGCAACGAAGAGCCAGCCCACCACGTTGCGGGTGAACCACGCGATGGGGGCACCCGACGCGAGGAGGGCGACCCCGATCACGAGGTTGGACGACACGTAGGCGTCCAGGAAGGTCCGCCAGCTCATCCCGGCGGCCAGCGCCCCCGCGGCCGTCGCAAGCACGAGGGCGACGCCGGACACCACAGAGGCGACCACCCACCCGTGGGCGGGGGGGCGCGCTCCGACCTCCTCCGGCGCCGTGGCGCCCCGGTCAGCCACCGCGTCCCAGCCCCGCGTCCTTGGCGAGGACCACGGCCTCGGCGCGCGTGGCCACGTCGAGCTTGAGGAAGATCGAGGAGATGTGGTTGCTCACGGTCTTCGGGGCCAGCCCCAACCGCGCGGCCACCGCTGTGTTGTTCGCCCCCGTTGCCACGACGTCCAGCACCTGCAGCTCGCGTGGCGAGAGCGACGACAGGACCGACGTCCGATGGCTCGGTGAGACGCCACCGAGCACCCGGCCGGCGACCGCGCCGCTCATGATCAGATCTCCGGATGCGACCGCCCGTAGGGCCCGCTCGATCTCGTCCTGCTCGGCGCCCTTGAGCAGGTAGCCGCGCGCCCCCGCCCGCAAGGCGTCGGCGACGAGAGCGTCCTCGTCGAACATGGTCAGGACGAGCACCGCTGTGCCGGGGCGGTTCCGGACGATCTGCCTGGTCGCCTCGACCCCGTCGACGCCTGGCATCCGCAGGTCCATGACGACGACGTCGGGCCGGGTCAGCCCGGCCTCGCGCACGGCGTCCTCACCGGTCCCCGCCTCCGCGACGACCTCGACCCCGTCAAGGGTCTGCAGCAGCGCCGCGAGCCCTCGCCGGACCACTGGGTGGTCGTCGGCCAGCAGGACCCGGATCGCCGGGCTGTCGACCCCGTCGGGCGGCATGCGCTGATTATCGCGCCGGCCGGCGGCTGCGCCTGGGTGCACGGCCCTACTCGTACCGGGAGATCTCCCGGTTGAGGCAGAGCGGCGCGGGGTTGCCGCCTCATGCGCCGGGCGCCCACGGGGTCGACGGTGTCGGTCAGCTCCAACCGGAGCGCCGCCACCGAACGGAGGAGAACCCATGTCCACCACCGCCGCCGGTCTCACCCGAACCCACGGTGCTTCCCGCGCCGCCCGGGTCGGGGTCGTCCTCGCCGTCCTGCTCGCCGCCGGCGACGCCCTCGTCTCGCTGGGGGAGCTCGGTCAGGGCTTCCAGCCCGTGCTGCTGCTCGTCCTCGCAGCGGCGACGATCCTCTCGGCCCCCTGGGCCTGGCGCGGCACGGCGTGGGCCCGCGTCGTCGTCATCGTGTCCCGGCTGGCTGCGGCGCTGACCGCCGTGCCCGCCTTCTTCGACCCCGACCTGGAGACCTTCGCGGTCATCATGGCCGCCGTCTGGATCCTCCTCAGCGTCCTCGCCGCCGCGCTCCTCCTCGTCACGCCGCGCTCCGCTCCCTGAGCGCCGGCCTGGAGCCGCTACCGCCCCACCGCTTCCGCCCGCCACCGCACCACCGCCCGTACGGCGAGGCAGCCGAGCAGCCAGCCGAGCCCGAGGGCGACGGTGGCGGGCGGCAGGGTGGCGGCGAGGAGGAGGCATGCCACGAGTCCCACGACCGAGATGGCGCGGGGCCACAGCCGCTCGTCGGGCCGTAGGCGCAGGGCAGCGGCATTCGTGACGGCGTAGTACAACAGCACGGTGAAGGCACTGAAGGCCACGGCGCCGACGAGCCCGCCGGTGAGGACCGCTGCCACCACGGCCCCGCCGACGACGACCTCGGCCCGGTGTGGCACCTTGCGGGTCGGGTGGACCGCATCCAGCATCCGGGGCAGGTCTCCTTCGGCCGCCATGGCGAAGGCGGTGCGGCTCACCCCGGCGACGAGGGAGAGCAGCGCGCCGAGCGCTGCGATCCCTGCCCCCACCACGACCACCGGCGCGAGCCACTCTGGCCCCGCCACCTCGACCAGCTCCACGAGCGGCCGAGTCGTCGACGCCGTACGGTCCGGGCCCAGGACGACCAGGAGAGTCGCACCCACCACGAGGTACAGGCACAGCGCGCCGGTCAGGGCGATCAGCACGGCGCGGGGGATCGTCCGCCGGGGGTCGCGCACCTCCTCGCCGAGCGTCGCGATGCGCGCGTAGCCCGCGAAGGCGAAGAACAGCAGGGCCGCCGCGCCCAGGACGTCCAGGGGCCCGACCGTGTCGACGATCCCTGAGCGTTGCCCGGCGTCCGGGCGGTCACCGCCCAGGGCCACTGCTACCGCGCCGGCCAGCACCGCGAGGACCACGGCAAGCAGCCACCGCGTCGTCCGCGCCGTCTTGGTGACCCCCGCGAGGTTCACGGCGGTGACCGCCACGGCAGCCACCACCCCCACCGCCCGGGCCTGGTCGGGCCAGAGGTAGGTGCCGACGGCGAGGGCGGCCGCCGCACAGGACGCCACCTTGCCGGCCACGAAGGCGTAGCCCGCCGCCGCTCCCCACGCGGGACCGAGCCGCTCCCTTCCGTACACATAGGCGCCGCCGGACTGCGGGTGGACCGCCGCGAGCTGCGCGGACGAGGCGGCGTTGCAGAAGGCCACCACGGCGGCCACCCCCAGGCCGGCCAGCAACCAGGCACCGGCCCGATCGGCGGCGGGGGCCCACACGACGAAGACACCGGTGCCGACCATCGCCCCGAGACCGAGGACGACGGCGTCCGAGGTGGTCAGGCGCCGGGCCAGCCGGGAGTGCGGGTCGGTCACGTCGGGAGCCTTGCACGAGCCGCTGAACGCGGGACGGACGAACCGTTCGGATGCTGGTGGCTAGCGGTCTTCCACAATGTCCGATCGGTGAAACATCGGTGCCGTAATGGTTACTTGTGAGTAGCATCACGGCCGGATGGCCTTGCTTTGCTTGCTCCGGGCTAGCATCATGGAGTCATGGCCGGGGTGAAGGTGAGTTCGCTGGGCGAGTACCTGCGGGAACAGCGCCGCAGCGCGGAGCTGTCCCTCCGCCAGCTCGCCGAGCAGGCCGGGGTGAGCAACCCCTACCTCAGCCAGATCGAGCGAGGGCTGCGCAAGCCCTCGGTGGAGGTCCTGCAGCAGATCGCCAAGGCGCTGCGCATCTCCGCAGAGGTGCTGTATGTGCGGGCCGGCCTCATCGAGGAGCCGTCGGCCGACCGCTCGGTCGAGACCGCCGTCCTCGCCGACCACACGATGACCGAGCGGCAGAAGCAGGTCCTGCTCGACATCTACGAGTCCTTCCGCCGCGAGAACGCCCATTCCAACGAGAGGTGAACAACATGGCCACCACCACCAAGAACCGCCGCAAGGCCGCGTCGACCGAGCTCGACGACCCCCGTACGCCGCTGTACGCGGTCGCCGGGGCGATCGACCTCGCCGTCGCCGCGCTGCGCGAGGTCCCGGGCCGCGTCCAGGTCCTCCAGGACCGCGCCACGCAGGCGCCCGTCAAGGTCGCCGACCGCGCCGTCGCACTGCCCCAGGACGTCGTTACCCTGCGCACCGAGGTGCCGGCTCGCGTCAAGGCGCTGCTGGAGCAGGTCGAGGAGTTCGTGACCGAGACCCGCGACGACGTCGAGGAGCAGTACGTGGTCCTCGCCGGCCGGGGCAAGATCCTGGTCGACCGGATCCGTCGTCAGGCCGCCACCGAGCGCCTCGAGGAGCAGGTCCAGAACACGACCCGGCAGGCCAAGGGCGCCCGGACCACGGTCCGCAAGAGCGCCGCGAGCACCAAGCGCGCCGTCAAGGCCACGGCCACCTCGGCCAGCAAGACCGCCGAGGCCGCTGCCGAGGCCGTCGAGGCTGCCGCCGACAAGGTCGGCAACTGACGCATCCGGCGCACGGAGGGCCCCCGCGACCACTGGTCGCGGGGGCCTTCTCCGTCCTGGAGTCGTAGGCTCTGGGTGTGCTCGACGTCTTCGGCTCCTTCCAGACGCTGGTCCTGCTCGTCCTGACCGTGGCGTCCCTGGGCCTGAAGGCGTGGGCCCTGTTCGACGTCCTGCGGGCGCGGCCGGAGGCATTCCCCGCCGCCGGCAAGCGCACCCGCACCCTGTGGCTGGCGGTCGTGGGCATCGCCCTTGCGGTCAACGTGGTCGTCATCTACCCGCTGAACTTCCTCAACCTGATCGGGTCCGTCGCCGCCATCGTCTA
>DASTQL010000213.1:0-4994 GCA_035761805.1 Jiangellales bacterium | reverse complement strand
TCGACTACGAGTTCGAGCTGCCCGACGCCGCGACCTTCTGGTACCACCCGCACACCAACGAGACCGAACAGCTCGAGAAGGGGCTCTACGGTGCCCTGGTCGTCCGCGGGCCGGACGAGCCCGCCGTGGACAACGAACGGGTGCTCGTGCTCGACGACATCAAGCTCGACCGCCGTGGGGACCTCGCGCGGTTCGGTGGGATCAAGCAGCGCCACGACGGCCGCCGTGGCGACCTGCTGCTCCTCAACGGCCGCAGCGACGCCGGCATCCACATGGCCGGTGGCCAGGTCGAGCGGTGGCGCCTCGTCAACGCCTCGAGCTCTCGCTACGCCAGGCTCACCGTCGGCGGCCGCCAGTTCCGCATCCTCGGGACCGACGGCGGACTGCTCACGGCCCCGGTGCTGGCGACGGAGGTGCTGCTCGCTCCGGCGGAGCGCGCCGATCTAGCCGTCGGCCCCTTCGATCCGGGCACGGAGGTCGCCCTCGAGGCCTTGCCCTACTCCCGCGGCATGGTCTCCGACCAGGGCGGCCGGTACGCCACCGTCACCGTCGGCCCACAGCGGCCGTCCCGTGCCTCCATCCCGTCCACCCTGCGGCCGATCCGGCCGCTCGCACCCGTCGACGCACCCGTGACCCGCACCGTCCGTCTCGGCGGCAAGCGCAGCCTCCGCCGCGGCGTGGACTTCTTCGTCAACGGCGAGAGGCACCACCACGCCGACCCGGTGCGCGCCGGCGAGCTGCAGGTCTGGGACGTCGTCAACGACACGAAGATGGACCATCCCTTCCATCTCCACGGCTTCTTCTTCCAGGTCCTCCAGGTCAACGGTGCCCCGCCGCGCTACCTGAGCTGGGAGGACACCGTCAACGTCCCGGACCGCGGTCGCGTCAGGATCGCCTGGCTGCCCGACGACCGACCGGGCAGCTGGATGTACCACTGCCACATCCTCGAGCACCACGCCGCCGGGATGATGGCGCACTTCGAGGTCCTGCCCCGGCCCGACACCAACGCATCCCCACCGGCCCGACCGCACCGGTCGAGCCTCACCTGACGGAGGACACCATGGACAGTCTCGTCACGCCCGGCGCGCCCGCTCGACACCGGGCTCCGCTCGTCCTCGCGGGCGCGCTCGTCGTGGGTGGCAGCGTCGCGAACAGCATCGTCACGACGTTCCACCCGCATCGCGAGGACCCGAACGACCACGCCGCGGTGTTCGCCGAGTACGCCGCCAGCACCGACTGGATCTGGGTGCACTACGCCCAGCTCGCGGCTGCCCTGACGATGCTCGCCGGTTTCGTCGTGCTGTACCGGGCAATGACTGCGCTTCGACCAGCGACCGCGACGGACCACCTCGCCGTGGGCGCCGTGATCATCAGCGCGGCCACGGTGACCGTGCTCCAGGCCGTCGACGGCGTGGCACTCAAGCACGCCGTCGACGGCTGGGCCGGCGCGACCGGACAGGAGAAGACGGCGCGCTTCGCCGACGCCGAGGCCGTCCGCTGGCTCGAGTGGGGGGTGAACAGCTTCTTCTACACCATGGTCGGCATCACGCTGGTCCTGCTCGGAGTGGCCATGCTCCGTCGCGCCGTCCTCGCCCGCTGGCTCGGCTGCGCAGCGGTGCTGGCCGGCCTCGCCTTCGTCGCGAACGCCCTCCCGGTCGGATACCGAGGGTTCCAGGCGACTCCCGCCGCGATGGCCGCGGTCCTGCTGCTCGCCGTGACGGCGATCGGCCTGATGGTCGCCGGTTTCCGCACACCCCGGGTCACGGTCATGGAGGAGCAGGGATCCACCGCGGCGCCTGCCCTCGAGCGTGCGAGGTGACCACCGTGGACACACAGACCGCTCAGCACCACAACAGGGTCCTGCGGCTCCCCGCCGCCCTCGACGTCGACACCAGGAACGGCTGGCTCACCGTGGTCGCCCTTGGCGGCGTGCTGGGAGCAGGCACGATGGTCATCCCGGCGCTGCTGTCATCCGACGACGCCTTCGGCTTCCTCGCCGTCCTACTCGCCATGATCGCCGGCGTCTACCTCGGGTTCGCACTGCAGGACGGCCGGGTACGGGCCTTCCGTACCGAGTACGTCGGAATCGTCGCCCACGGGGCGCTCGCCACCATCGCCCTCGCGACCGGCTCGGCGTGGGTCCTGGCCGCCGGCTACGCGGGACACGCCCTGTGGGACTCCGTGCACCACCCGAAAGCGCTGGACACCGTCATCCCGCGGTGGTACGTCCCCCTGTGCATCGGCTACGACCTCGTCGTCGCCGCCTACATCCTGATCCGCTGGTGACCGCGAGACGGGCCGTCTCGGTGGAGGCGGCCCCGTACGCGTACCCCGGCGAGTCACAGCGAACAACCCAGCAGCACCGGCTCGTTGACCAGCTCGACGCCGAAGCGGTCGCGTACCCCGTCCCGAACCTCGCGCGCCAGCGCCAGCAGGTCCACGGTCGACGCCCCACCCCGGTTGGTGAGCGCCAACGTGTGCTTGCCCGACAGAGCCACCCGGCCTCCCGGCCCCGGGTATCCCTTGCCGAAGCCCGCGCGCTCGATCAGCCAAGCGGCACTCGTCTTGACCCTGCCGTCGGGATGCGGCCACGTGGGGGCCCCCTCCGGTACCAGGGTGGGCGGCAGCACCGGGTTGGTGAAGAACGACCCGGCGCTCCACGTGTCGTGGTCGTCGGGGTCGAGGACCATTCCCTTGCCCGCCCGGAGGGCCAGGACGGCGTCCCGCACCTGGGCCAGGGGCGCCCGGTCGCCGAGCTCGACGCCGAGGCGCCGCGCCAGCTCCGCGTACCGGACCGGGGCTGACCGTTCGCCGAGGGGGAGCTGGAAGACGACCTCGAGCACCAGCCACCGGTCGGTCCCCTTGAAGCGGCTGTCCCGGTAGGTGAAGCCGCAGTCCGCCGCAGCGAAGGTCCGGTACGCGCGCTGGGCCCGGTCCCACGTCCGTACCCGGGAGACGGTGTCGGCGACCTCCTGGCCGTAGGCGCCGACGTTCTGGATGGGGGTGGCACCGGTCAGGCCGGGGATCCCCGACAGCGCCTCGACGCCGACCCAGCCCTCGCCGACGGCGCGCGCGACGAGAGCGTCCCAGTCCTCGCCGGCGGCCACGCGGACCGAGGCGCCGCCACAGCTGTCGACGGAGTCGACGTGGACGCCGCGGGTGGCGATGCGCACCACGGTGCCCAGGAAGCCGTCGTCGCCCACGACCAGGTTGCTGCCCCCACCGAGGACCAGGCAGGGCTCACGGGCGGCGTCGGCCGCGGCGACGGCCTCGACCAGCTCCTCGGGGGTCGTGGCCTCCACCAGCCGACCCACCGGGCCGCCCAACCGGAGCGTCGTGAGGTCCGCCAGACGGGTGTCCAGGGTCTCGGGCACGGGAGCAGAGCCTACGTCGGGCCGGTCGCCGCTCAGCGCAGCCGGACCACCGCCCGCGCCTGCGACAGGACCTTGTCCCCACCGGACGTGGCCGTGACGTCGACCCGGACCGTCCCGTCGTCGCGCTTCTCCGCCACCCGCCCGGTGACCTGCAGCCGCGCGCCCGTCTCGTCGTCGGGGACGACGACCGGCCGGGTGAAGCGCACCCCGTACTCGACGAGGGCCGCGGGGTCGCCGGCCCACGAGGTGAGCGCCCGGCCCGCCAGGGCCATCGTCAGCATGCCGTGGGCGATCACGTCGGGGAGCCCGACGGAGGTGGCGAAGCGCTGGTTCCAATGGATCGGGTTGAAGTCACCCGAGGCGCCGGCGTAGCGGACCAGGTTCGCGCGGGTGACCACGAACTCCTGCGCGGGGATCTCGGTCCCGACCTCCACCGAGTCGTACGTGGGGGTCACGAGCCCTCCCCTCGCGCGACGAGCGTGGACCAGGCGGAGCCGACCGCCTCGCCGTCCTCGGTGGCCAGGTCGCAGCGGACCCCGAGGATGTCGTTGCCGCCGAGGCTGCGCACGGTCTCGACGACCGCGGTCGCGGTCACCCGGTCCCCGGCCCGCAGCGGGCGGCGGTAGCTGAACCGCTGGTCGCCGTGGACGACCCGGCTGTAGTCGAGCCCCAGGTCGGGGTCCCCGATGATCGTGTCGAGACCCCGGAAGGCCACGATCACCGCGAACGTCGGCGGCGCCACGACGTCCGGATGGCCGAGGGTGCGGGCCGCCTCGGGATCTCGGTAGGCGGGGTCCGGGTCGCCGATCGCATCCGCGAACTCCCGGATCTTCTCCCTGCAGACCTCGTACGGGGCGGTCGGCGGGTAGGTCCGGCCGGCGAAGGAGGCGTCGAGCGGCATGGCCGCGACGCTAGCGGTCCGTGGTGGCGCCGACCACCCGCGCCGGCCGGGGACGCCGACGGGGCCCCCCGACGTCGTGGGGCGACCCTGCGGGGAGGTCGTGACGAGCTCAGCGCGTCTCGCGGTGCACGGTGTGCGTCCGGCAGCGCGGGCAGAACTTCTTCAGGTCGAGCCGGTCGGGGTCGTTGCGCCGGTTCTTCCGGGTGATGTAGTTGCGCTCCTTGCAGACCGTGCAGGCCATCGTGATCTTGGGGCGGATGTCGGTGGTCTTGGCGGCCACGGGAGCCTCTCTCGGCGACGTCGTACGGGACCAACCCCACGAGGATAGCCGACCCGTGGTACGCCCTCCGGCCACGGAGGACGGCCACGCGGCCGGCGATGGTAGCGGGGGCGGGACTCGAACCCGCGACACAGCGATTATGAGCCGCTTGCTCTGACCTCCTGAGCTACCCCGCCGCAGAGCCCCAATACGGAATCGAACCGTAGACCTTCTCCTTACCATGGAGACGCTCTACCGACTGAGCTATTGGGGCATGCGCGCTGCGCCAGATGAGCGTACACAACCCGCGCCCGTCGTGGGAAATCGCTTGTCCAACGCGGCCGAGTGGACCGAGCGTGGCGACGACGTCCGTGCCGGACGTCGCCTTTCCTATTGGGCGGGCGCCCGGGAACAGCGGCATTAGTCGGTGAGGCATGAACGCGGCCGGCACCCATTGCGA
>DASTQL010000212.1:0-14087 GCA_035761805.1 Jiangellales bacterium | reverse complement strand
GGGCAGCGATTGACAGTCAGGGAGTGGCCGACCGATCCGCCGCGACGACTACGGTCCCGGCGGAGAGGTCGTGCCACCCCCGCCCGCGGCGTGCCGGATCCCACAACGGGCTCAGGTAGAGGATCGGAGCGCCGATGCAGGTGGCCCAGGCGAGCAGCTGGACGAACCAACGCATCGTCGCCCGCCCCAGCCCGGGTGGGCGCAGCGTGGTGGCCGACACCACGCGGACGTGTGCCAGCTTCTTGCCGAGGGTCTGCCCCCAGCGAGCCACGCACGCGATCTCGTACACGCCGTAAACGGCGACGAGCGCCAGCAGACCCGCCCACTCGGCCGGGGTGAGCTCCGTCGAGCCATCCGGCTCGGCCGCCGGCGCCCCCGACTCGGTGAGCGTGACGACCACGCCGAAGCCCACGAAGAAGATCATGAGGTCAACCACCCGCGCGAGCACCCGTAGGCCGATCTCCGCCCACGGCGGGGCGTGCGGGCGAGGCGCGTCCGCCCGTGACTCGTCGTCCTCAGCGGACTTAGGCACCGAGGGCGCCGCGACGACGACCCGCACGCGCCGCTCCTGGACAGGGCTGGTCAACCGCACGTGCCCCTCGTGGCGACCCGGCGCCGGCGGGACGGCACGGACGCGGATGACGTCGCCCTCCCGCTCGGCGTACAGCCAGGGGTCCGACGTCTCGACCGCCAGCATGCGCGCGAGCGGGAGCCCGCTGACGGAGACGTGACGTGGCGCGGTCCAGATCCCGGACGGGACCATCCCCAGGTCGAGCTCCTCGGGGACGAGGACGAGGCTCGCGTCCGCCAGGGCGTGGACGGCGGCCTCGGCGACGGCCGTCGCGGCGTGGTCGGTCAAGCCCTGTAGCTCCACGTACGCGTCGACGGCGCGTCGTACCTCGTCGTCGCGGAGCCGGAGGCGGAGCGCCTCCACGTCGTCCAGCCGCTGCGCCTCCGACGCGCCTCCGGACATCCCTCCCGGGCTTCGCGCGAGCCGGATGTCCCCTTGTGCCCCGAGCGCCCACATCTGCGGCCTCTGCTCGTCACCCGCCCGCCGCATGGAGTCCTCGACGTGGAGGAAGAGCTCGTGCAGGCCGATCCACCCGTCGTTGTTGCGGTCGGTCGCCGGGTCGGCCAGACCGGCCACGACGGCGCGGGTGAAGCGCGACGGCGCCGGTACGTCGCCCTGGCGGAGGTGCCCGTCCTCGAACGCGAACTGCGTAGCGGTCGACGCCGTGATGATCACGCGTCCCCGGCCGTCGTCCACGTCGTCGAGGTCGGCGAACGTGTCCCGCACGTGGACCTCGCGCCCTGACTTGACGGTCATGCCGTGGACGAAGGCCCCGCCGTAACAGCAGTCGAGGAAGAGGGCGATCCGCCGGGCGCGGCTGTCCGCCATGAGTCCCTGCACGAAGTCGCAGCGCAGCGAGGTAGCCGCGAGCAGGCGTGGATCGGTGTCCACTGCCGCGAGGTGCAGAGCACCGGAGAGCGCCTTGATGCCGTGGCCGGAGAAGTAGAGGACGGCTAGGTCGTCGGGCCGCCGGTCGGCGAGGAACGCCTCCAGGGCCACCCGCATCTCCTGCGCGGCCAGGTCGTGGTGGACCTGGACGTCGAAGGAACCCACGGACGGATCGGCGAGCAGGTCAGCGAGCAGCCTCGCGTCGGCGCGCGGCGCCGCCAGCTCAGCAAGATCGGCGTGCCGATATGTCTCGTTGGCCACGACCAGGGCCGCACGCGTACCGGGCATCGATCTGCACCCCCGCACCCACCATCCGCCGGTCGCCGGACGGAGGCAAGATCTCTCGCCTCGTCACACGACGAACGGAGCCATGCCCGGCTTGACGGCGTACCGATCCTTGTGACCGGAATCGCGAGGGTGCCGAACTCGCCGTTGACAGGCGCACCGGGTACTTCATCGCCGGTGACGTCCAGGAAGCCCACGGTTTCCAGACCGTCCACCCGCAGAGGCGAGGCCAACTCGAAGCATGCGCGAGAGGATGACGGGGATGCGCCACGGAGCCCATGCCGCGGATACGCCGAGCGAGCCAGCGCGAGCGGGACCTCGTCGGGGTCCACGCCCCGGATCGTCCGGGACGCGGCGCGCCCCCGGCACCACGGGGGGCCAGGGGCGCTGGGTGTCGGTTCCGTGGGGTCAGTCGTCCCAGGGACCGAAGTCGTCCTCGTGCACGAGGGTTCTCCTTCCGGACATGCGGCCGCCCGCCACGCCTGGACGGCGGGGGCGGCGAGGTGCCTCTCCTGCTCCGGGACCCTGAGGGCCGGGCTCGGACCGACGGCACGTCACAGCGCCGCGGACGACCCGTCGGTGGGCCGCGTCCATCACGTTACCAGCCAGCGCCGCCAAGAAGCCTGACCGCTGGTCGGGGTGACACTACTCACGACTCGCCCTACAACCCTGCCGCCGTACCGCCTTGCGCTGCCAGAAATGGCCTCCGGAGCTTGTTGGGGATCGCATCGCCCACCTGCCGGGCCGTCTGACTGTCCGCGGGTGGTCACGGCCGAGCGTCTCATGATCGATTGCCCGCGCCGGCGTGGGCCCTATCGACGAGGCCGTGCCGCGGGCCGGTACCCGCGTGCGCGGCCGTCGTGGCTCGAACCCGCCTTCGGTCGACGGTCGGCCAGCCCTTGGGCGTGCCCGCCCGCGAGTTCGCCCAGGCGGCCACCCGCTCTCCGCCGACCGGGTCCGTGGTGCTCATGTGGGCCAGCCCTGGCCCACCACCAGGCTGCTCGGGCCTTCACGAGGCCCCAACGCCTCGTGATGACACCGCCAGGGTGGTGAACGTGGTCGTTCGGGCCTAGGTCGTGGGGAGGGTCAGGACAGCGCCTTGGCCTTGAGGGCGTCGAACTCGGCCTGGGTGATCGAACCGGAGTCCAGCAGGGCCTTCGCCTGCGCGATCTGGTCGGCCGGCGAGCTGCCGGAGCCGGCGACCTGCTTGATGTAGGAGTCCTGGGCGGCCTTGATCTCCTCCATCTGCTTGGCCTGCCGCTCGGCCATGCTGCCGCCTCGCGCGATCAGGTAGATCAGCGCGGTCAGGAAGGGCACGAAGATCAGCGCGATCACCCAGATCGCCTTGACCCACCCGCTGGTCTCCCGGTCCCGGAAGAGGTCGCCGAGGATCGTGAACAGCACCATGAGGTAGGCGACGAACAGGAAGCTGATGATGATGAACCACAGCACGTCACCGAACGACATCGAGGTCTCGCTCTCCTGCGGGGCCCTGCCAACGGGGCCGTTGGCGGCAGCGTAGTGATCGGCGCTGGACCTGGCGCCACCCCGAGCGGGTGACCTGGCGCACGGTGAGTCGGCCGCTGGTTACCGACGAGTAAGGACCGAAGGTCCGGACCCTGCCGGGCCCTTCGGCGTCTGTCCGCGTCCGATGCGTTCCCGTAGCGTCGTTGCCAAGCGGCAGTACGTGGCGAGACGAGACGAGTGAGGGCCCATGAAGATCGTGGTGCTGGTGAAGCACGTCCCCGAACCCACGGCCGCCTGGCGGTACGCCGACGACCACACGCTCGACCGGACCGGTGTGGAGGGCCGGCTCTCCGAGCTGGACGAGTACGCCGTGGAGCAGGCCGTCTCGCTGGTCGAGAAGGGGCTGCCCGCCACGATCACGTACCTGACCATGGGCCCCGCCCGGGCCGTCGAGGCGCTCCGCAAGGCCCTGGCCATGGGCGGCGACGGGGCCGTGCACATCAGCGACGAGGCACTGCACGGCTCCGACGCCCTCGGCACCTCGCTCGTGCTCGCGCATGCGGTCGAGCGGATCGGCTTCGACCTCGTCCTGAGCGGCATGGCGTCCACCGACGCGGAGATGTCGGTCGTCCCGGCGATGCTGGCCGACCGCCTCGGCGTACCGCAGCTGACCTTCGCCGGCGCCCTGACCGTGACCGACGACGGCGTCACGATCCGGCGTGACGGGGAGACCGCCACCGAAGAGGTGCGGGCCTCCCTGCCCGCGGTCGTCTCGGTGACCGACCAGACCGGCGAGGCCCGGTACCCGTCCTTCAAGGCGATCATGGCCGGCAAGAGGAAGCCGGTCACCACGTGGACGCTGGCCGACCTCGGGGTGGATCCCGCGTCGGTCGGCGTGGCCGGCGCCGCCACCGCCGTCCGTGCGGTGGCCCCGCAGCCCCCGCGCCAGGCCGGCACCGTCGTCATCGACGAGGGGGACGCCGCCGTGCGCGTCGCTGACTTCCTCGTCGCCCAGAAGCTGCTCTGACCGCAAGCACCGCCCGTACGAAGGAGAACCGCCGTGGCCGAGGTCCTGGTCCTGGTCGAACGCAGCGACGGCGTGGTCCGCAAGGCCACCCTGGAGCTGCTCACCCTCGCCCGCCGGCTCGGCGATCCGGCAGCGCTCGTCTGCGGCGCCGTCGACGACGCGACCACCGCCCTGCTGGGAGAGTACGGGGCTACGCGGGTCTACGTCGCCGACGACCCGGAGCTCGAGGAGTACCTCGTCGCCCCCAAGGCCGACGTGCTCGTCACCGCGGTCCGGCACGCCGCGCCGGCGGCCGTCCTGGTGACGTCGGGGCCGGAGGGCACCGAGGTGGCCGCGCGCACCGCCGTACGGCTGGAGTCGGGGATCGTCACCGACGCGATCGACGTGACAGCCGGGGACGGCGGGCCACTCGTCACCCAGTCGGTCTTCTCGGGCAGCTGGACGGCGCAGAGCCAGGTGGTCCGCGGGACGCCGGTCATCACGGTCCGACCCAACGCCGTGAGCCCGGAGGCAGCGCCCACCCAGCCCGCCGTGGAGGCACTCCCCGTCCAGCTCACCGATGCGGCCCGCGGGGCGCGTGTGGTCGGCCGGACGCCCAAGACCGGAACCGGTCGGCCCGACCTCGCGGACGCGGCGGTCGTCGTCGCCGGTGGCCGCGGCATGGGTTCCGCGGAGGCGTTCGGGATGCTCGAGCGGCTCGCGGACGCACTCGGCGGGGCGGTCGCCGCCTCCCGAGCAGCGACCGACCTCGGCTGGTACGGCCACGACTTCCAGATCGGCCAGACGGGCAAGACCGTCGCGCCACAGCTCTACCTCGCGAGCGGAATCTCGGGCGCCATCCAGCACCGGGCCGGCATGCAGGGCTCGCGCACCATCGTGGCGATCAACAAGGACCCCAAGGCGCCCATCTTCGGCATCGCCGACCTCGGGGTGGTCGGCGACGCCCACGCGGTGCTGCCGGCGCTCATCACCGAGGTCGAGAAGCGCAAGGGCTAGGACACCGGACCGGGACCGCCCGGGGGAGGCACCGTGACACTTCGGCTGACCATCGGCCTCACCATGACCGCGGTCGCCTTCTGGCTGGCGGGCCGCCGGCTCTGGATGCTCTACCGGCTCGGCCTGGCCGCCCAGCCGGTGGAGCCGGGCCGGACCGACGGCGTCGGGGCCCGGGTCAGGGCCGAGCTGGTCGAGGTCCTCGGGCAGCGGAAGCTGCTGACCTGGACCGTCCCGGGCATCGCCCACGTGCTGGCCTTCTGGGGCTTCATCCTGCTCATGCTCACCGTGCTCGAGGGCTACGGGGCACTGTTCGACCGCGACTTCCACATCCCCGTCATCGGGCAGCAGCCGTGGCTCGGCTTCCTCGAGGACCTCGTGGCCGTCCTCGTGCTCGTCTCCGTTGCCATCTTCGCGGTGATCCGGATCGTCCACTCCCCTCGTCGCGAGGGACGCCGGTCCCGCTTCTTCGGGTCCCACCTGGACGCGGCGTGGGTCGTCCTCGGCATGATCGTCGCCGTCGTCGCGAGCCTGCTGCTCTACCGAGGCGCGCAGGTCAACGCCGGCGTCTTCCCGTTCGACAGCGGCGCCTTCGCCTCGGAGTGGGTCGCGAGCCTGCTCGCACCGCTCGGCCAGGAGGCCAACGAGGTCATCGAGACCGTGGGCATCCTCCTCGCGCTCGCCGTGATCCTCGTCTTCCTGGTCATCGTCGTGCACAGCAAACACCTGCACATCATCACCGCGGCGCCCAACGTCGCCCTATCCCGCCGACCCAACGCCCTCGGGCCCCTCCTGCCCGTGCACTCCGGCGGCGAGCCGGTCGACTTCGAGGACCCCGGCGAGGACGACCTCATGGGCCGCGGTGTGATCGAGGACTTCACGTGGAAGGGGATGCTCGACTTCGCGACCTGCACCGAGTGCGGCCGCTGCCAGTCGCAGTGCCCGGCGTGGAACACCGGGAAGCCGCTCTCCCCCAAGCTGCTGGTGATGTCGCTGCGCGACCACGCGCTGGCCAAGGCGCCCTACCTGCTCGCCGACGGCGACGAGGCCCGGGCGGCACTGCCCGCGACCGTACGGGGGGAGGCGGAACGACCGCTCGTCGGCGACGCCGAGGCGGGCGGGGTCATCGACCCCGACGTGCTGTGGTCCTGCACGACGTGCGGCGCCTGCGTGGAGCAGTGCCCGGTCGACATCGAACACGTGGACCACATCGTGGACATGCGCCGCTACCAGGTCCTGGTCGAGGGCGCCTTCCCCGAGTCGGCGAACCCGATGCTTCGCAACCTCGAGCACGCCGGTGACCCGTGGGGCCGGGGCGCCGGCGCACGCATGGACTGGGCGGCCGAGCTGCCCTTCGACGTCCGGGTGCTGGGCGCCGACGGGCAGGACACGCTGCCCGACGACGTGGAGTACCTCTTCTGGGTCGGCTGCGCCGGCGCACTTGACGACAAGGCGCAGCGCACCAGCAGGGCCGTGGCCGAGCTCCTGGACGCCGCCGGCGTCTCGTTCATGGTCCTCGGCGAGGCCGAGGCGTGCACGGGCGACCCGGCCCGGCGGATGGGGCACGAGTTCCTCTTCCAGATGCTCGCGCAGCAGAACGTCGAGACCCTCAACGCCGTCGGCGCCCGCACGATCGTCGCCACCTGCGCACACTGCTTCAACACCCTGGCCAACGAGTACCCCCAGCTGGGCGGGCACTACGACGTTGTCCACCACACCCAGCTGCTCGCCCGGCTGGTCGCCGAGGGACGGCTTCGGCCGGTCTCTCCCGTCGACGCGACCATCACCTACCACGACGCCTGCTACCTCGGCAGGCACAACCGGGTCTTCGCGCCGCCACGCGAGTTGCTCGGCAGCGTCCCCGGGACACGGGTGGCGGAGATGCCGCGGAACTCGGAGCGCTCCTTCTGCTGCGGCGCCGGCGGCGCTCGGATGTGGATGGACGAGACCATCGGGCAGCGCGTCAACGAGAACCGGACCGACGAGGCGCTGGCCCTGCGCCCCGACCTCGTCACCGCTGCCTGCCCGTTCTGCATCGTCATGCTCACCGACGGCGTGACGCTCCGGCAGCAGCAGGGGCAGGCACCCGAGGACGTCGAGGTGACCGACGTCTCCGAGGTGCTGCTGCGCTCGGTCCGCCCTGCCGGGAACGGCCTCCCCGCGACCGGACCCACCACAGCGTCCGAAGGGACCTCGCCATGACGTCGCCCACCGACAGCACCGCTCACCTCGGCGGGGAGGGGCTCGACCTCGGGACCCTCAACCTCATGCTCGAGGCCCTCGGCGACTTCGTCGAGGCCGAGCTGCCCGAGGGTCGCGTGCTCGAGCTCGATCACGAGGACTCCTGCCCCGAGGACACCGTGCGCGCCATGTGCAGCGACGCGCTGGGGGTGCAGCTGGTCTTCATCCCCGAGGAGTACGGGGGGATGGGCGGCAACGCCTTCGACTCCTACCGCGTCTGCGAGCGCCTCGCCCGGGTCGACATCGGGGTCGCCACGTCGGTCTTCGCCACCTTCCTCGGCAGCGACCCGGTCCTCATGGGAGGCACGGAGGAGCAGCGCAAGGACTGGCTCGGCCGCATCGCCGAGCAGGGCCTGGTCTTCGCGTACGGGGCGACCGAACCCGAGGCGGGCAGCGACCTCGGCGCCATGACCACGGTGGCGGTGCCCGTGCGGGACGAGGAGTCCGGCGAGATCACGGGCTACCGCATCACCGGCCGCAAGCAGTGGATCAGCAACGGCACGATCGCCGACGCCTGCACAGTGCTCGCCATGTCGCCGGGTGGGCCGTCGTGGTTCGTGGTCGAGAAGGGTACGGAGGGCTTCTCCACCGCCCCACCGGAGGACAAGCACGGCATCCGGCTCTCCAACACCGCCGCCCTGTTCCTGGACGACGTCGTGGTCCCCGTCGAGAACCTGGTCGGGGGGGTCGAGGGGCGCGGACTCGTGCAGGCACAGCAGGTCTTCGGCTACACCCGGCTCATGGTCGCCGCCTTCGGGCTCGGCGGGGGCCGGGAGGCGATGGACCGGGCCATCCGCTACTCGGCCCAGCGGATCCAGGGCGGCGCCCCGCTCAGCGAGAAGCAGGGCTACACGCACAAGCTGGTGGTGCCGCACGTCGTCCGGCTCGAGGCCGCCCGCGCGTTCGTCGAGGAGACCGCAACCCGCATCGACGGTGGCGAGGGCGTGGACGGGGCGCTCAACACCGAGGGCGCGATCGCCAAGTACCTCGCGACCGAGGCCGGCGTCGCCGCAGCGGACGCCGCCATCCAGGCCCACGGCGGCTACGGCTACACCCGGCCGTACATCGTGGAGAAGATCCGCCGCGACGTCAGGATCACCACGATCTACGAGGGCACCTCCGAGATCCTCGAGATGACGATCGCCCGCGATCGGTGGCAGCACCACCTCAAGAGCCGGGGCACCTACTACCTCGACGCGGCAGCGCAGCTCCGGACCCTGCACGCGTCCCACCCGACCGTCGGCGCGGACGTGGCCGCGCTCGCGCAGGAGTGCCTGGGAAGCGTCCTCGAGGCGTGCCGCGCCGGGCGGCTTACCCGCAACCAGCACGTGCTCCTGCGGCTCGGCGAGCTCATCGCGTACGCGGAGTCGGCCGGGGCCCTGGTCCGCCGCGCCGTCGCGGCCTCCGAGGACCGGCTCCCGGAGAAGACCGACCGCAGGTTCGACGCCGCCGGGCTCGCCACAGTGAGCCGCGTCTTCGCCCGCGAAGCCGCGCACAGGGTGGCCGAGGAAGGTGTGCGCTGGGTTTCTGGCGCGGCAACCGACCCCGCTGCCGCGGGACGGCTGGCGGCCGGCCTGCCGCTCGACCAGGTACGGGCGGCCCAGGCCGGGTTGCTCGCCGACATGGACGCCGTCGCCGACGTCCTCTACGACCGCGTCAGCTCCTGACGTACCGAAGGACACTGCCATGAACGACCAGCCCAGCACCCCGATCGCCGTCGTCGGCATCGCGGCGATCATGCCGGATGCTCCGGACGCCGCGGCGTTCTGGCAGAACATCTGCGACGGCCGTTACTCCATCAGCGACGTGCCGCCCGAGCGGTGGGACCCGGGGCTGTACTACGACCCCGACCACGCCGCGCCGGACATGACCTACAGCAAGATCGGCGGCTGGGTCCGCGAGTTCCCCTGGGAGCCGCGGGCGTGGCGGCTGCCCATACCGCCCACGGTGGCCGCGCAGATGGACCAGGGTCAGCAGTGGGCCGTCGCCGCGTCCCGAGCGGCCATGGTCGACGCCGGCTGGCCGGACTGGGACGTCGACCCCGAGCGGGTGGCGGTGATCTTCGGCAACGCCATCGGTGGGGAGAAGCACTACCAGACCACCCTGCGGATCCACGTCCCGGAGTACGTCCGGGCGCTCGACGCGGCACCGTCGTTCGGCGCCCTCCCGCCCGACGTACGCGCCGCCGTCGTCGAGGAGTTCCGGCGCGGCTTCCTCGCGGACTACCCGGTGATCAACGAGGACACGATGCCCGGGGAACTCTCCAACGTCATGGCGGGGCGGGTCTCGAACCTGTTCAACCTCCGCGGACCGAACTTCACCACCGACGCCGCCTGCGCGTCGGGACTGGCGGCGATGAGCGCCGCCGTCCAGGGCCTCGTCGCGGGCGAGTACGACGCCGCGATCACCGGTGGAGTCGACCGCAACATGGGCGTCAATGCGTTCGTGAAGTTCTGCAAGATCGGTGCGTTGTCGGCGACCGGTACCCGTCCCTTCGACGCCGGCGCCGACGGCTTCGTCATGGGGGAGGGGTGCGCCCTCTTCGTCCTCAAGCGGCTCGCCGACGCCGAGCGGGCCGGCGATCGCATCTATGCCGTTCTGCTCGGTCTCGGCGGTTCCAGCGACGGCAAGGGCAAGGGCATCACGGCACCCAACCCTGTCGGTCAGAAGCTCGCGGTCGAACGCGCGTGGGCCAACGCGGGGGTCAAGCCTGCGGCCGCCTCCGCCGTGGAGGCACACGGCACGTCCACCCGCGTCGGGGACGCAGCGGAGCTGGCCAGCCTCGGTGAGGTCTTCGGCGGCTCGGGCGCCGCGCCCGGCTCCATCGCGCTGGGCTCGGTGAAGTCCAACATCGGCCACCTCAAGGCGGCCGCCGGCACCGCCGGGTTGTTCAAGATGGTGATGCAGCTGCACGAGAAGCAGCTCGCCCCGAGCCTGCACTTCCAGGACCCCAACCCCAACGTCGACTGGGACCGCACCCCGTTCCGGGTCACGACCGAGCGGCGCGAGTGGCCGGCCGACCCGGAGGGCGCCCGCCGAGCGGGGGTCAGCGCCTTCGGCTTCGGCGGGACCAACTACCACGCAGTGCTGGAGGAGTACGTCCCCGGCCGGCACCGTCCCGACAGCGCGTCCCGGACGTTCGCCGCGGCCGACGTGCCCGGTACGGCCGTCACTGCACCGGTCGCGGGATCCGCGGCCGCGCCGACAGCGCCGCGGCCGCCGCTCCGCGGCGCACTGGTGCTCGGCGGGCGCGACGACGCCGACGTCCTGTCCCAGCTCGAGGAGGTCGCCGCCGCCGCGGCGGTCGGCACCGCACCTCCCCCCCGGCCGCCCGATCCCGCGCTCGCCGGCGCGGCCGTCCGGGTGGCCATCGACTTCGCCGACGCCACAGACCTGGCGGCCAAGGCCGGCAAGGCCGTCACCGCGTTCCGTTCGGGCGCGCCGGCGATGTGGAAGATGCTGCGCGCGCAAGGCATCCACGTCGGCCGTGGGCCTGCTCCCAAGGTCGCGTTCCTCTACACCGGCCAGGGCTCGCAGTACGTGAACATGCTCAAGGACCTGCGGGCGGACGACCCCGTGGTCGCCGCCACCTTCGACGAGGCCGACCGGATCATGGCCCCGCTGCTTGGCCGCCCGCTCTCCTCGTACATCTTCATCGACCAGGACGACCCGGCCGCCGTCCGCGAGCTGGAGCAGCAGCTGCTCCAGACCGAGATCACCCAGCCCGCGGTCCTGGCCACCGACGCCGCGCTCACCAGGCTGCTCGACGCGTACGGCGTGCGACCCGACATGGTCATGGGCCACAGCCTCGGCGAGTACGGCGCGCTCGTCGCCGCCGGTGCGATGACGTTCGACGCCGCGTTGGAGGCCGTCAGCGCGCGTGGGCACGAGATGGCCGCGCTGTCGCTGGACGACAACGGGGCGATGGCTGCGGTCTTCGGTCCGCTGCCCGAGATCGAGAGGATCGTCGGCACCATCGCCGGCAACGTCGTGATCGCCAACATCAACAGCACCAGCCAGGCTGTCATCGGCGGCGCCACCGACGCCGTCGAGCGCGCCGTCGCAGCGTTCCAGGCGGCCGGGATGAACGCCGCGCGGATCCCGGTCAGCCATGCCTTCCACACCTCGATCGTCGCGCCCGCGAGCGAGCCGCTGAGGGTTGCGCTGCGCCGCCTCGACGTCCACGCACCGACGTTGCCGATCGTCGCCAACGTCACGGGCGACTTCTACCCGGCCGACGCCGACACCGAGACCATGCTCGACATCCTGGGTCGCCAGGTCGCCTCGCCCGTGCAGTTCGTCCGCGGGCTGCACACCCTGCACGAGGCGGGGGCCCGGGTGTTCGTCGAGGTCGGGCCCAAGAAGGCCCTCCACGGCTTCGTCGAGGACGTGCTGGGCGGACACGACGACGTCCTGGCCCTCTTCACCAACCACCCGAAGAACGGCGACGTCCCGTCGTTCAACGCCGCGCTCTGCGGCCTGTGGGCAGCGGGGCTGGGCTACCCGGCCGCACGGGAGCCAGCTCCGACCCCGCCCGCTCCGGAGCCCACGGCTGTGGCCACTGCAGCACCTGCCCCGGCCACCGTGGCTGCTGCCCGGGCAGCGGCCGGCGCACCCGACGCGGCGACTGCCACGCCCCCTCCTCCCCCGGGGACCCCCATGACCACCGACCGGTATGTCGAGCTCGGCCGACTCTTCGCCGACGCCCTCGAGCAGGGTCTTCGGGTGTACGGCGGTGCAGCGCCGGCCGCGACCGCTGGCCCGGACGCCCCCGTCCCCACGGCTCCGGCCGTGCCGGAGCCGGTGGTCGTGACCGGGGCAGCGCTCGGTCTGCCGGGCGTGGAGCAGGTCTTCGACGACGAGAACCTGCAACGCATCCTGGATGGCCAGCAGTTCATCGACACGATCCCGCACAAGTTCCGCCGGCAGATGGTGGACCTGCGGGTCACCCGGCTGGTCAAGCGCGAGTCCGGGGACCCGACGTTCGAGACCATCGACGACGAGGCCGAGGTCGTCAAGCTCGCCGGGCGGCACGCGCCGCTGGACGTCGTCACCCAGTTCGGTGTCGACGCCGCCCGCGACGCCGCGCTCGACGCCGTCACGCGGCTGGCGATCGGCGTCGGGTTCGACGCCCTGCGGGACGCCGGCATCCCGCTCGTCATGCGGTACAAGACCACGACCCTGGGCTCCAGCCTGCCCGAGCGTTGGGGCCTGCCCGACGCGCTGCGGGACGACACCGGGGTGATCTTCGCGTCGGCGTTCCCGGGTTACGACTCCTTCGCCGACGACCTGGAGAAGTACTACACCTACCGCGGCCGCCGCGAGCAGCTGCTGGCCCTGGAGGCCGTACGCGCACGGATGCAGGGAGGGGAGAGCGCCCTGCCCGAGGTCGACCGGCGGATCGCGGAGCTGCGGCACCTGCTGGAGGTGGAGTCCTTCACGTTCGACCGCCGGTTCCTGTTCCGCTGCCTGTCCATGGGGCACTCGCAGTTCGCCGAGATCATCGGTGCCCGCGGGCCGAACACGCAGATCAACGCCGCGTGCGCCAGCACGACGCAGG
Source organism: Jiangellales bacterium (assembly GCA_035761805.1). Taxonomy (GTDB): domain Bacteria; phylum Actinomycetota; class Actinomycetes; order Jiangellales; family Jiangellaceae; genus DASTQL01. The sequence continues at coordinate 1,055 of DASTQL010000212.1, read as the reverse complement.
CGCTGTCGCTCGCCGAGGACTGGATCCGGGCCGGCCGCTGCCGTCGGGTCGTCGTCGTCTCCGCGGACGACGTCACCACGGACACGCTGCTCCCTTGGGTCGCGTCCGGCTTCCTCGCCTCCGGCGCCGCTGCGACCGACGACTCGGTCGAGGACGCGGCGACGCCGTTCGACCGGCGCCGCCACGGCATGATCGTCGGAATGGGCGCGGCGTCGTTCGTCGTCGAGTCCGCCGACGCCGCACGCGAGCGCGGTCTCCAGCCCATCTGCGAGGTCCTGGGCGCCGTCACCGCCAACAGTGCCTTCCACGGCACTCGGCTGGACGTCACCCACATCGCCCAGGTGATGGAGGATGTCGTCCGGCAGGCCGAGAGCCGCGGCATCGACCGCAACGACGTCGCCGCGTCCACCGTGTTCGTCTCGCACGAGACGTACACGCCGGCACGTGGCGGCAGCGCCTCGGCGGAGATCAATGCCTTGCGCTCCACCTTCGGCCCCCAGGCGGAGTCGATCGTCATCACCAACACCAAGGGCTTCACCGGCCACGCGATGGGCGCCGGCATCGAGGACGTCGTCGCGATCAAGGCACTGGAGACCGGCGTCGTACCGCCGGTGCCGAACTACAAGGAGCCCGACCCGGAGCTCGGGGAGCTCAATCTCTCCCAGGGCGGCGCCTACCCGGTGCGGCACGCCCTGCGCTTGGCCGCAGGGTTCGGCTCGCAGATCGCGATGTCGCTCGTCCGATGGACACCCGTCCCCGATGGGCGGCACCGCTCGCCGAGCGAGCTCGGGTACGCCTACCGCATCGTCGACCCGCAGGCCTGGCAGCGTTGGCTGGACGCCATCACCGGCCGTCCCGCGACGCGGCTCGACGTGGAGCACATCGGCCAGGTCATGGAGGACGTTGTGCGCCAGGCCGAGGCGCGCGGGGCGAGCCGGCACGAGATGGCGCCGGCCACGGTCTTCGTGTCGCACGAGACCTATACCCCGGCCCGCGGCGGCAGCGCGGCCGCCGAGATCAACGCGCTGCGTCAGGTGTTCGGCGCGGACGCCGAC
>DASTQL010000211.1:0-8512 GCA_035761805.1 Jiangellales bacterium | reverse complement strand
GGGGTGCAGGTCCCGCGCCCCGGCACCCGCCCCATACGGTGATCTCGAGCGCTTGTGCCGGCCCGGGCGTTGATGATCAGCGTGCGGCCCCTGTCCCGGGACCGGCGCCCGCCTCTCGCCCAGTGTCCGGGGCCATCACCAGGCTGATCGGGTCACCACCAGGTGCGGACGCCTCGTGGTGGCCCGGCGAGGGTGGTGAACGTGGTCATTCGGGCCGGCCGGGCGAACCGTGACGGGATCGTGACCTAAGTCTCTGGAAAGAATCTTTCCGATGCGCCAATATTCGGAAAGGTTCTTAACAGTCGGGCCCGCCGTCCCGACCTCACCGAGAGGACGTCACCGTGAAGAGCGCTCGCTTCCTCGCCGCGGGCCTGGCCGCGGCACTGGCCCTGGCCGCCTGCGGCTCCGAGTCCGGCGACGACACGGAGCCGGCCGCCGGAGAGGGCCAGGGGACCCCCGAACCCGCCGAGATCCGCCTGTGGATCAACGGCGCGGACACGCCGCAGGTCATGCGGGACTGGCTGGTCACCGAGTTCGAGGAGGCCAACCCCGGGTCCACGCTGACGATCGAGGAGCAGCAGTGGGAGGGGCTGGTCGAGCGGCTCACGACCTCGCTGGCCAGCGAGTCCGAGACCCCCGACGTCGTCGAGGTGGGCAACACCCAGGCGCCGACCTTCACCAACGTCGGGGCCTTCCTCGACATCAGCGACATGTACGAGGACCTCGGCGGCGACGACCTCCTGCCCGGCTTCGTCGAGGCGGGCAGCGTCGACGACACGCTCTTCGCCGTGCCCTACTACGCCGGCTCCAAGTACGTCTTCTACCGCACCGACCTCTTCGAGGCGGCCGGTCTCGAGGTCCCGACCACCCTTCAGGAGTTTGCCGACACGGCGGTGGCGCTCAAGCAGGCCAACGCCGACAACGCTGCGTTCTCCGGGTTCTGGTTGCCCGGCCAGGACTGGCGCAACGGGGTCACCTGGATCTGGGACGCCGGCGGCGACCTCGCCGTCCAGGAGGGCGACGAGTGGCAGGGCACCCTGTCCACCCCGGAGTCGGTGGCCGGCCTGGAGGCCGTGCAAGGCCTCTTCACCGACGCGTCCGCGGCCCCGAAGGACGCCAACGAGGCCGACCCGCAGGTGCCCTTCTGCGCCGGCGAGGTCGGCATGCTCTCCGCCCCCGGCTGGGTCCGGTGGAGCATCGACAACGCGGACATCGGCTGCCCGGAGATGATGGAGAACGTCGGCGTCTTCGCCCTCCCCGGTTCCGAGGGGGAGCCGGCGCCGGTCCTGCTCGGCGGCTCCAACATCGCGGTGTCGGCCAACTCGCAGAACCCAGAGCTGGCCAAGAGCCTGGTCGCCCTGATGCTCAGCGACGAGTACCAGACGATGTTCGCCGAGAACGGCCTCACCCCCGCCAAGGAGTCGCTGGCGCCGCTGCTCGGTGACGACGAGTTCGCCACGGCCGCCATCGAGGCCGCGAGCAACGCGAAGCTGACCCCGCCGGCCGAGAAGTGGGCGGTCGTCGAGGGCAGCCGGGTGCTCGAGGACCTCTTCGTGGCGATCGCCAACGGTGGAGACGTCCAGCAGCTCGCCACCGAGGCCGACGCGAGGATCACCGCCGACCTCAACTGACCCCGGCGGGGGGTCGTCCGCCCCACTACCCCCACCGTGATCACGAAGGATCCGTGTCTCGGCACGGACCACCCTTCATGATCACGGAGGGGGCTGCCCCGACGAGACCCGGAGGAGGACCGATGGTCGCCACCACGCCGACGGCGCCCGCGGCCGCGGCACCCCCGGCCGCGCCACCGGCCCGGCGCCGTCAGCCGCTCCCGTACGTGCTGCTGGTGCCGGCCATCGCCGTCCTCGCCCTCGCCCTGGGCTACCCGCTGGTGCGCCAGGTCGTCATGTCCTTCCAGGAGTACGGGCTGGCGCAGCAGTTCGGGGCGGAACCGGTCTGGGTGGGCCTGGACAACTACCGGCAGCTGGTCACCGACCCGTACCTGTGGCAGGTCGTCGCCCGCTCCATCGCCTTCTGCCTCGTCAACGCGGCCGTCACCATGGTCATCGGCGTGGCATTGGCCGTCCTCATGACCACCTTGAGCCGGACGGTCCGGCTGGGCCTGCAGATCGCCCTGCTGCTCGCGTGGGCGATGCCGTGGCTCGCGTCGCTCACGGTGTGGCAGTGGATGTTCGACACCCAGTACGGCGTCGTGAACTGGCTCCTGGTCCAGATGGGGCTGGACTTCGGGGGCCACTCGTGGCTGATCCAGCCGCTGTCGTTCTTCTTCGTGGCCACCGTGATCGTGGTCTGGATGAGCGTGCCCTTCGTGGCCTTCTCCACGTACGCGGCGCTGACCCAGGTCCCGAGCGACACGATCGAGGCCGCCGAGCTGGACGGCGCCGGCGGCTGGCAGCGGTTCCGCTACGTCGTCGTCCCGATGATCAAGCCGGTCCTGATGATCGTCGGGCTGCTCCAGATCATCTGGGACCTGCGGGTCTTCACCCAGATCTTCGTGCTCCAGGACGCCGGAGGGATCACCCGCGAGACCAACCTCATCGGCACCTACGTCTACCGGCTGGGCATCGGCGAGGGGCAGTTCGGCATGGCCGCCGCGGTCGCGATCTTCATCCTGCTGCTCACCGTGGGCCTCACCTTCGTCTACATCCGCCGGCTGATGGCCCAGGAGGCGCTGTGACCACCACGAGCGGCGTCGTCGCCCCGGGCACCAGCCCGCACCCCACAGCGGCCACCGCCCCGACGCGCGGCCGGCGGCACCGCCGCGACACCCGCCGCGGCCTCCGCCGTACCGGAATGAACGCCCTGGGAGTCGTCCTCGCGCTGGCCTGGGCGTTCCCGGTCTACTGGATGGTCAACAGCGCCTTCCTGCCCGGACGGGTGATCCGCGCACCCGAGCCGACCTTCGTGCCCCTCGGCGGGACGATCGACAACTTCGTACGGGTATGGGAGTCCGGGACCTTCCTCACCGCGCTGCGGACCAGCCTGGCAGTCACGCTCCTGACGGTGACCGTGGCGCTGGCCTTCGCCTTCCTGGCCGCGGTCGCCGTCACCCGGTTCCGGTTCCGCAGCCGCACGGCCTTCGTGCTCACCATCCTCGTCGTACAGATGATCCCGGCCGAGGGACTGTTCATCTCCCAGTTCAAGATGCTCGAGGGCTGGCAGCTGCTCAACACCGTGACCGGGCTGTCCCTCCTCTACATCGCGGCCGTGCTGCCCTTCACGATCTGGATGCTCCGCGGCTTCGTCAACGGCATCCCGGTCGAGCTCGAGGAGGCCGCCATGGTCGACGGGTGCAGCCGGCTGCGGGCCTTCCTCTCCGTGACCTTCCCGTTGCTGGCCCCGGGGCTGGTGGCCAGCGGGGTCTTCGGCTTCCTCCAGGCCTGGAACGAGTTCACCCTCGCCCTCGTCGTCATGACCCGGCCGGAGAGCCAGACCCTGCCGGTGTGGCTCAAGACCTTCACCGAGGCCAACCGCGCCACCGACTGGGGCGCCATCATGGCCGGCTCGACCATGCTCGCCATCCCGGTCGTGATCTTCTTCCTGATCGTCCAGCACCGGATGACATCGGGCCTGGTGTCCGGGGCGGTGAAGGGCTGACATGGCCCGCCCCCACGGCCACCAGCCCGCGGAGCTGCGCCGGCTCGCCCTCGCTACGGTCTTTCCCGGCTTCGACGGGACCACTCCACCCGCCTGGCTGCTCGAGCTCGCCGCCGAGGGCCTCGGCGGCGCGGTCCTCTTCGGCCGCAACGTCGACCCGGACGGTGGGGACGACGCCGTACGGGAGATGACCGGGCGTCTCCACGACGCGGGCCCGCACCTGCTCGTGGCGGTGGACGAGGAGGGCGGTGACGTCACCAGGCTGGACGTGGCGACGGGGTCGACCTTCCCGGGCAGTGCCGCCCTGGGGGCCGTCGACGACGTCGATCTCACCCGGGACGTCGCCACCGCCCTGGGCGCACGGCTGCGCGGGGTCGGCGTGGACCTCAACCTCGGGCCCGTCGCCGACCTCGAGCTCGATCCGCGCAACCCGACCGTGGGCGTCCGGGCCTTCGGCGCTGAGGCGCAGCTGGTGGCCCGGCACGTGGCGGCCTTCGTGGCGGGCCAGCAGTCGGCCGGCGTGGGGGCCGCGGTCAAGCACTTCCCGGGGCACGGGGCGACCGACGAGGACAGCCACGTGACCGTCCCGACCGTCACCAGCTCGCGGGAGCTGCTCGAGGCCCGCGAGCTGGTGCCCTTCCGGGCCGCGCTCGAGGTGGGGGCCCAGGTGGTCATGACCGCGCACATCCGGCTGCCGGCGCTCGACCCGGACCTGCCCGCCACCCTGTCCCCTGCGGTGGTGGACGGCCTGCTGCGCCGGGAGCTGGGTTTCGCGGGCGTCGTCATGACCGACGGCATGGACATGCACGCGATCAGCCGGACGGTCGGTCACGAGGAGGGCGCCGTCCTCGCCCTGCTCGCCGGCGTCGACGCGCTGTGCCTAGGCGGCGACTCCACCGACCGGGCCCTCGTCGAGCGGGTCGTCGCCGCTGTCGTCCGCGCCGTGACCGACGGCCGCATTCCGTACGGGAGGTTGGCCGAGGCGGTGGGGCGGCTCGACCGGCTGGTCGCGTGGTCGCGGCGCCCGGTGCCGCCGGTCCCGGTCGACGACGAGGCCGGCCGACGCGCCGCGGCGCGGGCGATCGTGTCAGGTGGCCGGGTCGCACTCACGGCCGACCCGCTCGTCCTCGAGCTGGAGGACGAGCCGTCCATCGCCGCCGGCCAGGTCCCGTGGGGGGTCGGTACCCCGCTGCGCCGCCGGTGGCCCGGCACCGTCGTGGTCACGGTGCACGAGGACGGCCCAGACCCGGTCCGGGTCGCCACGTCGCACGCCGCCCGTCCGCTCGTCGTCGCCCTGCGCGCCACTCGGCGCCGGGCCTGGCAGCGAGAGGCCGTGGCGGCCCTGCGCGCCCTGCGGCCGGACCTGGTCGTCGTCGACCACGACCTTCCCTCGGGGCCCGACGTGCTCGGCGACCGGTACGTCCTCACGTACGGGTCCTCACTCGTCGGCGCCGAGGCGGCAGCCGACCTGCTCACCGCAGGGCGAGGCGCGGGCGGACCGGCGGGCACCGCCCGTACCGCCGCGGCCCCCGCGTAGGATCCGGGGCGGCACCGACCCCGGCGTCCGGGGCCGGGCCGTCCGCCGCCGGAGGACGTACCGGAAGATGAGGACCCACGTGACCAGGACCCGTCGCGTCTCCGCCGCCGCGCTCGCGGTGGGCGCCGCCCTCGCGCTCGGCGCGTGCGACACCCAGCAGATCGGCGCTGCCGCCGTCGTGGGCGACCAGCGGATCAGCGTGGGTGAGCTGCAGGACGAGGTGGTCGCGTACGCGGACTCGCTGCCCGAGGCGCAGCCGCCGACGGGTGACACGACGGCGCTGCAGCAGGCGCTGCTGGAGCGCAGGATCCGGCACGAGCTCTTCACCGTGCTCGCCGAGCGCGAGGGGATCACGGTCAGCGAGGCCGACATCGACCGCTTCCTCGACGACTTCGCCGCCCAGCAAGGGGGCGACCTGAGCGGCTTCTACGCGCAGAACGGCTTCACCGAGGAGTCCGTGCGCCCGGCCGTCCGCGACGAGCTGCTGCGACAGCAGCTGCTGGCGACGCTGGGGTCGGACGAGGCGATCTTCGTCGAGCTCGACGCCATCACCCAGGAGGTGGGCGTGGAGGTAAACCCGCGCTACGGTAGCTGGGACCAGGCGTCGCTGCAGCGCACGACCGGGTCGATCTCGGAGCCCGCTGGCGGAGAGACCGAGGCGCCGCCCGACGCCGTCCCGCCCGCTCCCGAGGACGGCTGATCCTGGCAGCCGCGGTGGGCCGTCTCGTCCTGCTGGTCACCTCGCCGCGGGTGCCGCCGGGGTTGCTCAGCGCTGACGCCTGGGACGCCGTACGGGCGGGGCGCGTGCTGTACGCCGGGACGGCTCAGCCCCAGCTCGCCGCGCTCGAGGCGGCCGGGGTCTCGCCCGTCGTTGCCGAGCCGTCGGGACGCGGCTTGGTGGAGGCGGCGTTGGCTGCTGCGGGTGATGCGCCGGTGGTGTGGCTGGGTTCGCCGGACGGCGACCCGGGGCTCGTCGACGCGGTGGCGGCCGAGGTTGCCCGGCGGGTCGAGGTCGGGGAGCCGGTGCCCGAGGTGGAGGTGCTCACCGGCTCCTACGACCCCCCGGGCGCCCGGTTGCTCGACCTCGTCGCGGTGATGGACCGGCTGCGGTCACCGGGCGGCTGCCCGTGGGACCGCGAGCAGACGCACCGGTCGCTGGCGACGTACCTGCTCGAGGAGGCGTACGAGACGCTCGAGGCGATCGAGGCAGGTGACGACGACCACCTGCGCGAGGAGCTGGGCGACCTGCTGCTGCAGGTGGTCTTCCACGCGCGCATCGCCGAGGAGCGGCCCGAGTCGCCCTGGGACGTCGACGACGTGTCGGCCGGGATCGTGGACAAGCTCGTCCGCCGGCACCCGCACGTCTTCGGCGACGTCGACGCGCCCAGCGCCGCCCACGTCGAGGCGAACTGGGAGGTCCTCAAGGCCTCGGAGAAGGGCCGCGAGTCCGCGCTCGACGGGGTGCCGTCCGCGCTGCCGGCCCTGTCACTGGCGGCCAAGCTGCTCTCGAGAGCGGCGCGGTCGGGGCTGACGGTGCCGCTGCCGGCGGCCGCGGACGTGGGGTCTCAGTTGCTGCGCCTCGTGAGTGAGGCACGGGAGGCCGGCGTCGACCCCGAGCAGGCGTTGCGCGACGCCGTACGGGAGTGGGCGGAAGCCTTCCGGGACGCCGAGCGGCAGCGGGGATAGGGCCGGGTCTGCAGGTCATCAGGGCCGAAGCATCTGGTGTGCCGCCCGAGTGACGATCGCCGTCGCGACGCGTTCGCCGGCTCCCGGCGCCTGGTCCAGGTAGAGGTGCGGCTCGATCAGCTCGAGCTCCATCAGGACCGGTGCGCCGTCGGCGCCGGTCACCATGTCCACCCGGCCGTACAACGGCACGTACGCGAACCGCTCGGCGACGTGGTCCACGACCGTCCGGGCGAGCGCGAACTCCGCCGGGGAGGCCGTGCCGGCGACCACGAGCTCAGGGTCGTACATCACCTCTGCCGCGCCGATCGCGTCGTCACGGACGGGGGCGACCTCGTCCGGCCGGAGCACGGACCTCTTGCGCAGGACGTGGCTCGGCTGGCCGTCGAGCACCACGATGCCCGTCTCGCCGGCGTCGTCGATCGACGTCAGGTACGGCTGGAGCATCGCGCTACGACCGCTGCCCCGGATGCGTTCGACGAGGGCGAGCGCCTGGTCGTGGGTGCGCTCGCTGAACCGACCCGAGTCCTTCGCACCCACCGAGACCGTCGGCTTCACCACGACCTCGCCGACCAGGTCCGGCACCGGGTCGCCGGGGGCGACGAACACCGTCTCGACGACGGGGATCCCGGTCGCGGCGAGGTCCGCAAGGTAGCGCTTGTCGCTGTTCCACCGGACGATGTCGGGGCTGTTGTGCAGACGGGTTCCGAGCGACTCGGCCCAGGCGATGAACTCGTCCCGACGCGGCGTGTAGTCCCAGGTCGAGCGGATGACCACCGAGTCGAAGCCGCTCCAGTCCGCAGCTGCGTCGTCCCACGGGATGCTGACGGCATCGGCTCCCAGTGCGGCCAGCGCACCGACGAGCTGCTGGTCGTCGGTGAACTCCGTCGGCATCGCTGCGAACGTGGCGATCGCGACGCGCATCCGCCGATGGTAGGGGTCGGGAGGCTCGAGCAGCCGGCGACCAGGGAGCGCCCGGACTCGCGCTGCTTCCGTACTACACGCCCCGGCGACGCCTGACCGACCGGAACCCCGGTCGCCGCTAGGCTCGCCCCGAAGGCTTCGACCCGGAACCCAACCCCCTTGGAGTGTCCTGTGGCGACGATCGACGCAGTCGGCGCCCGCGAGATCCTCGACTCGCGCGGCAACCCCACGGTCGAGGTCGAGGTGGCTCTCGACGACGGCACCATCGCCCGTGCCGCGGTGCCCTCGGGCGCCTCCACCGGCCAGTTCGAAGCCGTCGAGCTGCGCGACGGCGACTCGGGCCGCTACGGCGGCAAGGGCGTCGAGCAGGCCGTCACGGCGGTGCTCGACGAGATCGGGCCGGAGCTGCTCGGCTTCGAGGCGAGCGAGCAGCGGCTGGTCGACCAGGCCCTGATCGACCTCGACGGCACGCCCACCAAGTCCCGCCTCGGCGCCAACGCGATCCTCGGCGTCTCCCTCGCGGTGGCCAGGGCCGCGGCCGACTCCGCGGAGCTCCCGCTCTTCCGCTACGTGGGCGGGCCCAACGCCCACACGCTGCCCGTCCCGATGTTCAACATCCTCAACGGCGGCGCCCACGCCGACAGCAACGTCGACATCCAGGAGTTCATGATCGCCCCGGTCGGCGCGGAGACCTTCCGTGAGGCCCTGCGCTGGGGCGCGGAGGTCTACCACGCCCTCAAGTCGGTGCTC
>DASTQL010000210.1:0-5521 GCA_035761805.1 Jiangellales bacterium | reverse complement strand
CCGCAGCTCCCTTCGTCCGTACGGGCGGTGCCTCACCCCACGGACGAGCTATCAGATCGGCTGGATCCGGCGGTGCGGGCAGCGGGAACCGAACCGGCCCCCGGCTCGACCGTACGGGAGCCGGGGGTCCGGAGGTGCGGGGCACCCACTCGGGGGGCGAAGTGGGCCAGGGGATCCGGCGCGGCCCTGCACGGTGAGGAGGCTAGGACCGATCGGGAGGATCCGCAGGAACATGAGTGGACTCTTATGCCGCGACTGGGCCGTCCAGCGGTCAGCGAACCGCCGGCAACCGACAAGCCGGCCAGCATCGCTGGGGTTCGAGCTGCGCACGGGCGTACCGTGCGTGACCGACGTCTTCACTGGTCAGGGACCGTCTGCGGGTGGTGGGCGATACTGGGATTGAACCAGTGACCTCTTCCGTGTCAAGGAAGCGCTCTCCCACTGAGCTAATCGCCCGCGCGGCTGGTGCGAGGTGGAGACGGGATTCGAACCCGTGTAGACGGCTTTGCAGGCCGTTGCCTCGCCTCTCGGCCACTCCACCGAGGTGAGGCCTGCGTGGCCCCCTCGAGCGGACGACGGGACTCGAACCCGCGACCCTCACCTTGGCAAGGTGATGCGCTACCAACTGCGCTACGTCCGCGTGCGACGCCGCCGCCGGTGATCGTCCTCCGGCTGCGCGCGTCGGAAACAGTAACTCATCGCCGACGGGCGCACCAAACCTGGAGGGCGCTAGCGTGACGGGCCCGTGGGCACTGTCCGGGAGGCCTCGTCGGGTGCCGTGGCGCACCTCGGCGGCTGGCTGGCCGACGGCCTGCTCGAGGTCTCCGACCAGCTCGCGGCCCTGGACTCCGGGGGCCGCTGGGCCGTCGTCGTGACCTTCGAAGGGACGGCGCGGCTGGCCCGCTTCGCCCGCTGGCGTCGCTTGCCGCTCCCGTCCGGTCCGGCGTGGTCCGGGCCCCCTTCGACAGCCTGGGCGTCGTCGCTGGACCGCGATGCCTACACCGCTGCCGTACGGGAGGTGCGCCGGCGGATCGAACTCGGGGCCGTCTACCAGGTCAACGTCTGCCGGGTCCTGTCCGCGCCCCTCCCTGACGCGTGGGGGCGGTCGCCGGACCTCGTCCCGCTCGCCCGGCTGCTCGGGACCCGCCACTCCTCCCCGTACGGAGGGGTGGTGCAGCTGCCCGGGCACGGCGTGCACGTGGCGACGGCGTCGCCGGAGCTCTTCCTGCGCCGGACCGGGGACCTCGTCGAGTCGGCGCCGGTGAAGGGGACCGGCCGGACCGCGGCGGACCTGGCGGACAAGGACGTGGCCGAGAACGTCATGATCGTCGACCTGGTGCGCAACGACCTCTCCCGCGTATGCCGACCCGGGACCGTGGCCGTCCGCGACCTGTTGGACCTCGAGCAGCACCCTGGGCTGGTGCACCTGGTCTCGACGGTCAGCGGCCGGCTACGCCGGCGGGCAGGCTGGGTCGAGCTGTTCGACGCCGCGTTTCCCCCGGGCTCGGTCACCGGCGCACCGAAGTCGACGGCGGTCCGCGCGATCGGGGACCTCGAACCGGTGCCTCGTGGCCCCTACTGCGGCGCAGTCGGCTGGGTGGACGCCGACACGGGTACCGCCGAGCTGGCGGTCGGGATCCGGACCTTCTGGGTCGACGGGGACCGGCTCTGCTTCGGCACGGGTGCCGGCATCACCTGGGGATCGGATCCCGGGCAGGAGTGGGCCGAGACCGAGCTCAAGGCGGAGCGCCTCGTAGGGTTGGCCAGCCGGGGCGAGGGAGGCACATGACGACCTGGGTGAACGGGGCTCTCGTCGCCGACGAGGCTGCCGTCGTGAGCGCGTACGACCACGGCCTGACCGTGGGCGACGGGGTGTTCGAGACGCTGAAGGTGGTCGGCGGGGTCCCCTTCGCAATGCGGCGGCACGTAGAGCGGCTGGCGCGCTCGGCGCGCGCCCTGGGTCTGCCCGAACCGGACGCGGGGCAGGTACGCGAGGCCGTGGGCGCCGTCGTGGCTGCCGACGGGAGGGACCGGCTGCGCCTGCGCATCACGTACACGGGCGGCATCGCCCCGCTCGGCTCCGGTCGCGGCGACTCCGACCCCACCCTGGTCGTCGCCGTCTCTGGGTTGGCCCCGTGGCCCGCGACGACCGCCGTTGCCACCGTGCCGTGGACCCGCAACGAGCGTGGGGCGCTGGCGGGGCTCAAGACCACCTCCTACGCCGACAACGTGATCGCGCTCGCCGCGGCGCATGCGGTCGGCGCCGAGGAGGCGGTCTTCGCGGACACACGCGGCCGGCTGAGCGAGGGGACGGGGAGCAACGTCTTCCTCGTCGTGGACGGCCGCTTGCTGACCCCCACGCTGGCCACCGGGTGCCTCGCCGGAGTGACTCGTGCGCTCCTGCTGGAGTGGACCGACGCTGTCGAGGAGGACATCCCGTTCGAGGCGCTGGGCACGGCCGAGGAGGTCTTCCTCACCTCGTCCACGCGGGACGTGCAGGCCGTGCACGCGGTGGACGACCACCGGGTGCCCGCAGCACCGGGGCCCGTGACGGTCGAGGTGGCGACGACCTTCGAGCGGCGCAGCCGGGAGAACCCCGACCCCTGAGGACGAAGGGCGCGATCGGCTCTCAGCCGGCCAGCGCGGCGCGCCGCCGCTCGCGGTAGGCCGCCACATGCAGCCGGTTGCCGCAGGTCCGGCTGTCGCAGTAGCGCTTCGAGCGGTTGCGCGAGAGGTCCACGAGGACCCTGCTGCAGTCCGGAGCGTCGCATACCCGGAGCCGTTCCAGCTCGCCTGCGACGACGACGTGCGCGAGGGCCATGCCACCGTCGACCGCGAGGTGTTCGGCCAAGCGGGCCCCCGGGGCGAAGTAGTGCAGGTGCCAGTCGTAGCCGTCGTGGTCGGTGAGTCGCGGCGAGACGGTCGCATCGCCGACCACCTTCGCCACCAGAGCCGCCGCCTCGGCGGTGTCGTCGGTGGAGAAGAGCGCCCTCAGCCGCGGGCGCAGTTCGCGGACGCCGTCGAGGTCCTCCCGGGTCAGCCGGCCGACCTCGCTGACCTGGTGCCGCTCCACGAAGTCGGCCAATTCGGGTAGACCAGGCAACAGCTCGTCACCGGCGCTCTCCGGGTCGGTGTTGACGAGGTCGACGATGGTGGCGAGCGAGTGCTCGACGTCGTGGGTGAATGTCACGCCTGCGCCTTCTGCCGATGTCCAGGATGCGGACAGGCTACCCTGCGCGCACGGGCGTCCGGGCGAGGACGACCCGCCTCACCGGCGGTCGAGGAGCTGGTCCAGGGTGGCGTCGAGGTCGAGATGGTCGCCCTCGTGGCCGAGCGGGACCAGGCGGAACGTGTCCGCGAGGAAGTCGCGGACGGCCTCCACAGGCGCCTCGAGCAGCGCCGAGCCGTCGGGGGAGGAGAGCCGGACGTGGACGGTGGCGCCGCCGGAAGCGCCGGCCGCCGGCCACACCACCACGTCACCGTCGCCCGCCCGCCGGTCCATCCCCTGCACGAGCAGGTCCCGGGAGAAGACCCAGCGCACCGGCTCGGCGACCCCGGCGTCGAAGAGCGCCTCCACGGCGAGCGGGTCGCTCGCGCGGTAGCGCAGCTGGGCGTCAAGCGGCAGCGCCGGGCCGTCGGCGCTGAGCAGGTGCAGCGGGAGCGCGTGCGTCACCGTGGCGGGCAGATCCATCGACCGTTACCTTCCGCGGGTCCGATGAAGTGACCCCGGGACCGGGGCACCGTTCCGGTTTCGTTGTTGCCCGGCGCTCCGTCCGGGCAAACGTCGAGGCGCGCGCTGAGACGCGTGGTGCTCGTTACGCTGGGGCGGTGCCACGCCCGACGAGCACGCCGGAAGCGGACGAACACGTGCGTTTCCGGCGCTACCACGCCTGGCGTCGCACCTTGGCGGCGAACCCCGCGCTGGACCTCAGCTGGCGACTCGCCGTGCTCGTCGTCGGGTGCTCCGTGGTGCTGGCCGGCGTGGCGATGCTGGTCCTCCCCGGCCCCGGGTGGGCGGCCATCTTCGTCGGCCTGGCCATCCTCGGCACCGAGTACCACTGGGCCCGCCGACTGCTCGTCTGGGGGCGGGACCGGGCCCGCCAGATGACCCACCGCGCCATGGACCCGCGACGCCGTCGCCGCAACCAGGCCATCGGCGTCGTGGCGGTCCTGCTCCTCGTGGCCGGGGTCGCCGCCTACCTGGCGCTGTGGGGCCCGCCGACCTTCCTACTCGACGTCGTCAGGCGTTGAAACGGCAAGGAGAGGGCCGAACCCGTGATGTATGGTTCTCGACGCGTCCGGGCGATTAGCTCAGTGGGAGAGCGCCTCGTTCACACCGAGGAGGTCACTGGTTCGAAACCAGTATCGCCCACCACGCCCTAACGGCCTCTGACCAGCGGAAACGCAAGGTTGGGGGCCTTTCTCTTGGGCCGGTGTGCCAGATGTATGCCAGTCACGGTCCCCGGACAGGCGGGACCGGCCGCGGATAGCAGCCGCAGACCGGTCCCTCGATCGCCCCAGGAGGCGACCGTGAGCAACAACGTACCGACCACCCACACGGCCAGGCTGACCCTGGCCAACGGTTTCCCCGTCACGATCCGCATGACGTGGGGCGCCGAGCGCGACCCGGAGGCGGTGCCGCTGGACGCGCTGCCGGGGGAGATCCTGCTCGCCGTGGACGGCGACGTGGCCTCCGCCGCGGACATCGGGCAGGCCATGCTCGACCTGCTGTACGCGGGTGAGGCGGCGCAGCAGGCCAGCGCGCGGGCCGGCACCGCGCTGGACGCGACCGTGGCCGCCGTGGAGGCTGCCCGCGCCACCGGCCGGGACTGGTGACCGGGGACCAGTGGCGGGCCGTGCTCCTGGTGGCCTGCCTCGTCCTCGCCGTGGTCCTGTTCATCGCTGCCGGGGTGGCCCGGTGACCGGGCGGGTCGCACGCCTGGCCGCCCGGGTCGAGGCGGTCGAGGCGACCGTCACCGAGCTGCGCGCCAGGGTGGAGCGGCTGGAGTTGTTCACGCGGGCGCCGACGTCGCTGGACGCGGCGATGCGCCCGTACGGCACCGGCGACGACGACGACATGCCCTCGGGTGCGTCGTGACAGGCAGGCACGCGCGGCCGGAACGGGGGTCCTTCGACCCGTGCAGGATCCAGAATGGTGGGCCTACCGTCCCAAGCGCGATCCTCGACGCCCGCGCCTCACCCACCTGGAGCAGCGTTGAGGGTCGTTCGGCGTTTCGAGCCCCCCGGCACCGGCCGCGCGTCTAGCCTGGTCCGGCACGGGCGCGGGTTCACCGCAGTACGCCCCCCGGGGGCGTTGGACCCTCCACGCCACGCCTGCCCGCGGGGTTCTCCTGGCGCCGGAGGGGAGCTGGGAGACCCCCGGGCAGGGCCTACGCGGGCGAGTCTCGTGCGCTTGCCTCGAACGACTGGCTCGCCCACCCGCGAGCGGAAACGGTCCGGGGGGCGGGCAACGCCCCGGACCGACCCCCTCAATCGCGGTCCGGGGCGTTGCCTCCCCCGT
>DASTQL010000209.1:0-6318 GCA_035761805.1 Jiangellales bacterium | reverse complement strand
CGCAACTTCACCGAGCTCGCAGCCACGGCCACCTCGCTGCTCGAGACCGACGTCCCGCAGGCGCAGGTGGGCGAGCTCCTGGACCTGGCCCTGCGGGCCAAGTCCCAGGAGCTGACGTCCGTGCAGTTCGTCCCGCCCCTGGTGTCCCCGGCAGACCCCGACGTCGACCTCATCCGCGAGACCGTCCGTGACGCCGTGTCCGCCAGCGCGCGGCCCGCGGCGGGAACGGCGTCGGGAGAGGCCCGGGCGGAGGCCCCCCAGGACGACCCGGTCGCGGGCTCGAGCGACGACGCTCCGGTGCCGGGCACCGCCTCGCACAGCGCGAGTCCAGCGGCACCGGCTGCCGCAGCCGTTCGCCAGGAGGCCTCGCCGGTCACCTCCGACGTGACCGACGCCTGCGGCTGACGACTGCCGGCCGGATCCGTCGCAGGGCCTGGGGCCCGGCGACCAGGGTGCGGGTCGGCTGGGCCCAATGATCACGGCAGCCGCGCATATGGTTGCGTGCCGCGGTGAATGCACCTGGCTCAGCACCCACCTACGCGGCTGCCGTGATCATTGGGGGCCGGCGGACGACTGTCGCCAGGGCCGCCGGACTCCAGAGCGCGCACGACCTGGTGCGCAGCCGCTCCGTCCCCGAACGGCGTCGGCTTTGCACCGTCCGGCGTGACTCGGGCGACCGCCTCGGGCAGGCGGGCAAGATCGTCCACCAGCACGTTCCAGCCGCCGTCGAGGGTCTCCGTCCACTCCGTCTCCGACCGCAACGTGGTGCACGGCCGGTCGAGGAGGAAGGCCTCCTTCTGGAGGCCCCCCGAGTCGGTGAGGACTCCCGTCGACGCCATGATCGCCGCGACCATCTGCGGGTACGGCAGCGGCCGGCCGAGCCGGATCGCTCCCCGGTCGAGCACCAGGCCGTGCTCCTGCGCGCGGGCGACGAGACGGGGATGAGCCAGCAGGAGGACGGGCACGGGCAGACCCGCCACGGCGTCGACGATGGCTCCCAGACGCACGGGGTCGTCGGTGTTGTCCGCGCGGTGCAGGGTCGCGACCAGGAACGGCCGCCCGACGAGGTCGGCGGGCACGGCGTCGGGCACCGGCCCCCCCGCGACCGCGTCCCGCACCCGGAGGCAGACGTCGGTCATCACGTCACCGACGAGGACCGCCCGGGCGGCAAGTCCCTCCCGGTCCAAGTGGCCCATCGCCGCCCTCGTGGGGGCAAGCAGGAGGTCGGCCGCGTGGTCGGTGAGCACGCGGTTGTGCTCCTCCGGCATGCGGCGGTTGAACGAGCGGAGCCCTGCCTCCAGGTGCGCCACCCTGACGTGCAGCTTCACCGCGGACAGTGCCCCGGCCAGGGTGGAGTTCGTGTCGCCGTAGACGAGCACCCAGTCCGGCCGGTGCTCGTCGATCACCGTGTCCATCGCGGCCAGCATCGATCCCGTCTGGACGCCGTGACTTCCCGACCCCACCCCGAGGTGGACGTCCGGGGACGGGATCCGCAGGTCGGCGAAGAACACGTCGGACATGAGGGAGTCGTAGTGCTGGCCGGTGTGCACGATGACGTGATCGTGGCTGCTGCGGGCGAACGCCTCGGCGACCGGCGCCAGCTTGACGAACTGCGGCCGCGCACCGACCACGCTCATGACCTTCACACCGGGCGTCCTGTCCTGTCCCGCCTCGACGGGCGCTCCGCCGGGCGCGGGGTAGCCTATCCGGGCTCCCCGCCCCCCACCCGGTAGAGGCATGTCGTGAGGATCGCTGTGATCGCCCTGGGCAAGATCGGCCTCCCGCTGGCCGTCCAGTTCGCGGATCGAGGCCACGACGTGGTCGGAGTGGACGTCGACGAGACCACCGTTGCTTCCGTGAACGACGGGGTGGAGCCCTTCCCGGGCGAGGACGGACTCGCTGCCAAGCTCACCGCCGTCCGGGCCGACGACCGGCTCCGGGCCACCACGGACTACTCCGACGCCGTGCCCTCGGCAGACGCCGTGGTCGTGGTGGTGCCCCTGTTCGTCGACGAGGAGACAGGGGAGCCGGACTTCCGGGCGATGGACTCTGCCACGAAGGACATCGCAGCGAACCTCACACCGGGCACGCTGGTCTCGTACGAGACGACCCTGCCGGTCGGAACGACGAGAGACCGATGGGGCCCCATGCTGGAGGCGGGGTCGGGCCTGACCGAGGGCGTCGACTTCCACCTGGTCTTCTCCCCCGAGCGGGTCCTCACCGGCCGGGTGTTCGCCGACCTTCGTCGCTACCCGAAGCTGATCGGGGGCCTGTCCGCCGAGGGTGCCCGGCGGGCACGCGGCTTCTACGAGAGCGTCCTCGGTTTCGACGACCGGCCCGACCTCCCGGAGGGAAACGGCGTGTGGGATCTCGGCAGCGCGGAGGCCGCGGAGATGGCCAAGCTGGCCGAGACCACCTACCGGGACGTCAACATCGGCCTGGCGAACCAGTTCGCCCGGTTCGCCGGGGCGCACGACATCGACGTCCACGCCGTGATCCGGGCGTCGAACTCGCAGCCCTACAGCCACATCCACCAGCCGGGGATCGCGGTGGGTGGGCACTGCATCCCCGTCTACCCCAGGCTCTACCTCTGGACCGATCCGCAGGCCACGGTCGTGCGGGCGGCTCGTGAGGCCAATGCCGCGATGCCGGAATACGCCGTCGGCATGCTCGAGCGCGCGATGGGATCGCTCGACGGCAGGGTCGTCGCCGTGCTGGGCGCGGCCTACCGGGGCGGCGTGAAGGAGACCGCGTTCTCCGGTGTCTTCCCCACGGTCGCGGCCCTCACGGCCAGAGGCGCGCGCGTCGTGGTGGAGGACCCGTTGTACGACGACGCCGAGCTGACCGCCCTCGGGTTCGAGCCCTACCACCTGGGGACCACGCCGGTCGAGGCCGCCGTCGTGCAGGCCGACCACGCGCGGTACCGCGAGCTCGAGCCGGTAGACGTTCCCGGGGCCAAGGTCCTGGTCGACGGTCGCGGCGTCACGGACCCGGACCGGTGGCGCGGTCTGACCCGCATCGTGATCGGCGAGGGAGCGTCCACGCGGTGACGCGTCCGCTCGCCGACCCGACCTCCGAACCCTCGGCCGGGCAGCAGTGGCCGGGCGTGTCGGTCGTCATGCCGGTCCTCGACGAGGAGCGGCACCTCGAGACCGCTGTCCGCCGGGTGCTCGCGCAGGAGTACGCGGGGCCTCTCGAGGTCGTCCTGGCGGTGGCCCCGTCCAAGGACGGGACGGCGGCGGTCGCGGCTCGGCTCACGGCGGAGGATCCCCGGGTGCGGACCGTCGACAACGCATCCGGGCGGACGGCGTCTGGGCTCAACGCTGCGATCGCGGCGACCACCCACCCGGTTGTGGTCAGGGTCGACGGCCACTCGGTCCTGCCGCGCGGGTACATCCGGCGGGCCGTCGAGGTGCTCCAGCAGACGGCGGCCGACAACGTCGGCGGGATCATGGACCCACGGGGGGTGACGCCGTTCGAGCAGGCCGTCGCCCGCGCGATGAGCAGCCGTCTGGGCATCGGCGGGGCGCGCTTCCACGTCGGCGGGGAACCCGGGCCGGCCGAGACCGTCTACCTGGGCGTCTTCCGCCGCCAGGTCCTCGAGCGCCTCGGCGGCTTCGACGAGCGGTTCACCCGCGCCCAGGACTGGGAGCTCAACCACCGGATCCGGGCTGCGGGGGGAACGGTGTGGTTCTCGCCCGACCTGCGGGTCTCGTACCGCCCCCGGTCCTCACCGCGTGCCCTGGCGCGTCAATTCTACCGCACCGGTCAGTGGCGGCGTGAGGTGCTCCGTCGGTACCCGGACACCGCGAGCCCGCGATACCTGGCCGCACCCCTGACGGTCGTGCTGGTGACCGTGGGCTCGGCGCTGGGGCTGGTCGCTGCCGCAGGGGGCCCGAGATGGGCGGTCGTGGGCCTGGTCGCGCCCCTGGGCTACGGCGCCCTGGTCGCGGGTGGCTCCGTGGTGGCGGGCCAGGGCCTGCCGGCCCGGGCCCGGGCCTGGTTGCCACTCGTGCTCTCGACGATGCACCTGAGCTGGGGGTTGGGCTTCCTCCGCGGAGCGGGGGGCGGTTGAGAATCCTCGCCCTGGTCCAGTCCCCGGTGGCGGGGGATGCCCGGGTCGAGCGGGAGGCGGCGTCGCTCGCCTCGGCGGGGCACGAGGTCACCGTCGTCGGGAGAGGCGTCCCTGCCGGGTACCAGCCGCCCGACGGCGTCGCGGCGGTCGACGCGGGCCGCCCCGGCGGGCTGGCGGTCGGGCGCGCATCCGCCGAAAGATCTGGTGGGCGTGGCCGCCGGATGCCGTCGACCGTCGAGCAGGCGGCGCGGTGGGCGCTGCTCCCCGAGCACCGAGCCCGGGTCGAGGCGGTCTGGCGTCGCGACGCCGGGAGGCTCGTGGCGGACCTGCCGGTCGACGTGGTGCACGCCCACGACCTCAACACCATCGAACTCGCGGGCTCCGTGGCCGCGCTCCGGGACGTTCCGATGGTCTACGACGCCCACGAGCTCTGGTCGGGGCGGCAGCTGCCAGGTCGACCGACGCCGGTGGGCTCGCGGCGGCAGGCCGCCCTCGAGCTCCGGACGGCGCGGCGCGCCGAGGTGGTGCTCACGGTCAGCGAGGGGATCGCCGAACGGTTGCGTGCCGGAGGGTTGCCCGACGTCCGGGTGGTGCGCAACACCTTCCCGGTGCGTGGGGACGAGCCGTCCGCGGTGTCGCCTCCGCAGGGCATCGTCTACGCGGGGCGGATCGGGCCGGGCCGTGACCTGGAGACCGTCCTGGTGGCGTCGCGCCGGCACCTGGCCGGCCTTCGGACGGTGCTCGTGGGACCCGCGGACCACGCGTACGAGCGGCGGCTTCCCGGCTCGGGGGTGGACGTATTACCGGCGCTGCCCGTCGACGAGGTCGATGACGTCTACCGGCGGCTCGGGATCGCCGCCGTGACCTTGACCGACTCCTGCGACAACCACCGGCTGGCCCTGCCCAACAAGCTGTTCCACGCCGTCCGCGCGGGCACGCCCGTCGTCGCGGCGGACCTGCCAGAGATCGCCCGCGTCGTGCGCCGGCACCGGCTGGGCGTGCTCTACCGTCCCGGCGACCCGGCGTCCTTCGCCGACGCGGTCGCTACGGTGGTCGGGGACCACACCCAGCTCGTGAGCAACGTCGTGGCGGCTCGGGCCGAGCTGAGCTGGGCGCGGGACGAGACCGTGCTCCTGGATGCCTACGAAGGTCTGCGGCGGTGACGGAGGACGGCCCCCGCCTGGCGATGGTGGTCAACAACGCGGTCACCGGCGACTCACGGGTCCTCCGTTGCGCGTCGGCCGCCGTGGAGGCGGGGTTCCGGGTCCAGGTGCTCGGGAGATCCCCCACGACGGAGCACCACCGCATCGAGCTGCCCGACCTGCCCGGGGCGGAGGTCGTGCTCCTCCCGGTGCCGCCCGCCCTCGCGCGTCGGGAGCGGACCCCGGCGGCGAGGACCCTGCGGCGCCAGGCGCGCGAGACCCTGGGTCGTCGGGACGCGATCGCCGGTCACGGCGGCCGGGGGTCGAGGCTGCGGTACGGCGCGTGGCGGCTGCTCGACCCCTGGGTGCAGGACTTCGAGCTCGCGATGGCCCCCGCATTGGAGGACCTGCGCCCGCACGTCGTGCACGCCCACGACCGCCACACGGTCTCCCTGGCGGCGAGGAGTGTGGCGGCACTGCGGGCGCGGGGGCACCCGACGGGCTGGGTGCTCGACGCGCACGAGTACGTCGCGGCGACAGCCGCGCGGGACGCCGGCGGCCTCCGGGGTGTGGTGCGGCGACGGATGGTGACCGGCCTGCAGGACGAGTTCATCCGGGAGGCCGACGCCGTCATCACCGTGAGCGAGACCCTGGCCAGGATGCTGCAGGCAGACCACCGGCTGCTCGATGAGCCGGCCGTCGTCCTGAACGCACCCCTCGTCGGCCAGGGCCGTCGACCGGCACCTGACGTCCGCGAGGCGGCGGGTCTCGACCGCGGGGTCCCGCTCCTCGTCTACAGCGGCGGCTGCGCCCCGCAACGCGGCGTCGAGACGCTCGTCGACGTCTTGGCGCTGCTCCCGACGGCGCACGTCGCGCTCGTGGCCCGACCCGATGACCCGGGTCTGGCCGACGTGGTCTCCCGGGCGACCGCCGCCGGAACGTCCGACCGCCTGCACGTGCTCCCGTACGTCCCCGCGCAGGACGTCGTGGGCTATCTGGCCGGCGCGGACGTCGGGGTGGTCCCCCTGCTCCACCGGCTCAACCACGAGATCTCCCTGGTGACCAAGTACCTCGAGTACCTGCACGCCGGCCTGCCCATCG
>DASTQL010000208.1:0-10003 GCA_035761805.1 Jiangellales bacterium | reverse complement strand
CAGGCCGAGACCGCGGCCGCGTGGCGGCCGGACCACCGAGCCATACCCCGAGGAGGGCCCCGACGAGGAGCAGGACCGCACACCCGAGGGCCAGCGGGAGCAACACCGCGCCGGCGACCCGGTCGCCGACCGCAAGACCGCCGAGCGCACCCAGCCAGGTCGCGGCGGCCGGTAGCACGATGCGCAGGTCGACGACGTGCGCGTCGGGGCTGTCGCAGTCGGATCGGTCCGCGTCCGCCGACCGCCCGGCGTGCGTCACACCCGGACCAGGTCGGCCAGCGCCTCATAGGTCTTGGGACCGATCCCGGAGACCTCCCGGAGCTCGTCGGTCGAGGTGAACCGACCGTTCTCCTCCCGCCACGCGACGATCCGCGCCGCGAGAACGGGGCCGACACCGGGTAGCTCCTCGAGCTCGGTGGCCGTGGCCGTGTTCAGGTCGAGGCGCGGGTCGCCCGGTGCGCCGGTCGGTGCGGCCGCCCCCGGACCGCTCCCTCCCTCCACGGCCTCCCCACCCGGCGGCGGGTCGACGCCGACGAGGACCTGCTCGCCGTCCGAGAGCTGGCGGGCCAGGTTCAACGGCGTGAGGTCCACCCCACCCTCGGCACCGCCTGCGGCGTCGATGGCGTCGACCACGCGTGACCCCGGCGGGAGCCGGACGACACCCGGCCGCACGACCTTGCCCGCGACGTGAACGACGAGGTCCGTGGCCACGCTCCCCGAGGTAGGCGCGGCGGCACCTGCCGTTGCGGGCCCAGCCGCATCGGGCTCCGGTACCGCCCCATGCTGCGGGACGGGAGTCCCGGATGCCTCTGCCACGGGCGCGAGGGCCGGTGCGGGCTCGGCACCAGGGCGCGAGACGAGCAGGACCAGGGCCGCGCCGCCGAGAGCCAGCACGGCCACGAGGAGGACCACGACGGCCTGCCCGGTGCCGAGCCCCACCCGACCCGTACGGACGGAGTCGGGCACGGAGCCGGCGAGCGCGGTTCGTACGGCGAGGGGCATCCGGTCGGCCAGCGCATCGACGCCGTGCCACCCCCGTGAACCCGACGAGTCACCGCCCCGACCGGCGTCGCCGGTGGGGTCGTCGGACGGGTCGGACGGCGTCGGGAGGGGCCCGAACCAGGCGTCGGCCGCTGGCCAGGCCTCGTCCGGCCACGGCGGGCCCGACGTGGGGTCGCCCGCTGATACGCGACCCTCATCCGATCCTGGTCCGTCGGCGCGCTCCCCAGGTGCCGTGGGCCCGGCGTCGGGCACCCGCGGCACCCAGCCCTCGCGCGGGCGCAGCGCGGCGAGCCGGGCCAGTGCGAGGTCTCGCACCTCTGGCCCGTCGCTCCGTCGTCTCCGCATGGGCCGAAACGTAGGGTCCGGGGAGGATCCCCCGCAGCGCCCGCGGAGCCCGCTGTGGACACGCGGGCGACCCGGCCGATGGTGGACAGCCGCGGAGAGCGCGGTTCAGCGGGGCGAGACCACCACGGCGATCATGCCCGGCCCGACGTGCGCCCCGATGACCCCACCGACCTCGGCGACCAGCACGTCGCCACCGCCGCCCAGCTGGTGGCGCAGCGCGGCCGCCAGCGACTCGGCCCGGTCGGCACTCGCCAGGTGGTGCACGGCGACGTCGACCGTGGCCTCGTCCCCCGCGGCGGCCGCGGCCTCGAGCGCAAGCTCCTGCAGCCTGGCCAGGGCCCGCGACGCCGTCCGGACCTTCTCCAACGGCTCGATCCGACCCTGCGCGAGATGGAGCAGCGGCTTGACGGCCAACGCGGTACCCAGGAACGCCTGGGCTGCGCCGATCCGCCCGCCGCGGCGCAGGTACTCCAGCGTGTCGACGTAGAAGAGCGCCGTCGTGCGCTCGGCCCGGGCCCGGGCGGCGGCCGCGACCTCCTGCAGCCCGGCCCCCTGTCGGGCAGCGTCGCTGGCCGTCAGCACCGCGAAGCCGAGCCCCATCCCCATGGAGCGCGAGTCGACGACCTCGACCGGGACCGAGGACTCGCGAGCCGCCAGCTGCGCGGCCTCGACCGTGCCCGACACGTCGGCGGACAGGTGCAGCGACACGACGCCCGCCGCACCGGCCCGGGCCGCCGCCTCGTACGCGCCGAGGAGCGCACTGGGGTTCGGCCGGGAGGTCGTGACGGGAGCCCAGCGACGCAGCGCGTCGGCGACGTCGCCCGGTCCCACCTCGACGCCCTCGGCGTAGGGGCGCCCGCTGATGACCACCTGGAGGGGGACGACGGTGATCCCGCGCTCCCCGCACACCGACGGGTCGAGGTACGCCGTCGAGTCGGTGACGACGGCGACGGGCCCGGTCATGCGCGCCGAGGGTAACGGCTCCGCACCGTCACCCCGGGACGACGTTCACCAGCCGCGGGGCCCGCACCACCACGGTCCGCACGCCGCGGCCGTCCAGCACCCGCTGCACGGCCGGCGACGCGAGCGCGAGCCGCCGCAGCTCGTCGTCGTCGACGGATGGCGGGACCTCCAGGCGGTCACGCACCTTGCCGGCCACCTGCACCACGCACGTCACGGTCTCCTCCAGCAGCAACGCGAGATCGGCCTCCGGGAAGGGTACGTACGCGAGGGAGTCGGAGTACCCCAACCGCGCCCACAGCTCCTCGGCCGCGTGCGGCGCGAACGGCGCCAGCATGAGCACCATGGGCTCGGCCACCTCGCGCGGGACGACCTCGAGCTTGGTCAGGTGGTTGTTGAGCTCGATCAGCCGCGCGATCGCGGTGTTGAAGCGCAGGCCGTCCAGCTCCGTCCGTACGGAGTGGATCGTGCGGTGCAGCAGCCGTCGGGTGTCCTCGTCGGCCGGGTCCTCGGAGACGACCGGCTCCCCGGACTGCTCGGAGACGACGTTGCGCCAGACCCGCTGCAGGAAGCGGTACGAGCCGACGACGGCGCGCGTCTCCCAGGGCCGGGAGACGTCGAGCGGCCCCATCGACATCTCGTACAGCCGCAGCGTGTCGGCCCCGAACTCGGCGAACATCTGGTCGGGCGTCACCGAGTTCTTCAGCGACTTGCCCATCTTCCCGTACTCGCGCTCGACCCTCGCGCCGCGCCACTGGTAGCTCCCGTCGGGCTGCTCCTCGACCTCCTCGGCGGGGACGTAGACGCCGCGCTCGTCCACGTACGCGAAGGCCTGGATGTAGCCCTGGTTGAACAGCCGGCGGAAGGGCTCCTCGCTGCTCAGGTGGCCGAGGTCATAGAGCACCTTGTGCCAGAAGCGGGCGTAGAGCAGGTGGAGCACCGCGTGCTCGACGCCGCCGACGTAGAGGTCCACGCCACCCACGTCGCCCTCGCGCTGCGGGCCCATCCAGTAGCGCTCGACGTCCGGGTCGACGAAGACCTCGTGGTTGGCCGGGTCGAGGTAGCGCAACTCGTACCAGCAGGAGCCGGCCCAGTTGGGCATCGTGTTGGTCTCGCGCCTGTAGCGCCGCGGGCCGTCACCCAGGTCGAGCTCCGCCTCGACCCACCCGACCGCCCTGGCCAGCGGGGGCGCCGGCTCGCTGGCCGCGTCGTCGGGGTCGAAGGTCGTGGGGGCGTAGTGGGTGACGTCGGGCAGCTCGACGGGGAGCATCGCGTCCGGCACCGCGAACGGGAGCCCGGCATCCGGACCGTCGACCGGGAAGACGACGGGGAACGGCTCCCCCCAGTAGCGCTGACGGCTGAAGAGCCAGTCGCGCAGCTTGTACGTGACGGTGGCGCGCCCCAGGCCCTTGTCGACCAGCCAGGCAGTGATGGCGGCTTTGGCCTCGTCGACCGGCAGCCCGTCCAGGCTGATCTCGTCGTTGGCCGAGTTGATCGCCGGGCCCTCGCCCTTGTACGCCTCGCCCTGCCAGCCCTCGGGCGGCTGGACCGTCCGGATGATCGGCAGCCCGAACCGCTCGGCGAACTCCCAGTCCCGCTCGTCCTGGCCGGGCACGGACATGATGGCGCCGGTGCCGTAGCTCATGAGCACGTAGTCGGCGACGAAGACCGGGATCCGCCAGCCGGTCACCGGGTTGACGGCGTAGGAGCCCGAGAAGACCCCGGTCTTCTCCCGGCCCTCGGTCTGCCGTTCCACCTCCGTACGGGCGGCGGCCGTGCTCCGGTAAGCGGCGACGGCCTCCGCGGGGGTGGCCGCCCCGCCCGTCCAGGACTCGGGGACGTCCGGCGGCCACTCCGCGGCCGACAGCGCGTCGACGAGCAGGTGCTCGGGGGCCACAGCCATGAAGGTGGCGCCGAAGAGCGTGTCCGGACGGGTGGTGAAGACCTCGAGGTCGCCGTGGTCGGTCGTGAACCGCACCGTGGCGCCGGGCGAGCGGCCGATCCAGTTGCGCTGCATGAGCTTGATCGGCTCCGGCCACTCCAGCCGGTCCAGGTCGTCGACCAGGCGGTCGGCATAGGCGGTGATCCGCAGCATCCACTGGCGCAGGTTGCGCTTGAACACCGGAAAGTTGCCCCGCTCGCTGCGGCCCTCGGCGGTGACCTCCTCGTTGGCCAGCACGGTGCCCAGGCCGGGGCACCAGTTGACGGGCGCCTCGGAGAGGTAGGCCAGCCGGTGGCCGTCGACGACCCGGTGCCGCTCGACCTCGTCCAGCTCGGACCACGGGCGGCCGTCCGGCGTGGGCCGCGTCCCCGACTCGTACGCGGAGACGAGCTCGGCGATCGGCCTGGCTCGCCCCCGGCCCCCCTCGGCCTCGGCGTCGTACCAGGACTCGAAGATCTGCAGGAAGATCCACTGCGTCCAGCGGTAGTACTCGGGGTCGATGGTGGCGACGGACCGGCGGGCGTCGTGCGCCAGGCCGAGCCGGCGCAGCTGGGCCCGCATCGTGACGATGTTCGCCTCGGTGGTCGTCCGTGGGTGCTGCCCCGTCTGGACGGCGTACTGCTCGGCCGGAAGGCCGAAGGCGTCGTACCCGAGGGTGTGCAGCACGTTGTCGCCGCACATCCGCCGGTAGCGGCCGACGACGTCGGTGGCGATGTAGCCGAGCGGGTGACCGACGTGCAGGCCTGCTCCGCTGGGGTACGGGAACATGTCGAGCACGTACGACTTCGGCCGGCCGCCCACAGCCTCGGGCTCGGCCCAGGGACCGGCCGGGTTGGGGGCGTGGAAGGTCCCCTCGGCCTCCCAGCGGTCTTGCCAGCGCTGCTCGATCTCGGCGGCCAGCGCGGCGGTGTAGCGGTAGGGGGCCTGCGGCTCCTCGGCCGCGGCGCGCGCGGGCCGCTCCTGGTCGGTGTGACTCATGGCCTCTGCCGTCCTCGTCGTCCATGGTGCTCGTCCCTTGGCATGACGAAGCCCCTCGCACCGTGGAGGGGCTGCCGCGCCGACGCGACGCGCGTGGGCGTCCGCTGGTGGTCAGCGCGGCCGGATAAGCAGGAGGCTCGGCACGCAGGTCAGGCTACCGCAGGGTCGGGTGAGGCTCGTCGGGCCGCAGGCGGCCCAGCCCGCGTGCAAGGGTCCGACGAACGCGCCGTACGGGGCGGTCAGGCCGTAGCCACCCGCTCGGGATCCGGCAACGGGTTCGAGTCGGAGTCAGGACCAGTTGGCGACCGTCGCCACCAGCCCTGCGACGAAGACCGTGGCGACGGCGGCCAGGTACGGTCCGAACAGGCGGCGCAGCCAGGGGTGCAGGCACCGGGCGGCCCCGGCGAGCACCACGCCGACGCCGAGGATCCGGGCCGACCGCTCGACTGCCGCCGCGACGGTGAGACCGGCGAGGTCGGTGCCCGCCCGGCCGGCCTCGGCAGCGTAGACCTTCACGGGGATCCCGTTGAACGCCTGGTGCCAGATCCCCGCGGGCCCGCCCGCGAGGTGCTCGGCCGCCGTCGCCTGCATCCGAGGGGTCGTCAGCGGCAAGGGCAGGTGGACCCCGTGCCGGACCATGCAGGCGTGCAGCACGACCCCGGCCACGGATCCGGCAGCGAGTGCCGCGGCAGCCGGCAGGACCCGTCGGGGCACCGCCACGGCGAGCAGGACCAGGCTCATCTCGGCGATCACCGGCCAGGAGAGCGCCTCGGCGACACCCCAGACGAAGGCGACCGGCAGGAAGGACCGCGACGCCACACGGCCGGACACCGCCCGCCAGACCCGCGACGTCCGCGGGAGGGGCGGGCCTTGGTCCGCCAGTCCGGCCACCGTCGCGCGGACGTCCTCGACGGTGACCCCGTCCAGTTCCGGTACGGGGACCGGCGCGGCGAACCGGACCTCAGCGGGTCCAGGGCGCAGGCGCCCGTGCTTGGGCAGGACGTCCGCCGTGCCTACGAGGGCGGCGGGTACGAGGGGTACCCCGGCCTCACGGGCCAGCCGCAGTGCTCCGGGCTGGAAGTCGCCGATCGAGCCGCCCGTCGACCGGGTCCCCTCCGGGTAGAGGACGACCAGCCCACCCGAAGCGAGGACCGGTGCGGCGGCGCGGCGCACGGCTGCGTACGCCCCGTCGCTGCCACGGGGCACCGGCAGGGCGGCGACCACGCTCGACACGAGCGCTCGTCGTACCGGCACGTCGAACCAGTAGTCGGAAGCAGCGGCGAAGACGGGAGCCGACCGCGGTGGCAGTGCGGCCAGCAGCGCCGCCGTGTCGGCGTGGGAGGCGTGGTTGGCGACGACGACGGCCGGGCCCGTCGGGCGGGGGCCGCTGACTCGCAGCCCACCACCGATGGCCCACACGGCTCGCCACAGCAGGGCCCGTAGCAGTGGCCCAAGTCGTCGTGGCGCGGTGGCCGGGCGCCGGCCGCTCATGCCAGCACCGCAGCGAGCGGGAGCACCAGGAGCAGTGAGTCCACCCGGTCCAGCAGGCCGCCGAAGCCCGGCAGCCACGCGCCCGCGTCCTTGACGCCGGCCTGCCGCTTGACCATGGACTCGAGCAGGTCCCCGGCGACCCCGCCGAGGCCGACGGCGACGAGCAGCCCGGGTGAGAGGTCGCCGAGCAGGACGAGGACGAAGGCGGCCCCGACGACGGCGCCCACCAGCCCGCCGACGGTCTTGCCCGGCGAGAGCGGGGACAGCGGTGTGGCGGCCCAGCGGAACCGGCGCAGGCCGCGACCGCCGCACCACGCCGCGACGTCGGCAGCCGCGGCGGCGAAGCACATCAGGAAGGCGTCCGGCCACAGCACGACCAAGTGCGCCAGGGCCCAGCACAGCCAGATCGAGCCGAAAGCCGTGAGTGCTGCCCGCAGTACGCCGCTCTGCGTGTCACCGGCGATCAGGGCCGGGAGGGCACAGGCCAAGGCACCCAGCGGAGCCAGCGTCAACAGTTGCGGGTCCACCCAGGTGGCGACCGGGTAACCCACGGCAAGAGCCAGCAGCAGCCGGGTCTCGGTGCGGGGGAGTCCCGCCAGCCGGGAGTACTCACGGACCGCCTGCGCCGACAGCGCAGCGGCGAGCAACGCGGTCGTCCCCGGCCCGAACCAGAGGGGCAGCCCGACCGCCGGAGCGATGAGTGCCCAGGTCCACCACCGGCGCCGTAGCTCCGCGGACCCCGAGAGCCACACGGCGATCCCTGCAGCAGCGAGCAGGCCCACGGTGACCCAGAGGTAGAAGACCGCCCGCCCGGAGGCGACCAGATGCAGCGGCCCCAACCGGATGTCGAGGTTCAGGGACGACCGGTCGAAGCCGCCCGGCCGGTACAAGACCCCGGGCAGCCAGGAGGCGAGGTCGCTCATGGCGTGTCGCCGGCCGGTGCGTGCCGCTCTTCTCGACGGGCCGGCCCCGCCCGGGAGGTCAGCTCCCCGTGCGCGGCGACCAGCCGCAGGGCTGCCGTCGCCAGAGACCCGATCACGATGACGACACAGACGACCTCGATCGCCGCCGGTACGGCTGCGGCGACGACCAGGAGCAGGCAGCGCTCGGTCTTGCCTACCGGCCCCCCGTTGCGCCGCCGCGCACCAGCTGCTGCTGCGGCCAACGACGCAAAGGTCGGCGCGCTGGCGGCGACAGCCGCGACGCCCACCAGCGCGACGCCCGTGGCCGGCTCGGTCCCCGTACGGGCGGCGAGCAGCGCGAGTCCCACGAAGCCGAGCAGGTCCGCCGTACGGTCCCCGACCTCGTTGAGGACGAAGCCCCACGGGCGGGAGACGCCCCGGACCCGGGCGACGGCACCGTCGAGGTTGGCGCCGGCCAACCGGGCGGCCATCGCGAGCGCTGCCGGGGCGGGCTGTCCCGCCGCGATCGCCGCTGCCGCCACGGCAGCCGCGGTGACACCGACCGCGGTGAAGAGGTCGGGTGAGAGGCGCCGAGCGACCGCGAGGTCGACCACGGCGGCGAGTCGCCGGGTGTACCACGGCTTGAGGGAGTAGAGGCCGGTCACGGGGATGTCCTTCGCACGAGCGGTTGACGAGATCACCGTGCCGGGAGGACCGAGCCACCGCATGGGTGGCCGTACTCAGACTCGACCCCGAGGGTCCACTCGAGCGCCGTGCGGGGATCGATCGGCGATCCAGCCGCTAGCACGACGGCCGTACATCACCCGGGGCCGTCGAGCTGATCGGGCCCTGGGTACTCCACGGTCCGGCAGCGTCTCCGTGCCGCAGATCAGCCCAGGTGAGGTGCACAGAGAGGCGGCGAGGACGGGCTCGTGGAGTACGTAGATCGGTAGGACGGGTGGCGGCCCGGGTGCGGTCCTGGTGACCGGGCTGGGGGCCGCGGGCGGGTGGATCGTCGTCGGAAGAGGACGCCGAGCAGTCGCTGAGGATCGGTCAGAGCCTCTCGGTCGGAGGGCGCTTACTGGCCGACGCGGCCGTCGATGCGCTCGCGCAACAGGTCGGCGTGGCCGCAGTGCCGCGCATACTCCGCGATCTGCGCCACCAGGATGTCGCGAAGCTGCACGTCCGCCCCGTCGGGGCCGAGGTCGCAGATGCCGGCGTTGCGGGTGCCGAGGTCGGTGACCCCGGCCACGAACTGGTCGGTGAGCTCCACCTCGGCCCGCCACTGCCGCCAGGCGTCCTCCACCACCGCCGGGTCGGCGATCGCGCCGTTCCAGTCGCCGTCACGGTCCTCGTCGGTGCGGTACAGCTTCGGCGCGTCCTCGCCGGCCATGACCCGGCGAAGGTGTCGCTCCCCCTCGGCCAGGTGCCGCACCAGCCCGAGCAGGGACATCGTGGACGGCGGCACGGATCGCCGCGCAAGCTGCTCGGCGTCCAGTCCCGCGCACTTCATCTCCATGGTGAGGCGGTAGTGGCGCAGATAGTCGAGCAGGATGCCGCGTTCCTCGACGGCCTCGACGCCGGACTCGCGCGGGTCGTCGTCCGGGTCGACCCACATGTCGCGGTACACGGTCGACTCCGTCCACCGCGTCGGAACGGGCTCACTCGCATCCGAGGTGGTCATCGCCGCATCGTCGGCCATTCCGGCCTCCGGGCACCATCGAGTATCCAGCGGCAGTCACACCCGGCCGTGCACCCCGTGGCGGCCGAAGACTGGGCGATGGTGACTGAAGAGGACGATGAGATCGAGGACGCGGGTCGACCTGCGGTGACGCCGGGTGGAGCTGAGGGGACTCGAACCCCTGACCCCCTCCATGCCATGGAGGTGCGCTACCAACTGCGCCACAGCCCCGTGCCACAAGGCTGGACGAGCGTAGCCGACGGCCACGGCGCCGTGCCAATCGCCCCCGGTCGGCGGAAGGCGTCACCCCTCGGCGAGCTCGACCGGCTCCGGGAGGGTGCCGGCGTTGTGCTCGATCAGCTGCCAGCTGCCGCCGTGGTCCTCGGCCAGCATCGACCACGAGCAGTTGGAGAGCACGCCCAGGGCGTTGAAGTGCTGCACTGGGAGTCCGATGAGCCGGGCGATCCCGAGCCGGGCGGCGCCCCCATGGGTGGAGAGCACCGCCAGGCCGTCCTCCGGGAGGCGGGCGGCAACCCGTTCGACGACCCGGGCGACCCGCTCGGCCACCTCGAGCCGCGTCTCACCGCCACCGACACGCTCGTGCGGGTCCCCGCCCCGCCACCGACTGTGCTCCTCCGGGTAGCGCTCGGCGATCTCGGATCCCAGCAGGCCCTGGAACCGGCCGGCGTAGATCTCGCGTAG
>DASTQL010000207.1:0-28380 GCA_035761805.1 Jiangellales bacterium | reverse complement strand
CGTCCTCGACGGCGAGTCGGCCCCGCTGGATGTGGGCCGGGCCCGAAGGCTGTTCACGCCGGCCCAACGGCGGGCGCTGGCCCTGCGCGACGGCGACCGGTGCGCGTTCCCCGGCTGCGACCGGCCCGGGTCGTGGTGCGACGCGCATCACCTGCGACATTGGGCCGACGGCGGACCGACCGACCTTTCGAATGGGGTGCTGCTCTGCGGCCACCACCACCAAGTGGTCCACCGCGGCGAATGGGCCGTGGTGATGGCCGCCGACGGCCGACCCGACTTCCACCCACCTGCCTGGCTCGACCCGGCCCGCCGACCACGGCGCAACACCCCACACCGACCACCCGGCACCCGCTGACCCCGGATGCGGATCGACCCCATCCCGTCGGCCGCGTGCGCGACCGGCACCAAGCCTGCCGCGACGGCAGCGGCGGATCCACGGGAGGACCCGCCAGGCGTCCGAGTGGGGTCCCACGGGTTGCGGGTGATGCCGAAGGGCGAGTCAGTGGCTCCGAAGACGTACAGCTCCGGGACCCGGGTGATCCCGACCGCAACGGCACCCGCCGCCCGGAGTCGGGCCACCACGGGGTGGTCGGCAGGCTGTGGATCGGC
Organism: Jiangellales bacterium; assembly: GCA_035761805.1. GTDB lineage: Bacteria > Actinomycetota > Actinomycetes > Jiangellales > Jiangellaceae > DASTQL01. The sequence continues at coordinate 27,771 of DASTQL010000207.1, read as the reverse complement.
AGGTGTGAGCGGTGATCCGTTGCGCATCGGTTCCCCGCGACCGCGACGATGTCCTTGAGCGCGATCGGCGCTCCGGCCAGGGGCAGCTGGACCAGGTCGGCGCGCTGCGCAACGTCGGCCGCCTCCGCAGCCGCCTTCTCCGCTCGTACGAGCTGGAAGGCACCCAGCCGCTCGGTCCCTTTCCGCTATCCGCTTCAGGGCGGCGGCAACGAGCTCCGTGGCCGAGAGCCGACCACCGCGGACGCCAGCGGCGATCTCGGTGGCGGACATCGGCTCGGTGGCGATCACGTGGCAGACGCTATGGCCACGCCCGGTGGGCCGGACCGGTGGCGCCCAGGACGGTCTTGCGGCCGGGGTTCACCGTGGACTCAACTCGACGGAGGAGGGTGGCGGCTCCATCGTGACGGTGGCGTCGAAGGCCTCCGTCAGCGCGGGTGCCTCGGGTGTCGCCTACACCGCTTCGAAGCACGGCGTGATCGGGCTGGTGAAGAGCATCGCCTACTTCTACGGCCCCCAGGGCATCCGCTCCAACGCCGTGCTGCCCGGTGCCGTCGCGACGGCGATCGGGTCCACCGCAGCTCCCCGCGTGCCCTGGGCGATGGAGCGAGCCCAGCTGTCCATGGCCACCATGAACCCGATGCCGGCCGACCCCGATGCCATCGCGGCCACGGTTTCCTGGCCGGCCAGCGACGAGGCCTCCAACATCAACGGGGCGACCCTGCTCGACGACGGCGGCTGGGGCAGCGCATGAGGAGCCGCGGCCCGGGTAGGGGGCTCAGCGCTGCTGCGCCGCTTGGCCTCCTCCGGCGCCACGTCCTCGACCCGCGTCATGCTCGCCCAGCGGTGGCCGAACGGGTCGACGACCGAGGCGAAGCGGTCGCGGTGACGAAAGGTGCTCGGTTCCTGCCGTACGGTGGCTCCTCGCTCCACCGCCGCGGCGAAGACCTTGTCGGCGTGACCGACGTGGATGCAGGTCGAGGAGCTGACTCGACAGTCGGCCTCGGCGGCGCTGCCAGGCCGTACGCGTTCTCGCGGACCTGGCGGCCTCGTTCGGGTGGTTCGATCAGGCGCACTTCGCCCGGGACTTCCGCAGCGTAGTAGGAACGACGCCGTCCGCCTACCTGCGGCAGGCACGCTCGACCCACTGACGTACGGGCCGGTTGTCGGTGCCCTGCGCCAGGGTGTGGCGCATGGCCACCCAGTACTTCACCGCGTCGAGCATCGACGGCTTCATCGCCGACCCTGAGCACTCGCTGACCTGGCTGCTGTCCCGCGACGTCGACCGGGCCGGCCCGATGGCGCACGACCTCTTCATGGAGTCGGTCGGGGCGATGGTAATGGGGGCGTCTACGTACGAGTGGATCCTGGCGAACGACAGGGACGACCAGGGCGCTGCGGTCTGGCGCTACGCGATCCCCTGCTGGGTCTTCACGCACCGCGATCTGCCCCGTGTCGACGGCGACGTGCGCTTCGCGCATGGTCCCGTCGAGCCGGTCCACCGGGAGGCGGTCGACGCGGCGGGCGGCCGCAACGTCTGGGTCGTCGGTGGTGGCGACCTGGCCGGCCAGTTCGCCGACACCGGGCTGCTCGACGAGGTGTGGGTGCAGTACGCGCCGGTGGCGCTGGGGTCGGGCGCGCCGCTGCTACCCCGTCGGCTCGAGCTCGAGCTCGACGAGGTCACGCGCAACCGTGACTTCGCGTGCGCCCGCTACCGCGTCGTCCGATAGCGGGAGGCCCCGGCCGTCAGTGCCGGGCCGCCCGGAGGCTCTTCGCCGCGGCAGCCTTGGCGCGCATCATCCTTGGCCGGCTGAGCAGGTAGGCGACGAGCACCAGGCCGAGCACCGCCATCATCCGGTTCGGGTCGACCGCCGGGCGCCAGGTGGCCTGGCCGTCCGCGATCACCCACGCCCCCGCCGGTCGACCGCGGACGCCGAAGCCGCCCCCCTCGCCTTCCTGTCCCTTCTCGTCGTGGCCGGTGCCACCACCGGCCCCGCCCATGAGCACGGCGGCCGGGATGACCGTGAGGCCGTCCTTCTCGTACGGCTCGGCGTAGACCCGCCGGATGGTGATCGCGTCCTTGGCGGTGTCGAAGATCTCGGTGACCTTCATGATCGCTCCTCCAGGGCTCGGGCGTGCAGCAGAGGACTGCGACGCTCGGACCACGGTGCTCGGTGGTCCGGGGACAGGTAAAGGGCTGGAGGTCCCTCGTCGCACGGTCGCACGTTGGCTCCGGCCGGTCTCGGTGGACGGATGACGGTGAGCGCGGCTCACCCTTCAGGTGTCGGGGGCTTGGACTTGCGGGCCTTCCTCCCCCAGGACCTTCGCGGCGACTTGGTCATCGAGCCGACAAGCTTCTTTACCCTGTCATCGAGGGAACCCAGTGTTGCTTCCAACCCGTCGAGCCTGCCTCCCAAGGAGACGGTGTGACTCTCCACGCGTCGTCCAAAGAACACGCCAATTCCGAAGAGCACGATCGCCAGCAGGGAAAGAAGTAGTCCGACTTGCCAAGAACTGTCGCCGATGGGGTCCGGAGGAACGTCGTTGCTCGTGCTCGCTCCGTTGCCCAAGGCAAATGGTGCGAGGTGCACCAAACTCTGCGGTACGACCTCTTCTGGCTGCTCGCGAAAAACGCGAACGATCTCGCCGCGGGCCTCGTCGTGGTAGCCCTCGTCGTGCAGGCGCTGGGCCACGAGCCACCCCCTGGGCGAACGCATCAGCGGCGGCGGCGAGCTGCGCGTTTCCTGGCCAGCTCGTCGCCTTCCTGACAGTGTGGTTGATCGTATTGACACCCCGTCAGGAGGAGAATCGTGACAAGGGCGGCGACAGTGCGTGCCAGCGTTCGGCGAGACCTGGAATTCCGAGGTCGACCCAGTTCGATCATTGCTTCATTGCCCCGAGGGTGGAACGGACGTCGTGTGGATCTGCGCGGCGATCCGTATTTATGGCCAGGTTAGGTCGAGTAACTCGGATGTCGTTGGTACGACGCGCACGAGAGTGAAAGTCCGGTGCATTTTCTGACTGTGGACACAGCCGGGGACCGGCGTTCGCGAGTCCGGCGGATGTGAACGACCCTGCTACCCGAGCAGGGCTGTAGACGAGCGACGCCCGTAGCAAAGCACCAGCGAACCGATTGCCTCACCGGGAGACAGGCACGATCATGCCGTTCTCGAGCAACCCTTCGTACCGTGCGAGCTCTTCGGCGCCGAACAGGCATGATCGTGCCCAACCTATGGCCAGGTACGGTGCCCGGGAGCCGGCCGTGGCGACCACCTTGCCGCTCACGGACGTACCCGTGGTGACGGCGGCTGGAGCCGTGCCGCCCTTCTTCGCGGGACTGCTGCCGGAGGGCCGGCGGCTGTCCAGCCTCTGGCGCGCGGTGAAGACGTCCGCGGACGACGAGCTCTCCCTCCCGCTCGCCGTCGGCGCGGATCCTGTCGGTGACGTGCGGGTGTTCCCGCAGGGCGCGGAGCCGGCCGAGGCGCCCGCCCTGGTCACTGTGGGGCGCAGCTTCGAGGAAGTGACCTTCGCGGAGGTGCTCGAGGCCGCCGGCGGTGTCGACCTGGTGGCCATGGCGGGAGTGCAGGACAAGGCCTCGGCGCGCATGCTCTCTGGTCCCGTTGCGTCAGGCCGGGCGGCGCCACATCCTCAAGCTCGACCCGCCGGAGTTCCCCTACGTCGTGGCCAACGAGGCCTACTTCATCGCCCTTGCGGCCCGGTCCCGCCTGCCTGTGGTGGATGCGCGGGTGGTGCATGACGCCCCGGCAGCCCGGGGCTGCTCACCGAGCGGTTCGACCGCCTCGCCGGACCGGACGGCTCGACCGTCTCGGTCGCTGTCGAGGACGGAGCGCAGGTGCTCGGCGTCTACCCCGCCGACAAATACGCCGTCGCGGCCGAGGACGTGGCGGCCGCGCTGGCGGCCGTGTGCCCGGCATCGGCGGTGGCACTGCGGGACGTCCACCGAGAGCTGTGCTTCGCCTGGCTCACCGGGAACGGCGACCTGCACGCCAAGAACCTGTCGGTCATGGCTGTCGACGGTGAGTGGCGGATCGCGCCGGCGTACGACCTCCCCTGCACCCTCCCGTACCGGGATCACACCATGGCGTTGGCGATGGGTGGCCGAACCGCCGGCCGAACCGCCGGCCTGTCGCGGCGCCTCTTGCTGGACTTCGCGGCCCGCATCGGTCTGGCCGAACGCGCCGCGACGAGGACCCTGGACCAAGTGCTCGCGGCCACCGAACCGGTGGTCGAGGAGTGGGGTCAGATGCGGTTCCCTTCCCGGCGGAGGTCGTCCGTGAGACTGCCGGAGCCTCCGGAACCGGCGGCGGGCGGCGGGCGGCGGTGTGAGGTGAGTCGGACGACTCTGGCGGACATAGATGACTGTCGATATAGTGGTGGGGAGCCGCCAGCCCCAGCGTCGAAACGGAGGTGCGCCGTGACCACCGAACCTGCCACCGGCACCGAGCAGCTGTACGACATCGTGCGGGACCGCTACGCCGCAGCAGCGCGCAGCGTGGAGACCGGCGGAGATGGCTGCTGTGGGAGCGATGACGGCGGCTGCTGCGGACCCACGTCGGTGGAGGTCGAGCCTGGCCTCGGCGCCCAGCTGTACGAGCAGGGTGAGCGAGACGACCTGCCGGCGCAAGCGGTCGCTGCCAGCCTCGGCTGCGGCAACCCGACCGCGGTGGCCGACCTGCGACCGGGGGAGCGGGTGCTCGACCTCGGCTCGGGCGGAGGCATCGACGTGCTGCTCTCGGCCAGGCGGGTCGGATCGACCGGCTTCGCGTACGGGCTGGACATGACCCAGGAGATGCTCGAGCTGGCGCGGAGCAACGCGGCCAAGGCTGGGGCGACCAACGTCGAGTTCCTCGAGGGCAGGATGGAAGCGATCCCGCTGCCCGACGCATCGGTCGACGTCGTCATCTCGAACTGCGTCGTCAACCTCAGCCCCGACAAGCCGGCCGTGCTCGCGGAGACCCGTCGGGTCCTTGTGCCCGGCGGCCGGATCGGTATCTCCGACATCGTCGCCGAGGACTCCGTGGCGCCGGAGGAGCGGGCCGAGCGCGGGTCCTGGGTGGGCTGCATCGCCGGCGCTCTCTCCGTCGGTGAGTACAGGGAGTACCTCGAGGCGGCCGGATTCGTCGAGCCCGAGGTCCGGCTCACCCACGAGGTCGCGCCTGGCATGCACGCGGCGATCATCCGTGCGCGGACGCCGGTGACCTGACACGCGGGGCCGGCGGCGGTCAGTCACCTCCTCGGCGAGGTACTGGACGAGGAGATCCCCCGCTACGCCGAGGCGTTGCGTCGGCTGGGCGAGTGATCTACCTCGACCTCGACGACCTCTTGTACGCCGGAGCGTCGCGCCCGTGGTCGGTAGGAGCGTCACGTTCGCGGGAGATGCCAGGCAGCGCGTTCGGACCCAGGTGATCGCTCGGAGGGTGCAGGCCGCGGACGGTCGCCCTGCCGCTACGCGCGGTGCTGAGCGGCGTCGACGACCTCGCCGACGAGCTCCTCGATCACGTCCTCGAGGGCGGCGACGCCCAGCGTGGCGCCGCCGGCCGGGGCGACGACACGGGCCAGGTGCGACCCGCGGGCCTGCATCACGCGCAGGGTCTCGCGCAGCGGGACGTCCTGCGACACGGTGGCCAGGGGACGGACGTGCTCGCCGCCGACCGGCTCATTGCGCTCGGCCGGCGGCGTGTCCAGGACGTCCTTGAGGTGGATATAGCCGACGAGATCGCCCGAGGGCTCGGTCACCGGGAAGCGGGAGAAGCCGGTCCGGGCGCAGGCGTCCTCGAGATCCACGACGGTCACGTCGTACGGGACGGTGACGAGGCTGTCGCGCGGCAGCATGACGCCGCCGACGGCGGCATCGGTGAACTGAAGCGCCCCGGTCAGCAGGTCGTGTTCGTCCTGGTCGAGCAGACCTTCCCGCCGGGACACCGAGATGAAGCCGGCGACCTGGTCGGCTGTGAACGTGGAGGCCACCTCGTCCTGCGGCTGCACCTTCACGAGCCGGAGCACGAGGTTGGCGCAGGCGTTCAGCACCACGATGGCGGGCTTGAGGATCGTGACCAGCCAGTAGAGCGGCGGACCCAGCACGAGCGCGGAGCGCTCGGGGCCGGCGATCGCGATGTTCTTGGGGACCATCTCCCCGACCACCATGTGCAGCGTCACCACCACGGCGAGCGCGATGGTGAAGGAGATCGGGTGCACGAGCGCCTCGGGGACCGTGGCCCACTCGAACGCGGGCTCCAGGAGGTGGGCGACTGCCGGCTCGCCGACGGCGCCGAGGCCGAGCGAGCAGATGGTGATGCCGAGCTGGGCGCCGGCCATCATGAGCGAGACGTTCTCCATCCCGCGCAGCGTGGTGCGCGCCAGCCTCGATCCGCCCGCGGCCCGCGGTTCGATCTGTGTACGGCGAGCGGAGATGAGGGCGAACTCGGCGCCGACGAAGAAGGCGTTGCCGGCGAGCAGCAGCACGGCGACGCCGATGGCGGTGAGGTTGCTCACGGGCGCCCGCCCTCGCCGTCGAGGCGGCGCAGCACCAGGCCGTCCACCCGGCGGCCGTCGAGCCGGGAGACCTCGAGCCGGACCTTGGCGCCCCGGGGAATGCCGTCCTCGTCGACATCGGCGTGGTCAGTGGCTGTCAGCTCGACGGCGTCACCGACCTCCGGCATGCGGCCGAGGCGCTCGACCACGAGCCCGCCCAGGGTGTCGGACTCCTCGCCCTCGGGGAGCTCGAGGCCGGTGAGCTGCTCGATCTCGTCGGGGCGGAGCAGGCCGGACAGCGACCACGCACCATCGGACAGCTCGCGCATCCGTCCGACCGGGCGGTCCTGCTCGTCATCGATCTCCCCGACGATCTCCTCGACGAGGTCTTCCAGGGTGACGATGCCGTCGGTCCCTCCGTACTCGTCGACGACCACAGCCATCTGCGGGCCGCTCTGTCGCAGCACCCTGAGGAGCGGGTCGAGCTCCATCGTGGCGGGTACCGCGGGCAGCTCGTGCACGACCTGGGCCACTGCCGTGCCGGGCCGCTCCTCGTACCGGACGGCCACGACGTGCTTGAAGTGCACCATCCCGAGCACGTCGTCCACGGACTCGCCGATCACCGGGAAGCGCGCGTGCCCCGTACTCGTGCTGAGGTCCAGGACCGTGGTGACCGGGTCCTCGGCGTTGACGAAGCGTACGCGGGGTCGCGGGGTCATGACATCGGCCGCCCGGCGGTCGCCGAACTCGATCGAGCGGCTGAACAGCTCGGCCGTACCCGCCTCCAGGGTCCCCCGTTGCGCGGAGCGTCGCGCCAGCGACGCGAGTTCCTCGGGACTGCGTGCCGAGGCGAGCTCCTCCGCCGGCTCGATGCCCAGGCGGCGCACGATCCAGTTCGCCATGCCGTTGAGCACGGCGATGACCGGCCCCGCCACGGTCGTGAACCCACGCTGGAAGCCCACCACGGCGCGCCCTACGCGCAACGGTTCGGCGATCGCCCAGTTCTTCGGGACGAGCTCGCCGAAGACCATCTGCAGGCCCGTGACCACGACGAAGGCGACCGCGAACGAGGTGGCGGTCACCGCGGTGTCGCTCAGGCCGGTCAGCCCCAGTGGGCCGCGGAGGATCGTGGCCAGTGACGGTTCGGCGATGAAACCGACGACCAGCGACGTCACGGTGATGCCCAGCTGCGCTCCGGACAGCTGGGTCGACAGCCCCCTCAGGGCTTCCAGCAGGCGCTCGGAGCGGACGTCGCCGCTCCCCGCTTCACGCTCGACGGTCGCCCGGTCCACCGTGACGAGGGAGAACTCCGCCGCCACGAACAACCCGTTCGCCACGATCAGCAGCCCGACCAGGGCCAGCAGCGCCCACGCTGTCATCGCACGCCCGACGGATGCGACTGTGACATGGGCGCAGCGTACTGGTGGCGTGCGGACGTGTGCCCTATGACCTGGTGTGCACGGCGGCGGACCGCACCGGCAGCCGGACGCGGAGCACCGTCTCGCCGGGGCGGGAGGCGATGGCGATGTCCCCGCCGTGCCGCTCCACGACGATGCGGCGTGAGATGTCGAGACCGAGGCCGGTACCCTGGCCCACGTCCTTGGTCGTGAAGAACGGCTCGAAGGCGTGTGCCCGCACGTCGTCGGACATGCCCGGCCCGGTGTCGGCGATCTCTACCACGACCCCGTGGTCGTCGACACGCGTGGAGAGGCGGAGGCTCCCCGCCCCGCCCATCGCGTCCACGGCGTTGTCGATGAGGTTGGTCCACACCTGGTTCAGCTCGCCGGCGTCGGCCTCGATGCGCGGCAGGTCCGCCGCGTAGTCCCGGGCGACGGTCACGCCGTCCCCGAGCCGGTGCCCCAGCATGACGAGGGTGCTCTCGAGCCCCTCGGTGACGTCCACCTGCTGGAGCGCGCCGCGGTCGAGCTGGGAGTAGGACTTGACCGCTGCCACCAGCTGCGAAACCCGCCGGGTCGACTCCTGCAGCTCCGACAGGAGCGTCGTCATCGTCAGGGAGCTCGCGAACCACTCCAGGCCTGCTTCCAGCGCGCCGTCGCCGAGCACGACAGCGACCTGCTCGCACCACGTGACGTCCAGCCCGGCGGCGGCGAGCGACGGGGCGATCTGCCAGCCTTGCTCGACGCCGTGGAGGGCCAGCCAGTCCGCAATGGCGTCCTCGCGGTCGGCCACCGCAAGCGCGTCCCGGCCGGCGGACTCCCCGGCGGCCTGCTGCCGGAAGGTGTCGAGAGCGGTGAACTGGGCAGCTGTGACGGAGCCGTCCGCCAGCCGGCCGAGCGACGACAGCAAGGCCTCGTTGGTCTCCCCGAGGGCGTGGGCGGCCCGCATCGCGGCCGATGCAGGGTTGTTGATCTCGTGGGCGAGTCCGGCGGCGAGCGTGCCGAGCGCGACCAGCGCCTCCCGCTGGCGGGCCACCGCCTCGATGTTGCGCACCGTGCCGGAAAGTCCCCGGATCAGGTGGACGCCGAGGGGGAACCAGGTGTCCGCCATCGTCCGCAGTGCGGGCGCGGGAACCCGCAGGACCCGGCCGCGGGTCCCTGCCCGCCCCGTTGCCAGGTAGACGCCATGGTCGTCCCAGGCCCGGAAGCCCCCAGCCCACTGGCCGGGTGACTTCATCCGGCCGATCTCTGCCTCCTCGTGACCGATCTTGCGCACCAGGTTGACCGTCCCGTCGAGGAGCACCCACCAGTCGTCGGCGGGGTGGCGCTCACGGAAGAGCTCCTCACCCGGCTCGAAGACACTGACGTCGCTTACTGCAGCCAGCTCCGCGAGCTGGGCGTCGTCCAGCCCGTCGAAGAGCGCGACGGCCCGCAGGTCCTCGACTCCCAGCCGCATGTGGAGACCATCCCCTCCCACGGTCGCAGGCCCGAGACGCGTCATCGCCGTCGTGGCCCAGGGTAGGCGCCGTCAGCGGCCGGCGGCGCTCTACTCTCCTCGCCGTATGACAGTGGTGATGTCGTACCAGGGGTCTTCGGGGCGGTGGCGTGTGGCTGTCGCTCACCACGACTTTCGGCAGCTGGTCGTAGATGCGGTTCAGCGCGCGGTGGTCCTCTCTCAGCGCCCGGTTGGCCGGGTCGTCGGCGATGCCTGGCCAGTACGAGCTGAAGCCCTCGTCCTCGGCACCTGCCCGCCGGTGATGGTGCGCATGCCCGACGGTCGCGAGTGCGAAGATCCACGAACGGGTCTCGCGGAGGTACTGTCGGGTCGTGCGCGGGGACCGGGTGGAGATCGTCATCGATGCGGGTGGCGAGGTGCGCACGTACGAAGTGGTGGCCACTCGGAACGGACGCCGGGTGGAGATCAACACCGGACGGGGCGTCGTCGAGGTGACCGAGTTGACGCGCGGCGGGACCCCGGTCCGGAGCGCGCGGTTCATGGCGAACCGCATCCTGGCTCTCGTCGAGCACCCGGCGAGCGATCGGAACATCGCCGAGGAGGTCATCGAGGCGTCATCGAGGGCGGACCGGGCTCCCTGATCTCCGAGCGGTCGGTGGCAGAGCAGTGGTGCCGCGGACGACGAGCCGCGGTGGCGTGACCAGCTCGCGGCCAGTGCCGGACCCCTCGCCCTGCTTGCCCGATCCTGACCCGTCGAGCCGCTCGACCACGCTCGAGATAGCCAGCCGGGCGAGCTCGTCCGGGTCCTGGCGGAGCGTGGTGAGGTCGATGTGCGGCAGGCCGGCAAGCCGGTCGTCGTCGAAGCCGACGACCGACACCGCGCCGGGGACGGCCCGGCCGGCGGCCCGAAGCGTGTGCATCAGCCCGACGGCACAGCGGTCGTTGAACGCGGCGACGGCCGTGGGCAGCCACCGGCCGGATAGCAGGGTCTCGGCTGCGCAGGCGCCGTCGTCCTCGGTCAGGCCGCCCGGTACGACGCGGGCACGTCTCTCGAGCCCCGCCCTGCGCATGGCCGTGCGGTATCCCCGCCGCCGGTCGGCGGCACCCGGTGCACCACCGCCGTCCACGTGGGCGATCCGCGAGTGGCCCAGCCCGACGAGGTGGGCAACCGCCTGGTGTAGGCCATCGGCGTCGTCGGTCCGCACGACGTCGACGCCGACCGCCCGCACCCGCCTGGCCACCACCACGGTGGGGACGGCTGCTGCCAGTCGGCCCAGCTGCCCGGTCGGCATGTTCGGGCCCAGGCACACCAGGGCCTCGCACCGGTAGGCCAGCAGGGCCTCGACGGCGGTCCCCTCGTCCCGTACGGGAGTGGTGCCGCTCAGGGCGAGCTCGTAGCCGGCCGGCTCCGCCGCTGTGTACAGGGACTCCACGAGGTCGGTGTGGAAGGTGTGGCGCACTCCGAAGACCACGCCGACCAGGCGGGTCCGGCTGCGACCCAGGAGACGAGCCCTCGTGTCTGGCCGGTAGCCCAGCTCGGCCGCGGCGGCGCGGACCCGCGCACGCGTCTGCTCACCGGCTCCAGGCGCGTCGCGGAAGACGATCGACACCAGCGCACGCGACACCCCCGCACGCGCCGCGACGTCCTCCATCGTCGGCCGGCGGTCGGCCACGCACACCTCCTACTAGAGCGCTCCAGCATGAAGGGAGTGTGGGGAACCGTCAAGGTCTTGACGGATCGGCCATGCGTCCGCTTTTCTGGTTGAACTAGAGCGCTCTAGTCCGCCGGACACGGAGGAGATCGTCATGACGAACAGTCGCCAGCCCCAGGTACGCGTGGGTCTGGTCGGAGCGGGCCGCATCGGGACCTTCCACGGCGAGACGGTCGCGCTGCATGTGCCTGGCGCGCGACTGTCCGCGGTGGCCGATCCCGCATCGGGTACGGCGGAACGGCTGGCCGGCCGCTTCGGCGCCCGCGCGTACACCGACCCGGCCGAGATGTTCGGCTCCGACCAGGTCGACGCCGTGCTCATTGCATCGACGGCCCGGGCGCACACGGACCTCGTCGTCGCCGCGGCAGCTGCCGGCAAGCCGATCTTCTGCGAGAAGCCGATGGCCTTCTCGCTGGAGGACGCGGACCGGGCGATCGCAGCGGCAGCTCAGGCGGGAGTGCCGCTGCAGGTCGGCTTCAACCGCCGGTTCGCCGCGGACTTCCGAGCCGCCCACGAGGTTGTCGCCAGCGGTGGCATCGGCACGCCGCACCTGCTCCGCTCGCTCACGCGCGACCCGGGTCTGGCGAACCCCGGCGGCGTGCCCCCGTGGACGATCTTCCGCGAGACGCTGATCCACGACTTCGACGCGCTGCTGTGGTTCGCCGGGGAGGCTCGTCCGGTCGAGGTCTACGCCGTGGCTGACGCCCTGGTGGCCCCGGCCTTCAGGGACGCGGGGCTGCTCGACACCTCCGTGGTCCTCGTCCGCTTCGACGGCGGCGCCATCGCGACGGCGGAAGCCAGCTTCTCCGCCGCGTACGGGTACGACGTCCGGGGCGAGGTCTTCGGCTCGTCCGGCATGGTGACCGCCGGCGAGCAGGCGGCCACTGCGATGCGCCACTACAGCCCCGCTGGCGTCGCGCAGCACACCGTCCGGGGCGACACGGCGCTCTTCCGCGACGCCTACACCGCCGAGCTCGCGCACTTCGTCGACTGCGCCCGGACCGGTGCGACCCCCGAAGTGACCGGCCACGACGCCCGCGCGGCCCTGGCTGTGGCCGTCGCCGCGATCACGTCGGTGAGCGAGCACCGGCCGGTCGCCCTGATGGAGGTGGACCCGTCGTGACGAGCACGCCCGCGCCCAAGCCGTCGGAGGCGACTCCTCCGTACGGCTTCAGGCTCGCCGTCTCCTCGGAGATGGTCTTCCTCGATCTGCCACACCTGGAGCGGGTCAGGCGCATTCACGAACTGGGCTTCGCCGTGGAGATCTGGGACTGGACCGCCAAGGATGTGGACGCGCTCGTCGGGACCGGCGCCACCTTCACCTCGATGACGGGGTACGTGAGCGGGCGGCTCGCGGACCCGGACGGAGCGGACGAGCTGCTGCGCACGGCGGAGCGGTCTGCCGCCGTTGCCCACCGGCTCGGCGGCCCCCTGCTCAACCTGCACGGCACTGGCCTCGACGGGCGCGGCCTCCCCGTCGTCCCAGCCGGCGAGGTGACCGGCGCGATGTGGCTGCAGGCCGAGAAGACGCTCTTACGCATCGCCGCGCTGGGCGAGCGCGAGGGCGTCACCTTCGTCCTGGAGAACCTCAACACCGCGGTCGACCATCCGGGGGTGCCGTTCGCCCGGGCGGCCGACGTGATCGCCCTGGTCGAGGCGGTCGACAGTCCCCACCTACGGGTGATGCTCGACCTCTACCATGCCCAGATCGGCGAGGGGAACCTCCTCGAGCTCCTCCGCCGCGCCGCCCCCGTCGTCGGGGAGGTGCAGCTGGCCGACGTCCCCGGCCGCTGCGAGCCGGGCACGGGCGAGATCAACTATCCGGCCGTCGCCCGGACGCTCGCCGAGCTCGGGTACCACGGCACGGTCGGGCTCGAGGGGTGGGCCAGCGGTGGAGACAGCACCCGGGCGCTCGATCGCTTCCGGGCCGCCTTGACAGCGCCTGCCGGCGCGGCTGAGCGCTGACTCGTCCGCCGGGGTCGCCCCCCGCCACCAGCGTGGGCTGCGGCGAGGGGCGGGGTCACGGCGCCGGAGCAACGGGGTGTGGGGTGCACGCTGCATGGGGAGCTCGGCCAGGTCCTCGAGCGCGAGGAGAGGTCGCCGGCCGTCCATACCGCGCCTGAGTACCCGCCGTCGTGTGACGACGCAACCTCGAGGTCGATGAGCCCTGGTGCCGCCAGACGTTCCCCGCGCAGGCGTGCGCGAGCAAGTGTCACCGTCGTCACCGTCGTCGGCCAGGCCACGGCAAGGATGCTGGCGTCAACGACGAGCACGCTCGGACCGAACGGCCGACACTGCAGTTCCCAGCGGAAGCGAGCCCCTGGCCCGTCCGCCGGCGTGGTCGAGCACCTCGTCCAGCGTGGGTCTGCTCGCCTCCTCGATCAGTCGCGCCAGCAGGTGCTCCTGCAGGGACTGGTGGGCCGCGGCCGCCCGCTGGCGGAGGACGGCATGCGTGTCCTCGGGCGCGTCCTTGATCTGTCAGCTGGGCACGCCGCCATCTGCCGCCAGAGTGCAACCGCTCGGGCAAGCCGGCCAGGATGGCATGCTTCCGTGGTGGGGGGGGCACCGGCAGGTCGCGATGGCGTTTGACCCACTTCGGGGGCTGACCGCCGTCGACCGACACCGCGCCCGGGCGTGCCGCCCGGCCACGGCTCGGTGATGCTGGTGCCCTCGTACGGACGGTGGGAGCCCAGGGATGGCGTACACGCGCGACTCGATCCCGGACCTGACCGGGCTCACCGCGGTGGTGACCGGCGCCAACGGCGGTCTCGGCCTCGAGACGGCCAAGGCGCTGGCGGCCAGGGGCGCCCACGTCGTGATGGCGGCGCGAAACCAGGAGAAGGCAGTGGGAGCGGTCGGCGAGATCCGAGCGTCGTCGCCGACGGCGTCGCTGGAGATCGTGCCGCTCGACCTCGCGTCGTTGGCGTCCATCCGCGCCGCGGCCGAGCGGATCCTGGGCGCCCACCCACGCGTCGACATCCAGGTGAACAACGCCGGTGTGATGGCGATGCCGGAGCGGCGGACCGAGGACGGTTTCGAGATGCAGCTCGGCGTGAACCACCTCGGCCACTGGGCGCTGACCGCCCTGCTCATGCCGGCGCTCCTGGCCGCGCCCGCCGCCAGGGTGGTGTCGGTGACCTCGACCGCGCACCACTTCGGGCGCGCCCTCGACCCGGCTGATCCGCACCTGCGCCGCCACTACCAGCCGTGGCTGGCCTACGGGCAGTCGAAGCTGGCCTGCTACCACTTCGCCCTGGGGCTGCAGCGGGAGTTCGACCGCGCCGGCGTCCGGGCTCTGAGCATCCTGGCCCACCCCGGCCTGTCGCACACCGACCTCCAGCCGACCACCGTCGCGGAGGGTGGTGGCGGGTGGCTGGGACCGTTCTTCCGCACCGCAGCCGCCTGGACCGGGATGAGCCCGGAGCGCGGGGCGATGCCGCTGATCCGTGCGGCGACCGACCCCACCGCGACCGGCGGGTCGTTCTACGCGCCGCGGTTCGTCAACAACGGCCCGGCGGTGCGGCGGCCCTTCCTGCGGCCGGGCGCCGATCGCGCCGTCGCCCGGCTCTGGCAGGTGTCCGAGCGGGAGACCGGCATCCCGCTCAGCGTGTGATGCCACGTCCCGAGCCGACGGCGGCTGGAGGTCGAGCGGGGTGAGACTGCCGAAGGCGGGCGTCGTCCCGTACGCGACCGGGGCGTCGGTGGGCTCGTTCGTCGTCCACGCGAGCGTCACCCATCCGGGGCGCGGCTTCACGTCGACGCCGGAGATCACCGGCACGGTGCCGTCCACGCTGAACGTCGCGGTGTACGTCGCCGGCCCGTCGGCCACCTCCGTGTGCGTCCGGGCTCCTCCGTCGGACCAGCTGACGAGCTCGTGGTCTGGCCCGCCGAGCCTTGGGGCGAGTTGGCGCTGACGGAGACCGACGAACCGGCGATGACGGTGCGCTGAACGGCGCGGTGTGGGTGGTGGCCCCGACCGTGAGGGCCAGTCCCGATGGCTCGGTGGCGAAGGCGAGCTGGACAGCTCGGGGTCAACACCCTCCTGGTCGTGTGTGTCAGGCCACCCGAGTCCGTGGCGGTCAACTGCAGCTCGAGGTGTGCGAGGGGTTCCGTACTGCGGCGGCGCGTGGTCGACAACGCCCTCGTTCCTCAACTCCGAGCCGTGCCGACACGGCCGGGACCCGCCGGTTCACGTCCGGCGATCCGTCGGCCGTTCAGAGGTACGACGCCAGGGTGTCCGCCTCGGTGCGCAGGACGGCCGCTCGTTCGCTCTGGCCAGCAGCGTCGTACGCATCGGCCGACTCGCGGCGGGCCTCGATATCGGCACGTACGACGGCAGCGACGGCGGACCCGTCGAGGTGCCGGCGTGCGGCCTCGGCCCCACCAAGGCCCGCCACGGCGCCGGCGACGTGCGGGCTCGACACCTCTGCCCGACCGTCCGGCACGGCGACGGCACCGGCGTTGTCGATGTCCGCGAGGATGGACCGGAGCACCGTCGCCGTACTCCGGTCCCGCGCCTTCAGTGCTGCGCGGAGGCCGGCGCGGAGCCGGTCGAGCAGGTCGTCAGGGCGGGTGTCGGCACGAGCCATGCGCCAGACCCTAGGCCAACCCCAGGCCTGCGCCGGCCGGGACGGCGCCGCCTCGGCCGTCGTCGGAGAACCGCAACGTCAGCTCCGACCAGTCGGAGGCCGGCACGACACGCACCGACGCGGCATCGGCATGCTTGACGACGCTGGTGGGGGGCCTCGGTGCAGACGTAGAAGAGCCGGGACTGACTCCCGGCGCGACACCCTCGGCGCGGACCGCAGCCGCGACCACCGCCAGGGCGAGGCCGGCCGTGACCTCGCGACGACGGTTCTCGCCGAACCGAAATGCTGTCCTCCCGACGGGCGCGCCGTCGCGGTGCAGACGACCTGTCGGGGTCCGACGGTCGGCCGGCGGTCCGGCGTGGGCATCGGAGGCAGCACGGCGCGCGGACCATGCTTTCGCAAGGGCCCCGGTCGAGGCGTGGGCCTCGCGGGCCGCCTCGCGACCGGTGGTGGTCAGGGCCGCGTGACGACGAGGATGCCGAGGCACATCTCGTCAGTGGTGCCCTCGCCCCACACGACGTAGCGCGGCTCATCGGCCTCCAGCGCAGGCAGTACGCCACGCAGCTCGGCGTCGTGCGTGCACGTGACGCGCACCGTGTCGCCGGAGCGTGCCGACACCGGCTCGGTGAGCGGCCGGGCTCCCTGGTCGTCGAAGTCGTACGTCGGGACGTCGAGCAGTGTTCGAGCTCCCGCGGTGCCCGGATTGAGGTCGATGCGGATCGAGCGCCCGAGCAGGTGCATGTGGCCGGCGGCAGCGTGGATCGTCGTCGGCTCGCTGATCCGGCGGTCGCACGACTGGGTGTTGGCGGGGACCGGTGCGGACGGATCCCCGCCGCAGAGCAGCTGCAAGCCACCCACGGTCTGCCACGAGTCCTGGCCGAACCGATGGGCGAGATCCAGCAACGCGTTGGAGCGGTCGCACAGCGGACCCGTCTCGTCGTGGGCGCAGGGCAGCTCGACCGGCGCCGGGAGCAGCATCGTCTCCAGCGGCGTCAGGCCGGCGTCGCCCGGCGCAAGGCGAAGCCGTACCCGCGTGGCGTCGTCGCCGCGGGCCCGGGTGAGGTTGTAGTGCACCTGGAGGACGATCCGGCTCCCGGCCTCGACGTGGACGCCGAGTGACCGGCCGAACCGGCGCTCCTCCCCGCCGGGCGCCCAGGCCGCCAGCCACGGTGCCGAGTCGAGCGCGGCCAGACCCACGCGGCCGGTCGGCAGGTCCGCTCCGCCGAAGCAGGTCCAGCCGTTGCCCTCCTCGCCGGAATTGCGTTCCTCGGCTGCGGCGACCTGGTCCGGCGGGACGCGGTAGAGGATCGCGTGGTGGACGATCTCGGGATTGCCGGGAAGGAACTGCACACCGGTGATGAACGCTTCCTCGTCCAGGCCCGGGTCCACCAGGAAGCAGCGGTAGTCGTCGTGAGCCCCGTTGCGTGGTTGTGGTGTGTAGGGCGCGCCGGGGACACCCACGGTGAGGAACTGCTCGCCGGGCCCCAGCGGCTCGTGTGGGGCCGGGTCCTCGGGCGTGGCGGTGGGGACTGTCTCTGCCTGTTCGGCGTGGACGCCGTGGCCGCCTCCCGGCTCGGATCGGTCCAGACCGGCCAGGCGGTCGTCGGCTGCCGACGACCCGCACCCGGGGAGCAGGACGAGGGCCGCAAGCGCGACGACCGCGCGGATCGGCCGGAACACCCTGTCACGATAGGCGTACCTCGATAGCACGAAGCCCACGTGGCTCGACCGGGGCACAGCTCAGGAGCCGTATGCGGCCAAGAACACTCGGACGGCATCGTCGGCGTAGCGGCGGAGCTGGCGCGGCGTGAGCTGGGTGTCGATTGGGTGGAACATCGCGTGGTTGAGCGGTATCGACAGCACGAGCCAGTTGAAGTGTTGGGCGGCGAGCAGCGGGTCCTCCATGCGCAGGTGACCCCGCTCGGCCAGTGTGGTGAACCGCTCGGCGAGAGTGGTTGCTGCCCGCTCCGGCCCACGGGCGTACCAGGCCTGGGCGAGGTCGGGGAAGCGGTCCGCCTCGGCGATGACGAGGCGCCGCAGCCGTACGAGGTGGGGCTGGAGGACGTCGGAGACGTGCCGACGAGCGAGGGCGCGCAGGTCCTTCTCGACGTCCTCGCTGTCGGACAGAGCGTCGACCAGCGCCTGGGATCGTTGTTCGGCCTTCTCGATGTCCATGGTGACGATCGCGGTGAACAGACGCTCCTTGTCGTCGAACTGCTTGTAGATGGTCTGCTTGGACACCTCGGCCCGCGCGGCGACGGCGTCCATGCTCGTGCCGGCGAAGCCGTGGCGCAGGAACTCCGTTCGGGCGGCCTCCAGGATCGCTCGACGCTTGCGGGCGGTCCGCCCTCCATCACCTGGGTCTCTGGCCTCAGTCGTCACAGCGCCCCCTTCTTCCGACAGATGGTACTGGACCGCTCAGTACTCAGTCTGGTACTGTACCGTCCAGTACTTGACGTGGAGGTGGTGGAGATGCCCACGGTGACGTCGAGGGACGGGACGGTGATCGCGTTCGACCGTGTGGGTGAAGGCCCGGCGGTGGTCCTGGTGGAGGCGGCAGCCCACTACCGGGGCTTCAGCTCCTTCGATGGCCTGGTGCCCTACCTGGCGCCGGAGCTGACCGTCTACACGTATGACCGTCGTGGCCGCGGCGAGAGCACGGACACGACGCCGTACTCGCCTGATCGTGAGGTCGAGGACCTCGCGGCCCTGATCGTGGAGGCCGGTGGAACGGCACAGGTGTACGGCTACTCCTCGGGCGCACTGCTGGCCCTTCGCGCGGCCGCACACCACCTGCCCATCTCCCGACTGGCCGTGCTCGAGCCCCCTCTCCGGGACGAAGCCGAGGACGAGGAGCCGGGCTCGGACCTGACCCGAGAGCTCGCGGAGCTCGTCGCTGACGGTCGCAACGGCGCCGCCGCCGAGCACTTCCACCGCAGCATCGGGGTGCCGTCCGAGCTCCTCGCGGACATGCGCTCCACGCCCCAGTGGGCGGCGATCGAGGCGGTGGCATCGACGCTGGTGTACGACTGCGTCATCTCGGACAGCACGACGCCCACCCTGATCCGCTGTGTCGACGTGCCGACTCTGGTCCTCGACAGCCAGGGCAGCAGCGGCGACCTCGCTGGCTGGGCGGCCGCGGTGGCCGCCCAGCTCCCGCGCGGTCGTCACCGCAGCCTCCCCGGCGAGTGGCACGGCGTTCCGGACGAGGTCCTCGGTCCGGTGCTGCTCGAGTTCTTCGGCCGGTGAGCAGACCGAGCGAATCGGCTCGTGTCGAGGGGTGGGTATCCGCCTGGACGTTCGAACACCCGTTCGATAGACTGCCGGTCGTGCCGGGAGGCCCGACCATCCTGCATGCCGACCTGGACGCCTTCTACGCGTCGGTCGAGCAGCTGCTGGACCCGGCCCTGCGCGGGCGTCCGGTGGCGGTCGGGGGAAGCCCCCACGGCGGTGTCGTCCTGGCCGCCTCGTACGAAGCCA
The DNA here is from genome assembly GCA_035761805.1 of Jiangellales bacterium. GTDB lineage: Bacteria > Actinomycetota > Actinomycetes > Jiangellales > Jiangellaceae > DASTQL01. Next base: position 8,648 of record DASTQL010000207.1, on the reverse strand, counting down.
AGGTCGTCGGCGTGCAAGGCGGCATGCCCGGGCGCCAGGCGCTGCACCTGTGCCCGGCACTGACGTTCGTCCGCGGTCACTTCAGCGAGTACCAGCGCCTGGCCGACGAGGTGATGGCCATCCTCCACGCCCTGACTCCTGCGGTGGAGCGGATCTCCATCGACGAGGCCTTCCTCGACGTGTCCGGGGCGACGCACCTCTTCGGCCCGCCGGCGGCCATCGCCGCCCTTCTGCGCCGACGGGTACGCAAGGAAGTGGGGCTTCCGATCTCCGTCGGTGCCGCGCGGACCAAGCACCTCGCCAAGGTCGCCTCGCAGGTGGCCAAGCCGGACGGCCTGGTCGTCGTCGAGCCGGAGGCCGAACGACGGTTCCTCGACCCGCTCCCGGTCGGCCTGATGTGGGGGGTGGGTCCGGTGGCCGAGCAGCGGCTGGCGGAACGCGGGATCACGACCATCGGCGACCTCGCTCGCACGCCGTCCCGGGCGCTCGAACGGCTGCTGGGGCACGCCGTCGGCGCCAAGCTCGCGGCCTTGGCCGTCAACGAGGACCCTCGCCGCATCGTGACGCGCGGCCGAGCGCGGTCCGTCGGGGCCCAGTCGGCTCTCGGCAGGCGTCGGCCCACACCCGAGCTGGTGCGAGGCGTGCTCTGCCACCTGGCCGATCGGGTCGCCGGCCGACTGCGCGCCAAGCAGCGTGCTGGCCGGACGGTCACGGTCAGGGTGCGCTTCGCGGGGATGCGCTCGGTGACCCGCTCGCTGACGCTGCCCGGGCCGGTCTCCGCCACCTTGACCCTCACCGAGATCGCCGAGCAGCTCGCCTGGCACGCCATCACGGACCAGCGCGAGCCGACGACCGAGATCAGCCTGCTCGCAGTCTCGGTCTCGAACCTGGTGGCGCAGCCGGCCATCCAGCTGGAGCTCCCCGTGCCGCCCGACGACCCGTGGCGCCCCGGCACATCCAGGGGCTATGCCAGATGGGCGCTCGACTCGTCGATGGACGCCGTGCGTGCCAAGTTCGGCCGGGACGTGATCGGCTACCTGCCCGCCGACCGCCCGCGATCGGTCGGCGTGCCGGACGACTTCCGCACGCTGGCCGAACGGGACCTCTGATCCGATCTCCTCGAGCCGCTCCACGGTTCTGTTGCCGCGGGCTCGCCTGTGACGACATACCGTGGACACATGGCGAGGCCCTCGTACCGCTGGCTGGTCCCCCTTGGTGCGGCGACGCTGGTCGCTGCTGCGGTCCTGGCCGGGCAGGCAACCGCGTCCGCCGACCTGCCGCTGCGGACGCCACAGGAGGTCCTCGTGCTCGCCCAGAAGGCGGACGTTGAGGCCTTCGCCGGAACGATCGAGACCCGGACGGAGCTCGGGCTGCCCGACCTCACCGCCCTCGGGGTGGGTGGTGGAGGGGGCCCGGACGGTGACGGCAGTGGCGTGGACGTCATCTCCCTGCTGACCGGCGACAACACCGTACGGGTATGGGCCGACGGTCCGGAGCGCCTGCGTGCCCAGCTCCTGGAGGAGGTCTCCGAGACGAACGTCGTCCGGAACGGCGACGAGGTGTGGGTCTACCGGTCGGCCGACGCGACAGCCCTCCACGCCACGCTGCCAGAGCTGCCCGAGCGCCAGGCGACGCCGCCGGCCACCGGGCCGATACCCACGCCGCAGGAGCTGGCCGACCGGGTGGTCAACGAGTTGGAACCGAGCAGCGAGATCACCGCCGGGGAGCCGGTCGTGGTCGCGGGGCGGGACGCCTACGACCTGCGGGTTGCGCCGGACGACCCGCGCAGCCTGGTCGGCGCCATCAGCCTGGCCGTCGATGCCGACACCGGCGCGGTCCTGCGCGTACGCGTCGAGGCCCGGGACCAGGACGGGCCGGCCGTCGAGGTGGGGTGGAGCGCCTGGAGCCCCGAGCCCCCCGACGCGGCGACCTTCGACTTCAGCCCGCCACCGGGGACGACGGTCGAGCAGGTCGAGCCGGGTGCCGTGCACAGTGGGCTCGACGCCACCCCCCGTTCGGGAGGGGAGTCGCTCGACCAGGAGGACCCGCGGCCGCGTGTGGTCGGGGAGGGCTGGACGGCGGTGCTGGAGGTCCCGGCCGAGGCGGCAGCACTCACGGACGGCGAGATGCTCCGCGCCCTGCTCACCCCGGTCGAGGGCGGCGCGGTCCTGCGAACGGCGCTGGTCTCCGTCCTGCGCGTGGACGACGGCCGCTGGTACGTGGGGGCGGTGACGCCCGAGACGCTCCAGGCCGTGGCGCGCGGGCGGTGATCGACCCGCGTGACCTGGCGGTGGCCACCGCGGGGCTGACCAAGCGCTTCGGGGAGCAGGTCGCGGTCGACGGGATCGACTTGGCCGTGCCGTACGGCGCGGTCTACGGCTTCCTGGGGCCCAACGGCTCGGGCAAGACCACGACGATCCGTCTCCTGCTCGGCCTGGCGAGGGCCACGGCGGGGGAGATCGCGGTGCTGGGCGAGCCCATGCCCGACCGGGGCCGGGAGGTCCTGCCGCGGGTGGGTGCGCTGGTCGAGGGGCCGGCCTTCTACCCGTACCTCGGCGGTGCGGCGAACCTCGCCCGCTTCGACGCCGCGAACCCGGCGAGCGATCCCGCCACCCGCCGTACGAGAGTCATGGAGGCCCTGGACCGGGTCGGGCTGACGGCGGCGGCGCGCAAGAAGACGAAGGCCTACTCGCTCGGCATGAAGCAGCGGCTCGGGATCGCTGTCGCGCTGCTGCGGCCGCGCGAGCTGCTGGTGCTCGACGAGCCGACGAACGGCCTCGACCCGCAGGGGACGCGCGAGATCCGGGCCCTGGTGCGCTCGCTCGCGGCGCACGGCAGCACGGTACTGGTGTCGAGCCACCTGCTCACCGAGGTCGAGCAGATCTGTACGCACGTGGGGGTGATGAGCAGGGGGCGCCTGGTCGAGCAGGGGACGCTCGAGGATTTCCGGGGGCGGGCCGAGGCGCAGTTCGTCGTGCGCAGCCCGGACCCGACCGAGGCGGTGCGGGTCCTCGTGGGGCTCGGGTTGGCCACCGAGTCCACGGGTGACGTCGTGACCGGCTCGGTCGACGGCCGGCCCCCGCCGCCCGCCGAGGACGTCGTCGCCGCCCTGGTCGCTGCCGGCGTGCGCGTACGAGGCTTCGCGGTGGAGCGGCCCAGCCTGGAGGACCGCTTCGTCGCGCTCACCGGCGAGGGCTTCGAGGTGCCGCGGTGACGGCGCTGCTGACCTCGGAGCTCCGGACACTCTTCCGGCGGCGTCGGACCTGGGCCATGCTCACCGTCCTCGCGGCCGCCCCGGTCCTCCTTGCCGTCGCACTCTGGCTCTCGGGCGACGAGCCCGCGCCTGGGGAGGGACCACCGTTCTTCGACCGGATCACGCAGAGCGGGCTCTTCGTCTCCGTGGCGGCGCTGGCCTTGTCGATCCCGTTCTTCCTGCCGGTGACGGTCGCGGTCGTGGCGGGTGACAGTCTGGCGGGCGAGGCCTCGTTGGGAACCCTGCGCTACCTCCTGGTCGCACCGGCAGGGCGGTCGCGGTTGCTGCTGGTGAAGGCGGTCGCGGCTCTCGCCTTCGCGGTGGCTGGGATCGGCACGATCCTGGTCGTGGGGGCGGGCCTCGGGACGGTGCTCTTCGGCGTGGGACCGGTGCCGACGCTGTCGGGCTCGACGCTCGGCGTGGCCGGGTCCTCCGGCCGGATCGCCCTGGTCGGCCTGTACGCGCTCGTGTCGCTCCTCGGGCTCGTGGCGGTCGGGATCCTGGTGTCCACCCTGACCGACGTGCCGGTCGGGGCGATGGCGGCGACGGTCATCGCGGCCATCGCGTCGCAGATCCTCGGGAGCATCCCGCAGCTGGACTGGCTGCACCCGTGGCTGCCGACGCGCTACTGGTTCGGCTTCGCCGACATGCTGCGCGACCCGATCGCCTGGGGCCAGCTGCAGGACAGCCTGGTGCTGCAGCTGGGGTACGTGGCGGTGCTGGGGTCGCTGGCGTGGGCGAGGTTCACCACCAAGGACGTGCTGAGCTGATCGGGCGGTGGAGATCGCGGAACCCTCGACTCCAGACCAGACGGTGTCCGATGATCCAGGCCGCGAGGTGGCCCGCGCTTGCTCCACGGCCCCGCCGGACGCGGGTCCGCTAGGCCGGCGTGCCCGCCACGTTGACCATCCAGCTGACGCCGAACCTGTCCACGCACATGCCGAACGTGTCGCCCCAGGGAGCCGTGTCGAGCGGCATGGTGACCGTCCCGCCCTCGGACAGCTTGTCCCAGTAGCCCCGGAGCTCGGCCTCGTCCTCGCCGCTCAGCGACACCGCGAAGTTGCTCCCCGGCGTCAGCTCCATGGAGTTGGGTGTGTCGGCCGCCATGATGACCAGCCCACCCTCGGTCTCCAGATGCGAGTGCATGATCTTGTCCTGCTCGGCCGGGTCCTCGCTTGCGTGGTACTCGGCGAAGGTGTTGGTGGTGAGCTCGCCACCGAAGACCGAGTGGTAGAACTCCATCGCCTCCCGCGCCGAGTCGCGGAAGCTCAGGTAGGGGTTGAGGCGCGTGCCCATGGGTCGTCTCCTCGCTCGTTTGGGGCCGTCTTCCGCATTGGACACCCCGGGTCCGACAGAGTCATCGGTCGGGAACTACCTGCGCGGAGTCCAGGAGGTCGACGCCTCCGGGACCGCCACCTTCACCTCGACTTTTCCGGGGGGTTACTCCGGCCGGTGGCCGCACCTCCACTTCGAGGTCTACGGGGCCCTGGACGCCGCCGTGGCCTCCGGGCCCATCGTCAAGACGTCACAGATCGCCCTGCCGAAGGAGGCGGGCGATTCCGTGTACGCCACCGACGGGTACGAGACGACCGCGAGGAACCTGGAGGGTACGAGCCTCAGCGGCGACACCGTCTTCGGCGACGACGGGGGGGCACCAGATCGCGTCGATGTCGGGTGACGTGGACTCGGGCTACACGGCGGCGCTGACGATCGGGGTGTGAGACGCGCGTCGTGTGATCGCCCGGTCGGCCGGTCAGAAGTAGTCGGCCATCCGGGGACCGTGGCCGGCCGTCAGCGCGTCGAGCACCTGGTCGCCGGGCCCGCCGGTCAGCAGTCCGGCCCGCCGGAGCGCAGCGCAGTCCATGACACCGGCGAACCAGGCGGCCAGCCCTCGCGGACCGATCCGGACGGCGCCGCTGCCGCCGGCCTCGCATCGGACCTCGCCGCCCTCCACCGCGATCCGGTACCGGCCGGAGTGCCATGGGGCGAGGGGGTCGTCGAGCTCCAGGTCCACGGCCGCGCCGGCCAGTGATCGAGCTCGTGGCCATCCTCGAGCGGCCACTGCGCCCGGCAGGTCGACCACCCGCAGCATCCACGGCTGGACGTCGACGGACCCGGTCAGAGCGGTCGGGGCCAGGGCACCGAGCAGCGTCGCGTCGAGGAGGCGCAGCCGGACCTCGCTGAGGTGGCCGCCCCAGGTGCCCAGATGGGCCAGGAGCGCCAGCGCCGTGTCGGCGTCGAGGGCCAGCAGGTCGTGGCAGGTGAGCGTCTCGGCACCGGGGCCTCGCGAGGCGGTCAGCGCACCGCGCAACCCGTCCGTGCCTTCCGCCACCGTGACGATGTCGTGATCGAGGAGGTCGGCTGGCCGATGTGCCGGGGTCGCCCGGTCCAGGGAGCCGTCGATGCTCCGGGCCACGGCGAGGTAGCAGGTCTGGAGCACATCGAGGTCCGACTGCTCGGCCGGGCGGAGTGGCACGGGCGCAGACGGCCGTACCCCTCGTAGCACCTGCAGGTCGAGGGTCACGTGTTCGAGCACGCCGGCCCTTTCCCACCCGGCAGCCCGGTAGAGCGGTGGCACGCTCGCGAAGAGCGCCGAGACAGGTTGCCCGTCCTCGTGCATCGTCCGGACGGCCTCGGCCAGCAGCCGGGTGGCGAGCCCTGCGCCGCGCGCGTAGGGGCTCACTGCGACGGCGGCGATCCCGCCCATGGGGACCGCCCGCCCGCCGAAGTGCTGGGCGAACGGCCGGATCGCCAGTGTCCCGGCCGCGCGGCCGTCGACCTCGGCCACGAGGGTGCGTCTCGTCGGGGCCTGCTGGACCCACCGCTCCTCGGGTCGGCGCGGGGCGTCGAAGGCCAGGCGCAGCATCCCCCACACGAGGTCCAGGTCGGCCGCGTCGCCGTGGTCCATCGGTCGCACGGTGACTGCCATGGCCGCCATGCTCCCAGCCCGGCTCCGATTGACCACGTTCACCACCCTCGTCGGGCCCTCACAAGGCGTCGACGGCTGGGGGTGGCCCCGCGAGCCTCGTGGTGGACCGACTGGGTGGACCCGGGCATCAGGTCGGTTGGCGCCTGGCCACCGGTACCGGGTCCCCACCTCCGGTCCACCAAGGGCGGCAGCAGCCCGCCGTCACGTCACCGAGGGCGGCCCGAACGCGCGTGTGACCACGACCCCCGAGTCGCGCCACGGCGGGCAACCCCGGCCCGGCTCGCCGGCCAGGAAGCGGATCGTCTCGTCGTAGAACGCCGGCCTGACCGGCAGGTCCGGGTGCCCCACCCACGCGGGACACGCATTGCGCTCGACCGGCAGCCGCCAGCCCCCGGGCATGAGCGGCAGGTCGGCTGCCGACGTCAGGCTGAGCGCCCGGACGCCCTCGGGCAACGGCCGGCCGAAGACCTCTGCCGACGCGTTCGGCGTCGCGAGCAGCTCACGGATCGCAGGAGAGTCAGGGCGGAAGTTGAAGTCGAGCAGGTCGGTCAGCGGTACCCCGGCGCGGATCAGGTCGCCCAGCACCCGTCCGGCGCCGTCCTCGCCCGGCGGCGGGTAGCCCACGCGGCTGTCCGGGAAGGGCCCGAGCAACACCAGCACGTCGACGGCAGCGCCGTCCACGGTCGCTTGCCACGCCACCCAGCCGGCGTGCGAGTGGGCCGCGACGACGACCGGCCGGGGTAGGCCTGCGACCTGCTCCTTCAGGGCTGCCACTTGCTCGGCCACCGGCCGCTGCGTGTCGTGGGAGAGGTACGGCGCCCCGGAGGTGATCGGGCAGGTCGCCGCGCCCCGCGGCTGCCCGCCCCCGGGCCCGGCGTAGGAGAAGTAGACGGTCTGGTCGCAACTGAAGCCCAGGCGCTCGACGTCGGCACGCACCATGTCTCCACGGCCGGACGAGCTGTTGATGCCCGCCATGAGCACCAACGAGCCGGTACGCGGTGGTCCGGGCCGCGGCATCGTGTCCCGGGCGCTGATCAGGAAGCCCGCGCCGGCCACGGCGACGGCCGCGCCGACCACCGCCGCCCGCCGCACCGGTCGTGCCGGCACCGGGCGCCGCATGCCCGACACCGCTGCGATCGTGAGCAACGCCGAGACCGGGACGAGCCAGGCCACCAGCCACGGCACCTCCCGCGACGCGACGTCCGCCGCGGCTCCCAGGGCCAGCAGCCCGACCGCGTACGGGAGCAGCACCTCCATCCGCAGACCGGCGCGCCAGGTCCTGGGGATCGCCGTCCGTATGCGAAGCGTCCCCTGCCACGGCACCGGTCCCATCCCCATGGCGACGATCGCCACGATCGCGACCGCCGGCCAGAAGAGCCGCGAGTAGAGCACCGTCGCCGATGCGCTGACGAGGAAGGCCGCCAGGAGCATCGGCACGAAGCTGAGCGCATAGAAGGCCGCCGCGAAACGCAGCCGGTCGGCGGTAACGCCACCCATCAGGGCGGCCAGCACCACTACTCGTACGGTGAGGAGGGTGGCCAGACCGAGCACAGCGATCGGCCACGAGGGGGCCAGTGCCACAAGGACGCGCAGGTCTGCGAACTGGTCGACCGGCGGCAGAGCCACGAGGTGCACAGCGCCGGGCCAGGTCGGCAGCACACCGGTCACGGCGATGGCAGTCGCGCCCACAGTGACTGCACCGACCGGCCACAGCACCGGCCGAGCGGAAGTGGTGGTCGGCTCCGGCTCCACGGACGCGGACGCGAGCTCCTCCCTGGGCACAGCTCCATGGTCGCCGACCCGCGTGTGCAAGTCTCCTGTGCGGAACCACGCACGGCCCGGCTGCGTCGCACCATCACCGAGAGCTGCGCCGGCGGAGGTGTGCGATGGGTTCGACGTGGAGCATGACGGCTACCCGGGTGGCGGTCGGTGTGGGTGCCGCCGTCGCCCTCGCCGCGGCACTCGTCCTCGTGCCCGGCGGACCTGGCGAACAGACCGCGCGCGCCGCGTCGCTCACGCCGTTCGCGGACTGCGACGAGCTCGCGGCCTGGTTCCGCGACGCTGCGGAGGGGAGCGTCGGCCCGTACGGCTTCGGATGGTACGGCGGGGGAGCGGACGTCCCGGTCCCCGTCATGCAGGAATCAGCGGCCGGTGACGCGATGGGCGACGACTCCGCGGGGGCGGCGGCGCCGGAGGCCGCACGACAGGATGCGTCGGCGGGGCTGGACGCCGGCCCGGTCGGCCCGGGAGAGACGGGGACCAACGTGCAGGAGGTCGGCGTCGACGAGCCCGATCTGCTCAAGACCGACGGCCGCCGGCTCCTCGTCGTCCGGGGCGACACGCTCGTCGTCCTCGACGTCTCCGGCACCTCCCCGCGCGAGCAGGGGAGGCTCGAGCTCCCGCCGGGGTCGGCGGGTGAGCTGCTGGTGTCGGGGGACACCGCGCTGGTGCTGGGGACGTCGTGGT
>DASTQL010000206.1:0-6075 GCA_035761805.1 Jiangellales bacterium | reverse complement strand
TTCAACATCCTCAACGGCGGCGCCCACGCCGACAGCAACGTCGACATCCAGGAGTTCATGATCGCCCCGGTCGGCGCGGAGACCTTCCGTGAGGCCCTGCGCTGGGGCGCGGAGGTCTACCACGCCCTCAAGTCGGTGCTCAAGAGCAAGGGACTGGCCACCGGGCTGGGCGACGAGGGCGGCTTCGCTCCCAGCCTCGACAGCAACCGGGCCGCCCTCGACCTCATCCTCGAAGCCGTCGACAAGGCCGGCTTCACCCCCGGCTCAGACATCGCCCTGGCCCTCGACGTCGCGGCCACGGAGTTCTACGGCGACGGCGGCTACGCCTTCGAGGGGGGCAGCAAGAGCGCCGCGGAGATGGCCGCCTACTACACCGGGCTGGTCGAGTCCTACCCTCTGGTCTCCATCGAGGACCCCATGTCCGAGGAGGACTGGGCCGGCTGGAAGGCCGTCACCGACAGCCTCGGCGACCGTGTGCAGATCGTGGGCGACGACCTCTTCGTCACCAACCCCGAGCGACTGCAGCGCGGCATCGACGAAGGCAGCGCCAACTCCCTGCTGGTCAAGGTCAACCAGATCGGGACCCTCACCGAGACCCTCGACGCCGTCGCCCTGGCGCACCGCAACGGCTTCAGCTGCATGATCAGCCACCGCTCCGGCGAGACCGAGGACACCACGATCGCCGACCTGGCCGTCGCCACCGACTGCGGCCAGATCAAGACCGGGGCCCCGGCCCGCTCCGAACGCGTCGCCAAGTACAACCAGCTCCTGCGCATCGAGGAGGAGCTCGACGATGCCGCCCGCTACGCCGGCTCCTCGGCATTCCCGAGGTCGCGGGCCTGACGGTGCGCGACACCCGCCGCGGCCCCGCCTCCCGTCCGGCAGCCGCCGGCCGGGGACGTGGTCGCGGCGCCCGCACCACCTCCCGTACCGGAAAGGCCGCCCCCTCCCGGACGAAGGGAGCCGCCCGTCCCCGGCAGCCGCGGAGCGACCGGCCGCCGCCGGCGTCCCGTACGGGAGGGAGCCTGGCGCGGAGAGCATCGGTCACCGGTCGGGCGGCGGTGCTGGCCCTGGTCCTCGGCATCCTCGCGGTCTCCTACGCCTACCCGCTCCGAGCCTGGTGGGAACAGCACTCGCGGGTCGCCGAGCTCGAGGCCGAGCAGGAGTCCCTGGCGGCCGAGGTGGCCGCCCTCGAGGGGGAGCGCGACCGCTGGGAGGACCCCGCCTTCGTCCGTACCCAGGCCCGTGAGCGGCTGGGTCTGGTGACGCCGGGGGAGGTCGGTTTCGTGGTCGTGGGGGAGGGCGACGGACCCACCGAGGTCCTGATCGGCGAGGGTGACGAGGCGGTGACGTCCGTCGAGACCGAGGGGCCCTGGTGGTCGCGGTTACTCGCCTCCGTGGAGGCGGCCGACGCCGTGTCCGACGAGGGTGTCGCGGGCAGTCCGGCGGGGAACGGAGCCGCTGAGGGGAGCGAAGGGGCCGAAGAAGGTTCGGAGGACGCACCTGAGGAGGGGTCGGACGACCCGGCTCAGGACGGCGCGGACGTCCTGTCCGAGGACGGCGCTGACGTCCTGTCCGAGGACGGCACCGGCGACCCGTCCGAGGACTCCACCCCGTGACGGAGGCGGAACCCGGCGGCCTCCGATCCGACGACCTGGCCGCCGTGCACGCGCAGCTCGGCCGGGCGCCGCGCGGCGTGCGCGCCGTGGCGCACCGCTGCCCGTGCGGACTGCCCGACGTGGTCGAGACGGAGCCGCGGCTCCCGGACGGGGCGCCGTTCCCGACGCTCTACTACCTGACCTGCCCGCGGGCGACTGCGGCGGTCTCCCGGCTGGAGGCGACGGGGGTGATGCGGGAGATGACCGACCGGCTCGCGGCGGACCCTGCGCTGGCCGGAGGCTACGCCGCCGCGCACGCCGACTACCTTGCCCGCCGCGAGGCCGTCGCTGCGGTCCCGGAGATCGCGGGCGTGTCCGCGGGCGGCATGCCTACGCGGGTCAAGTGCCTGCACGTGCTGGTCGCTCACAGCCTGGCCGTCGGGCCGGGCATCAACCCCCTCGGCGACGAGGCCCTGGCCGCCCTGCCGCCGTGGTGGGCCGACGGCCCTTGCGTACGGGAGGGGGCGTGACCCGGGTCGCGGCGGTGGACTGCGGCACAAACTCGATCCGCCTGCTGATCGCCGACGTCGACCCGGCGTCCGGGTCCCAGGTCGACCTCGACCGGCGCATGGAGATCGTCCGGCTCGGCCAGGGGGTCGACCGGACCGGCCGCCTGGCCCCCGACGCGCTGGCGCGGACGCTCGCCGCCCTCGCCGGGTACGCCCACCGGGCCTCCGAGCTCGGGGTCGAGCGGACCCGGATGGTGGCCACCAGCGCGACCCGGGACGCGAGCAACCGTGACGATTTCGTCCGCGGCGTCGTGGAGGTGCTCGGCGTACCGCCTGAGGTGGTCTCCGGCGACGAGGAGGCGCGACTGTCCTTCACGGGGGCGACCCGAGGCCTGCCGGGTTACGTGCCCGGCCCGCACCTCGTCGTCGACATCGGCGGGGGCTCGACCGAGCTGGTGCTCGGGCCCCCGGACCGTACGGGGGAGTCGGCGGGGGCCTCGGCGGACGGTCCGGGCGATGGGGCCGGCGGAGGGACGGCGGACGTCACCGCGGCGGTCTCGGTGGACATCGGCTGCGTGCGGCTGACCGAACGTCACCTGCACGACGACCCCCCGACGGCCGAGCAGGTGGCCGCGGCCGTCGCCGACATCGAGGCGGGACTCGACCGGGCCGCGACTGCTGTCCCCTTACGGCAGGCCCGATCTCTCGTGGGCCTGGCGGGGTCGGTCACGACGGTGGCGGGCATCGCGCTGGACCTGCCCGAGTACGACGCGGAGCGCATCCACCACAGCCGGGTGTCGGCGGCCGACGTGCGAGCGGTGGCAGAGCGCTTGATGTCGTCGACCCACGCGGAGCGCGCCGCGATCCCGGTGATGCACCCGGGGCGGGTGGACGTCATCGGGGCCGGCGCGCTGGTGCTGCACCGGATCGTCGAGCGGGTGGGGCTGCCCGAGGTCGTCGTCTCCGAGCACGACATCCTCGACGGGATCGCCTGGTCGCTGGTGTGACCGGCCTGCCGCACCCCCTCGTCGGTGGGTCGTTCCCCAGCCCGGTACCGCCCGGGACCGGTTGGCCCGAGGACCCCGCCGGGTCGGGAACGCCCGTGGCGCCCGGCGCCGGCGAGGTGCGCGACCTGGCGTCGGGGGCTGGGGACCTGGCCGAGCTGGACGCCCGCTCGTCGGTGTGCCGGGCCTGTTCGCGCCTGGTCGCCTGGCGCGAGGAGGTGGCGGTGGCGAAGCGCCAGTCCTTCGCCGAGCAGCCCTACTGGGGTCGGCCGGTGCCCGGCTGGGGCGCCGCGGCGCCACGGGTGCTGATCGTGGGTCTGGCGCCCGCCGCACACGGCGGCAACCGGACCGGCCGGGTCTTCACCGGGGACCGCAGCGGCGACTGGCTCTATGCCTCATTGCACCGGGTGGGTCTCGCGGCGTCGCCCCGGAGCGAGCACGCAGGGGACGGGCAGCGGCTCATCGGGGCCCGGGTGGTGGCGGCCGTCCGGTGCGCCCCGCCGGGCAACGCCCCGACGCCGGCCGAGCGGGACGCGTGTGCGGGGTGGCTGGACCGGGAGGTGGAGCTGGTCCTGCCTTCGGTACGCGCCGTCGTGGCGCTGGGCGGCTTCGCTTGGACCGCGGCGCTCGGAACGCTGGGCCGGTGCGGGGTGGAGGTACCGCGGCCCCGTCCGCGCTTCGCCCACGGGGCCGAGGTGGCAGTGGGGGGGCTGGTCGTCCTCGGGTGCTACCACCCCAGCCAGCAGAACACCTTCACCGGTCGGGTCACCGCCGACATGCTCGACGCGGTCCTGCGCCGCGCTGCGGAGGCCGGGTCCGGGCCCGAATGACCCCATGTTCACCACCCTGGTCGGGTCATCACCAGGCGCGGACGCCTCGTGAAGACCCGAGCAGCCTGGTGGTGGACATGTGGCGAAGGCTCAGCGCAGGCCCGGGACCCGGAGGTGCGCGGATGCGCACTCCCGTGACCCGTGACCCGTGACCCGTGACCGGTGGCCCGGCGCTGGAGCACCTCTGGGCAATCGATCACGGCAGCCGGGGATCTGGGCACGCGCCGCGGTGAATTCACCTGGCTCGGCACCCATTTACGCGGCTGCCGTGATCATTGGGGGAGGCGCAAGAGTCCTCCGTCACAGATGATTGTGAATGTTTTCACAAGGAGGGTACGCTCGACCCATGACCAGCACCACCGGGCACCGCCCACCCCACGTGCTCATCGTCGGCGGCGGCTACGTCGGCATGTACACCGCCCTGCGGCTGCGCAAGCGCCTCCAGCTCGGCGAGGCCCGGGTCACCGTCGTCGACCCGCGCTCCTACATGACCTACCAGCCGTTCCTCCCCGAGGCTGCGGCCGGCTCGCTCGAACCCAGGCACGTCGTGGTGCCGCTGCGCCGCGTACTGCGCTACGTCGACGTGGTCACCGGTCGGGTCACCTCGATCCGCCACGGCGAGAAGGTCGCCTGCATCACGCCCAACGTCGGCGAGCCCTACGAGCTCAAGTACGACTACGTCGTCGTCGCCCTCGGCTCGGTCGCTCGGACGCTGCCCATCCCGGGGCTGGCCGAGCAGGGCATCGGGTTCAAGCAGGTCGAGGAGGCGATCCACCTGCGCAACCACGTCCTCGACCGGCTGGACGTCGCCGAGTCCACCGACGACCCGGACGTGCGGCGGCGCGCCCTGACCTTCGTCTTCGTCGGCGGTGGCTACGCAGGCGTCGAGGCCCTCGCCGAGCTCGAGGACATGGCCCGCTACGCCACGCGCTACTACGAGGACATCAGGCCCAAGGACCTGCGCTTCATGCTGGTCGAGGCGACCGGGCGCATCCTGCCCGAGGTCGGGCCGGAGATGGGGCGCTACACCGTCGAGCAGCTCCGCGACCGCCACATCGACGTCCGGCTCGGGACCCGGCTGGAGTCCTGCGTCGACGGGCACGTCGTCCTCAGCGACGGGGAGGAGTTCGACAGCGACACCCTGGTGTGGACCGCGGGCGTCAAGGCCAACCCCGTCCTGAGCAACACCGACCTGCCGCTCGACGACCGCGGCCGGCTCAACTGCCTCCCCGACCTGCGCGTCGCCACCCGTGACGGCAAGGTCGTCGAGGGTGCCTTCGGCGCGGGCGACAGCGCCGCCGTCCCCGACCTGACCAGCGAGGTCGAGGGCGCGACCACCAGCCCCAGCGCCCAGCACGCCGTACGCCAGGCCAAGCTGCTCGCCGACAACATCGTCACGGTGCTGCGCGGCCACGAGCCCGAGCCCTACAAGCACAAGCACGTCGGCTCGGTGGCCAGCCTCGGCCTCTACAAGGGCGTCGCGCAGGTCTACGGGATCAAGCTCAAGGGCTTCCCGGCCTGGTTCATGCACCGGACCTACCACATGAGCCGCATGCCCACCTTCAACCGCAAGGTGCGCGTCGTCGTCGACTGGACCCTCGCCCTGCTCTTCAAGCGCGAGGTCGTCTCTCTCGGCCGCCTGCACTCCCCGCGCGAGGAGTTCCTCCGGGCCTCCGAGCCCGCCCCGCCCCAGGCGCAGCGTCCCGTTCCCTGACCGTCACCTCCTCCCGTACCGGATCGTCCTTCCCGTACGGGCGGAGCCGGGCCGCCCGGCGAGTAGCGTCGGGCATCCAGGAGGTGGGGCGAGGCGATGGCGAGGACGGCGGGACGGATCCCGGGAACGGCGGCCGAGCGGGTTGTCGTGGTGCTCGAGCGGCTGTTGGGTGCGCCGGTGCCGGTGCGGGTGCGGGCTTGGGACGGCTCGGCGGCGGGACCGGCCGACGACGGTCCGGTGCTGGTCTTCACCTCGCGCCGCGCCGTCCGGCGGCTGCTATGGCAGCCCGACGAGATGGGGCTCGGCCGGGCCTGGGTGGCCGGGGAGGTGGAGGTCGACGGAGACATCGAGGAGGTCTTCCGCCGACTGGCCGCCACCGACCGCGACCTGACCCGCCGCCGTGTGCTGACGCCGGGAGAG
>DASTQL010000205.1:0-17638 GCA_035761805.1 Jiangellales bacterium | reverse complement strand
CGGCAGGATCTGCTGCGAGAACTGCTTCATCGAGATCTCGTAGTAGTCGACGCTCTTGCCGCCCATGGCCCTGATCGTCCCGGCCGCGGGCATCACGGGCGGGACGAGCAACGGCGTGACGTACTTCGGGACGTCGTCGGGGTCGAGCGTGCCTCCCGGGATCTGGGCGACGGCCTTGGTTTCGCCCCCCGGCATACGTACGAAGAGGGCGAAGCCGACACCTGCCCCTCCTACGGCCCGGATGAACGTCCTCCGGCTCAGCGGCCTGCCCAGCCCTGTCTGACGATCTGCCACGAGACCCACCTCCCACGCGCCGACCGACGACCCCCGAGCCCGGCGCTGCTGCCGCACCGCCCGCCTGCTTCGACTGTGGACCCCTCAGGCGGGCTTGTCACGGCCGTTCGAACTGTGTGGGCGGGTCCTTCGGCGGGTCCGGACCACCTCGCCGGGCGTGCCTACACTCATGGGCAGCCCGGCGGGAGGCGCGGGAGGTGCTCGCGCCTCGGAGAGGAGCCATGCGCCACGCCACGAGCGTCGACCGCGCCGCGCCCGGCGTCCGGCACGAGGCGCTGTTCTACTCCGGCGCCGCGGAGTACGTGGCCGGCACGGTGCCGTTCGTGCTCGACGGGCTGGCCGCCGGCGAGGACGTACTGGTGGTGGTCGGCCAGGAGCGCGCCGAGCAGATGCACGCTGCGCTCGGCGGGCAGGCGGCGTCGGTGCAGTTCGCCGACATGGCCGAGGTGGGACACAATCCCGCCCAGATCATCCCCGCCTGGCAGGAGTTCCTGGACGACCGGACGGCCCGCGGGCGCCCCGTCCGTGGGATCGGCGAGCCCATCTGGGCGGCGCGCACACCGGCGGAGCTGATCGAGTGCCAACGCCACGAGGCGCTGCTCAACGTGGCCTTCGCGGACTCGCCGCGGTGGCGCCTGCTCTGCCCGTACGACGTGGAGACGCTGCGCTCCGACGTGCTCGCCGAGGCCGTGCGCACCCACCCGTACGTGATCACGGGAGGCGTGCGCCGCGCGGTCGGCGTCGACGTGGACGAGATGGCGGTCCAGTACCTGGACGTGCCACTGCCCGAGCCCACGCGGGTGATCGACGAGGCGGCCTTCGACCGGCGGGGACTGCGGCACGTGCGGACGCTCGTGGCCTCCACTGCCGAGCGCTTCGGCATGGACCCGGCCCGGACGGCCGACCTGGTCGTGGCCGTCAACGAGGTGACCACGAACAGCGTCACGCATGCCGGCGGGCAGGGTCACCTGCGGCTGTGGCGCGACGGTCGCTCGCTGGTCTGCGAGGTGTGCGACCGTGGCCGCCTGGACGAGCCACTGGCCGGGCGGCGCCGGCCGCCCGCCGGCTCGCTCGGCGGGCGGGGGCTCTGGCTGGCCAACCAGCTGTGCGACCTGGTGCAGATCCGGTGCTACGAGTCGGGAACTGTCGTCCGGCTCCACATGGGCATCACGACTCTGCCGTGATGCGCTCGACGACGAGCGGGAGGAGGTCGGGTCGCCCGCCCGCGGGGACGATCTGGTAGCCGCCCTCGAGCGCGGCCAGGGCCCGTTCGAACCGGGCGGGCTCGTCGGTGTGCAGGGTCATCAGCGGCTCCCCCGCCCGCACCTGCGCTCCCGGCTTGGCGTGGATCTGCACACCCGCACCGGCCTGGACCGGGTCTTCCTTGCGGGCCCGGCCGGCGCCCAGTCGCCACGCTGCCACCCCCACGGCGAGGGCGTCGAGGGACACCAGCGTCCCGTCCGCCGGGGCCAGCACCTCGTGGGTCTCCCGGGCGGTTGGGAGGTCGGCGTCCGGATCGCCGCCCTGCGCGGCGATCATGCGCCGCCAGACGTCCATGGCCCGGCCGTCCCGGAGGGCGTCCGCCGGGTCGGCGCCGGACATCCCGGCGGCCTCCAGCATCTCGCGGGCCAGCGTCACGGTGAGCTCGACAACGTCGTCGGGGCCGCCGCCGGCCAGGACCTCGACCGACTCGCGGACCTCCAGCGCGTTGCCCGCGGTGAGCCCCAACGGCGTCTGCATGTTGGTCAGCACCGCCACCGTACGGACGCCGGCGTCGGTCCCGAGGTCGACCATCGTGCGCGCCAGCTCGCGTGCCGAGTCCACGTCCTTCATGAAGGCACCCGAGCCGACCTTGACGTCGAGGACGAGGGCGCCGGTGCCCTCCGCGATCTTCTTGCTCATGATCGAGCTCGCGATGAGCGGGATCGCCTCGACGGTGCCGGTGACGTCCCGCAGCGCGTAGAGCTTCTTGTCCGCCGGGGCGAGGTCTCCGGTCGCGGCGCACACCACCGCGCCCACGTCACGCAGCTGGGCGAGGATCTCGTCGGCGGTCAGCGACGCCCGCCACCCCGGGATCGACTCCAGCTTGTCGAGCGTCCCGCCGGTGTGCCCGAGCCCGCGCCCGGAGAGCTGGGGGACGGCGGCACCGCACGCGGCCACCAGCGGCGCGAGCGGCAACGTGATCTTGTCCCCCACACCGCCGGTCGAGTGCTTGTCGGTCGTCGGCCGCCCGACCCCCGACCAGTCCATCCGCGACCCGCTGCGGATCATCGCGTCCGTCCACCGGCTGATCTCGGCCCTCGTCATGCCGTTGAGCAGGATCGCCATGGCCAGCGCGGCCATCTGCTCGTCGGCGACCGCCCCTCGGGTGTAGGCGTCGATCACCCAGTCGATCTGCCCGTCGTCGAGCACGCCCCGGTCGCGCTTGGCCCGGATCACGTCGACGGCGTCGTACGGCTCGGTCATGCCGCGATCATGCCGCCCGCGGCGGGTCCCGGCCAGCCACTCCGCCCATGGCGTACGGCGGATGTCGGCGGCCCCTACGGAACCGCCTTCGAGCCCGCGGGCGGACGCGCCGAAGGCGGCACTCAGCAGCCAAGGCGCTGCCGAGCGGCGTTCAGGCGCCGCCGGCGTCGCGCTCGGCCACGAGGTCCTCGGGGCCGAAGGCCTGCGGAAGCACCTCGCGCATGGTGAGGACCCCCTCCGGCGTCTCGACGAGCAGGTCGCCCCCGCCGTTCTCCCAGAGCAGCTGGCGGCAGCGCCCGCACGGCATGAGCAGCTGCCCGTGGCCGCCGACGCAGGTGAAGGCGACCAGCCGGCCGCCGCCCGTGGCGTGCAGCGACGACACCAGGCCGCACTCCGCGCACAGCGTGACGCCGTAGGCGGCGTTCTCGACGTTGCACCCGACGACCGTCCGGCCGTCGTCGACCAGGGCTGCCGCCCCGACGCGGAAGTCCGAGTACGGCGCGTATGCGCGGCGCATCACCTCGAGCGCCAGCGCGCGCAACGCCGGCCAGTCGACCCGGCGCTCGCCACCGCTCGGTTCGGTGCTCACGCCTTGACGTACGGCTGACCGTCGGCGGCCGGGGCGCGGACGCGCCCAACCAGCCCGGCCACCGCGAAGAGGGTCGCGAGGTAGGGCGCCATGAGCATGAACTCGCTGGGGATCGGGGTCCCGATGATGCCCAGGATGCTCTGCAGGCTGTTGGCGAAGCCGAAGAGCAGCGCGGCGAACAGGGCGCCGACGGGCGACCACCGACCGAAGATCATGGCGGCGAGGGCGATGAAGCCCTGGCCCGCCGTCATCTCCCGGCCGAAGGCGCCGACCGAGCCCAGGGTGAAGAAGGCGCCCCCGAGGCCGGCCACCAGACCGCCGAGCAGGACGTTCTTGACCCGGGTGCGGTTGACCTTGATGCCGACGGTGTCCGCCGCCGTCGGGTGCTCGCCGACAGCCCGGACCCGCAGACCCCACCGCGTCTTGAACAGGGCGACCTGGACCACGGCCACGGTGACGTACATCAGGTAGACGATGATCGACTGGTCGAAGAGCACGGGGCCGAGGATCGGGATGTCGCCGAGGACGGGGATCTTGATCCGGCCGAAGGTCCCCGGCTGGTTCCACACGTCCTGGTTGGCGGACAGCACCCGGCCGTACAGGAAGCCGGTCAGGCCGATGACCAGGACGTTGAGCACGACCCCGACGATGATCTGGTCGACGAAGTAGCGGATGGTGAAGAGCGCGAGCAGGATCGCGACGAAGAGGCCGGCCACGGGAGCGGCGATCAGGCCGAGCCAGAGGCTGTCCGTCAGGCTGGCGACGACCGCCGACAGGAAGGCACCGGCGAGGAGCTGGCCCTCGATGGCGATGTTGATGACCCCCGAGCGCTCGCAGAGCACGCCTGAGAGCGCACCGAAGACCAGCGGCACGGCCAGCAGGACGGTGCCCCGCAGGAGGCCGGTGAACGAGATCGTGTTGCCGGCGATGGCCCAGACCAGGAAGGCCAGCAGCCACAGGGCGGCGAAGCCGATGGTGACCCAGAGCGGGATCTTGCGACGCTGGCGGACCCGGAGTGCGGCGACGACCGTCAGCGCCACGCAGCCGAGCGAGAGCACGATCGCCGTGACCCGGGTGGGCAGCGCGACGTCGGGGATCCGCAGCAGGGGGTCGGTGCCCAGGGTGATGCCGAACGTGCTCGTCTCGTCGGCGTCGGCGCCGAGGCCGAAGGCGACCAGGGCGACGAGGGCGAACACACCCAGCGTGATCGGGACCCGCCAGCTGGGCGGCCGCTCCACGACCTGCTGCGGCTCGGGTGCGCCGGCGGGCGCGGCAGGCGTCAGGGTCGCGGTGCTCATGCGTTCCACCCCTTCGAGACCTGCATGGTCCCGACGTCGGCCGCCTTGACCCGGAAGATCGCCCTCACCAGCGGTGGTGCCGCGATGAAGAGGACGATCAGCGACTGCACGACGAGGACGATGTCGATCGGCGTCCCGGTCCGGGCCTGCATGGTGACGCCGCCTGCCCGCAGGGCGCCGAAGAGGCCGCCCGCGAGGACGATGCCGATGGGGCTGCCGCGCCCGAGCAGGGCGACGGTGATCGCGTCGAAGCCGATCCCGGCGGAGATGCCGCCGGTGAGCGCCTTCTCGGTGCCGAGGATCTGGAACGCTCCGGCGAGACCGGCCAGGCCGCCGGCGAAGGCCATGACCAGGAAGGTGGTCGTACCGGTCCGGATGCCCGCGGTGCGCGATGCCCAGGGGTTGGCCCCCACCGCGCGGAACTTGAAGCCGATGGTGCTGCGGTTGAGCAGCCACCAGACGCCCGCCGCAGCGGCGAGGACGACGATGAGCCCCGCGTGCAGCCGCGACCAGCCGCCGAGCAGCAGTGGCAGCTCGGCGCTGTCGCGGACCACGGGGCTGATCGGGTCGTTGCGGCCCGGGCGCTGGAAGGCAGCCGTGGACAGCAGGTACGCGAGCAGGAACCGCGCGATGTTGTTGAGCATGATGGTCGTGATGACCTCGTGCGCACCGGTGCGTGCCTTGAGGAAGCCGGGGATGCCGCCCCAGATCGCCCCCCCGAGCACCCCCGCCGCCAACGCCACGAGCACGTGCACGACCGGCGGGAGCCCCCAGGCGAAGCCGACGTACGAGGCGAACACCGCGCCGAGGATGATCTGGCCCTCGGCGCCGATGTTGAACAGGCCGGCCCGGAAGGCCAGGCCCACGGCGAGGCCGGCGGCGATCAGCGGGACCGCGAAGACCAACGACTCCGTGACCGGCCGGACGGCCGCGGTGAAGGTCGCAGCGCTGGGGTCGAAGAACGCGCCCTGGAAGAGGGCGACGTAGGCGCTCCACACCGCGTCCCAGGCCGCGGAGACGGTGTCGGCCGGCCTGGAGAAGAGGTAGGCCGACGCGTCCTGGACGTCGGGGTCGGCGACGAGGATGAGGACCGCGCCCACGGCGAGGGCCAGCAGCACGGACAGGGCGGTCAGCACGACCGTGTCGCGCAGCTCCCGTCCGCGGCTGCGCTGAGGAACCTCCGGGGCCTCGGGCGGCGGGGCGGGAGCCTCGGTCGTCGTCGTGCCGGTCACGCGTCACCTCCCGACGGGGGCTCGCTGCGGTCAGGGGCCGGGGCCACCGGGGCGGCGTGTCGTCCGACGGGGCCGCCGTCGCCCACCTCGCCCCGGTGGTCGTCCTGCAGGGGAACGGCGTCCTCGGCCTCGTCCAGCGCGCCGATCAGGGTCGGCCCGTGCTCCGCCGCCGCCTGCTGCGCCTCCTCCAGGGGAACGCCGGCCATCATCAGGCCGAGGACGTCGCGGGAGGTGTCGGGGCCGACGATCCCGACGATCCGGCCGCGGTACATCACGGCGATGCGGTCGGCGAGGCCGAGCACCTCGTCCAGCTCCGTGGAGACGAGGAGGACCGGTGTGCCGTGGTCCCGCTCCCGGACGATCCGGCTGTGGAGGAACTCGACGGAGCCCACGTCGACGCCACGCGTGGGCTGCGACGCGACGAACAGCTTGAGCGGCCGACCCATCTCCCGGGCCATGACCAGCTTCTGCTGGTTGCCCCCGGACAGGGAGGACGCGGGGGCGTCGACGCCCTGGGTCCGGACGTCGAACTCCTCGACCAGCTCGGCGGCCCGGGTACGGACGGTGGCCGGCGACATCGAGACGCCCCGGGCGAAGGGCGGTCGGTCGTGCCGGTCGAGGACGAGGTTCTCGGCCACGCTGAACGACCCGATGAGACCGTCGTGGGAGCGGTCCTCGGGCACGTAGCCGACGCCGTGATCCAGGACGTCCTTGACCGACGCGCCCACGAGCTCGAGGCCGGCCAGCCGGGCGGACCCGCTGACGTCGGGCTGGAGCCCGAGCAGGGCCTCGACCAGCTCGGTCTGCCCGTTGCCCTGGACGCCGGCGATCACGAAGATCTCGCCGCGCCGCACGTCGAAGGACACACCCTCGACCCGCAGATGGCCGGTCTCGTCCACCACCGTGAGGTCCTCGACGACGAGCTCGGGCTCACCCGGCGCGAAGGGCTCCTTCTCCACGGTGAGCTGGACCGTGCGGCCCACCATGAGGGAGGCGAGCTCGGTCTCGGTGGCGTCGGGGGTGGCTGTCCCCACGACGGCGCCGCGTCGGATCACCGTGATCCGGTCGGCGACCGCCCGGACCTCGCGCAGCTTGTGCGTGATGAAGACGATCGACGTGCCCGACGCCTTGAGCTCCTTCATGATCCCGATGAGCTCGTCGGTCTCCTGGGGGGTGAGCACCGCCGTGGGCTCGTCCAGGATGACGACCCGGGCGTCGCGGGCGAGCGCCTTGATGATCTCCACCCGCTGCTGGACGCCCACCGGGATGTCCTCGACCATGGCGTCCGGGTCGACGTCGAAGCCGAAGCGCTCGGACAGCCGGAGCACCTCCTGCCGGGCGGCCTCGTGGTCGAGCAGGCCGCCACGACGGGTGTGCTCGAAGCCGAGCATGACGTTGTCGGCCACGCTGAAGACCGGCACGAGCATGAAGTGCTGATGCACCATGCCGATCCCCGCGGCCACCGCGTCACCGGGACCGTCGATGCGCAGCCGCTCGCCGTCGACGAGGATCTCCCCCTCGTCGGGCTGCAGCAGCCCGTACAGCACGTTCATCAACGTGCTCTTGCCCGCGCCGTTCTCACCCAGCAGGCAGTGGATCTCCCCGGGCTCGACGGTGAGGTCGATGTGGTCGTTGGCCACCAAGGAGCCGAACCTCTTGGTGATGCCCCGCAGTTCGAGCTTCAGCGCGGGTCGCCTCCCTCCGACGCGGTCGCCGGTGACCGCGGAACGAACGGGGGCCCGGGGCGGGCCGTCCGGTGCACGGACGGTACCGCCTCCCGGGCCCCCGTTGGTCGTCAACCACCCCCGAAGGACGTCAGGTCGTCGGCGACGACGGCGACTCCACGGTCAACGATCCGTCGACGATCTGGCCGGTGATCTCCTCGATCTCGCTCTTGAGCTCGTCGGACACCTCGGCGTCGAAGTCGTGGAACGGTGCGAGGCCGACGCCCTCGTTCTCCAGCGTGCCGACGTAGGGCTCCGCGGAGTACTCCTCGTTGACGGCCTGCTCGGTGGCGTCGAAGACCGCGTTGTCGATCCGCTTCAGGACGCTGGTGAGCACGATGGCGCTGTACTGCGCGGCCGACTCGTACCAGTCGCTGTCCACACCGATGATCTTGACGTCGCCTGCCTCCTGGGCAGCGGCCGCGGCGCCGAGGCCGACCGGCCCGGCGACCGGCATGATGATGTCGGCACCCTGCTGGATGAAGGTGTTGGCCAGCTGCTGGCCGTTGGCCTGGTTCGTGAAGTCACCGGTGAACGAGCCGTTCTGCGCCTCCTTGTCCCAGCCGATCAGCTGGACGTCGGTGCCCTTCTGCTCGTTGTGGTAGGCGATGCCGTCGGCGAAGCCGTCCATGAAGATCGACACGGTGGGGAGGTTGATGCCGCCGAACGTCGCGACCGTTCCGGTCTGCGTCGTGCCCGCGGCGACGTAGCCGGCGAGGAAGGCCGCCTGCGCGGTGTCGAAGATCAGCGGCTTGATGTTGTCGATCGGCTCGTCATAGGCGAAGTCGACGATCGCGAACTGCTCCTCGGCGTTGGCCTCCGCCGCCTCGGCGGTCGCGTCACCGAGCAGGAAGCCCACCGTGACGATGATGCCGCAGTCGTCGGCGACCAGCTGGTTGATGTTGGGGGCGAAGTCGGTCTCGACGTTGGACTCGACGTACTTGGCCGAGATGCCCAGGTCGCTCTCGGCGTTCTGCAGGCCTTGCCACGCCGTGGCGTTGAAGGAGCGGTCGTCGATGCCGCCGGAGTCGGTGACCATGCAGGCCTGGAAGTCGGTCGCCTCCGCCGTCGCGGTGCCGCCGTCCTCACCCGCGGTCTCTTCCTCGGGGGCCTCGCCGCAGGCGGCGGCCACGAGCGCCAGGGTCCCGACGAGCGCGGCAAGCCGAGCTGTCCTCTTCACGAGCCCTCCTCAGGGAATCCACGATCAACCGTCGGGAGACTACAGACGGCACGGCCCCGCGCACCCGCCTGCGTCGCGCCCGAGACGATCCTGTGACCTTGTCGAGAGGTGCCAGCACCGCGCCCGTGACGGTCCCGCCACTCGGCGTGACGCCATCGGGCGGCCGAGCCGCGAAGAAGGGTGCGCCGATGCAAGGTGTCGCCCGCCACCACCAGGCTGCTGGGGCCTTCACGAGGCCTGGGCGCCTGGTGATGCCCCCACGGGCATGGTGAACGTGGTCAATCGGGCCGCGGGCGGCCGATCGCTCAGGAGAGCGCGAGGACGGCGCCGACCAGCAGGCGGGCGCCGACCGAGATGGCCCGCTCGTCCGGGTCGAAGTCGCCCTGGTGGAGGTCGCGCACCCGGGTGTCACCCGGTCGGCGCACGCCCAGGCGGGCCAGCGCACCGGGGACCGTGTCGAGGTACCACGCGAAGTCCTCGGCCCCGAGGCTCTGGTCGGTCGTGGTGACCGCGTCCTGGCCGAGGGCGGCCTCGGCGGCCACCCGGAGCAGCTCGGTGCTCTCGGGGTCGTTGACCACCGGCGGGACGCCGCGGTGGACCTGGACCTCGTTCCCGACGCCGTACGGGGCGACGACCTCGCGGACCAGGTCCTGCACGAGGTCGGGGGTGTCGATCCAGGCGCCGGTGTCGAGCATCCGGATCGTGCCCTCGGCCTCGCCGCGGGCCGGGATGGCGTTGGCGGCGTGGCCGGCACCGACGCGGCCCCAGACCAGGCTCACGCCGGCCCGCGGATCCAGTCGTCGCGTGAGGGCGGCCGGCAGCTCGGTGACCAGGATGCCCAGGGCGTAGACCAGGTCGTCGGTCAGGTGCGGGCGGGCGGTGTGGCCGCCCCGGCCGGTCAGCGACACGACCAGGCGGTCGCACGCCGAGGTGATGGGCCCCTCGCGCAGGCCGACCATGCCCGCGTCGAGCCGGGGGTCGCAGTGGACGCACAGGATGCGTCCGACCCCCTCCAGGCCGCCTGCCTGGATCACGTCGTGCGAGCCGCCGGGCATGGCCTCCTCGGCCGGCTGGAACACCAGCCGGACCGGGACCGGCAGCTCTCCACGGGCGGAGAGCTCGGCGAGCACGAGCCCGGCGCCGAGGACCACGGCGGTGTGGACGTCGTGCCCGCAGGCGTGGCACACGCCGGGGACGGTGGATCGGTAGGGCACGTCCTTGACGTCCATGACGCTCAGGGCGTCGATGTCGGCGCGCAGCGCGATGACCGGCGGGACAGGGGTCGCCGTCGCCGTGGAGGGCGGGATGTCGCAGAGCAGCCCGGTCCCGGTCGGCAGCACCGACGGGCGCAGGCCGGTGGACTCGAGCCGGTCGCGCACCACCCGGGTCGTCCGCACCTCCGCGCGCCCCAGCTCGGGGTGCGCGTGCAGGTCTCGTCGGATGGCGACGAGCTCGTCGTCGATCGCCTTGACGAGGCGCTCGACTTCGGCGAGCAGGTCGGTCGGGGGCGCGATGAAGCCCGGGGTCGCGGTCACGATGACCTTCATTGTGACAGCCCGGCCTCGGCGGCCGTGGGCGGGTCGGGAAACTCACCTGCTCCTCAGCCGGCGTCCGCGGGGACGTAGACCCCCCACACCTCCCGCATGGCGTCGCACACCTCACCGACGGTCGCTCGGGCGCCCAACGCCGCCTTCATCGGCGGGAGGACGTTCTCGGTCCCGGCGGCCGCACGCCGCAGGTCGTCGAGTGCGCGCGCGACCGCGTCACCGTTGCGCTCGGCCCGCAGCCGTGCGAGGGCGGCGGCCTGCTGCTCGCCGATGCTCGGGTCGACGACCAGCGGCGCGTACGGCTCCTCCTCGTCGACCGTGTAGCGGTTGACGCCGACGACCACCCGCTCGCCGTCGTCGATGCCCCGCGCCACGGCGTAGGCCGACCGCTCGATCTCGGACTTCTGGAAGCCGCGCTCGATGGCGGCGACGGCACCGCCGAGGTCCTCGACCTGCCGCATCAGGTCGCGGGCGGCCCCCTCGAGCTCGTCGGTGAGGGACTCCACGACGTACGAGCCGGCGAAGGGGTCGACGGTGCGGGTCACGTCCGTCTCGTACGCGAGCACCTGCTGCGTCCGCAGCGCGAGGCGGGCCGCCTTCTCGGTCGGCAGGGTGATGGCCTCGTCGTACGAGTTGGTGTGCAGCGACTGGGTGCCGCCGAGCACCGCCGCGAGCCCCTGGACGGCCACGCGGACCAGGTTCACCTCCGGCTGCTGGGCCGTGAGCTGGACGCCGGCGGTCTGGGTGTGGAAGCGCAGCATCTGGCTCTTGGGGTCGCGGGCGGCGAACTCGTCGCGCATGACGTGGGCCCAGATCCGCCGCGCGGCCCGGAACTTGGCGACCTCCTCGAGCAGCGTCGTGCGGGCGACGAAGAAGAATGAGAGCCGGGGGGCGAACTCGTCGACGTCCAGGCCGGCGGCCAGCGCGGCCCGGACGTACTCGCGGGCGTTGGCGAGCGTGAAGGCGACCTCCTGGGCGGGGGTAGCCCCCGCCTCGGCCATGTGGTAGCCGGAGATGGAGATGGTGTTCCAGCGGGGCAGCTCGCGGCGGCAGTAGCCGAAGATGTCGCTGATCAGCCGGAGCGACTCCGCGGGTGGATAGATGTAGGTGCCGCGGGCGATGTACTCCTTGAGCACGTCGTTCTGGACCGTGCCGTTCAGCTCGGCCCCGTCGAGCCCGTGCTCCTCCCCGACGAGCTGGTAGAGCAGGAGCAGCAGCGCGGCCGGGGCGTTGATCGTCATCGAGGTCGAGACCCGGTCCATCGGGATGCCGTCGAAGAGCACCCGCACGTCCTCGATCGAGTCGATGGCGACACCCACCTTGCCGACTTCGCCCTCGGCGACGAGGGCGTCGGAGTCGAAGCCCATCTGGGTGGGCAGGTCGAAGGCCACCGACAGCCCACCGGTGCCGGCGGCGACGAGCTGGTGGTAGCGGGCGTTGGACTCCTTGGCGGTGCCGAAGCCCGCGTACTGCCGCATCGTCCAGGATCGGCCGGTGTACATGCTCGGATAGACGCCTCGCGTGAACGGGAACGCCCCGGGGCGGCCCAGCTGCGCCTCGGCGTCCCACCCCTTCAGGTCCTCGGGGCCGTAGACCGGCTCGAAGGGCAGTCCGGACTCGGTCGTGCTCATCACGGCACCTCGCGGAGGTCGGTGGGACGCTCGCCCCACGGTAGCCAGCCCGCGGCCCGCTGCGGCCGTGACAATCTCCACAGCCGAGTAGCGTTGCCGCGTGGCCGACGACATCGACGCCGACTTCGACCGGGCCGTGGCAGCGGTCTCCGCGCTGACGGCAGACCCGGGGAACGAGACGAAGCTGCGCCTCTACGCCCTCTACAAGCAGGCGACCGCAGGGGACGTGCAGGGCAAGCGCCCGGGCTTCACCAACCCGGTTGGTCGGGCGAAGCACGACGCCTGGGCATCGGTGTCCGGCACGACCACCGACGAGGCCAAGCAGCAGTACGTGGAGCTGGCCCGCGGGCTCACCCGCTGACCCCGCCGGCGCGCACCGCCTCGGACTCGTGCGAAGGGGTGCCGTACAGGGTGGTGCGGCGGCGGAGGGTACGGCCGGCGGCCTCGACCACCGCGGCCAGCTCGAGCTCGTCGAGGAGCTGGCCGTGCGAGGCGCCGGCGGCCCGGCTGATGTTCTCCTCCATCAACGTGCCGCCGAGGTCGTCGACGCCGGCCGCGAGCAGCTGGTGCAGCCCGGCCGTGCCGAGCTTGACCCAGGACGCCTGGACGTGGTCGATCGCGCCGCGGTAGACGATGCGCGCGACGGCGTGCAGGAGGACGACCTCGCGCCAGGTCGGCCCCCGCCTGCTGCCGCGCTTGAGGTAGATGGGCGCCGCCATGTGCACGAAGGGGAGCCCGACGAACTCGGTGAAGCCTCCGGTCTCGCGCTGCAGGGCGAGGGTCCGCAGCAGGTGCCGCGCCTGGTGCACCGGCCGCTCCACCGTGCCGAACATCATCGTGACGTTGCTGCGCAGCCCCACCGAGTGGGCCACCCGGTGGCACTCCAGCCACTCGTCTGTCGTGATCTTGTCCGGGCAGATCACCGCGCGGATGTCGTCGTCGAGGATCTCGGCCGCCGTCCCCGGCAGTGAGCGCAGGCCGGCCGCACGGAGCCGGAGCAGGTAGTCGCGCAGCGGCTCACCGAGCCGGCGGGCACCCTCCGTCACCTCGAGCGCCGTGAAGCCGTGCACGTGGATGCCCGGCACGGCCAGGGCCACCGCCCGGCACACGTCCACGTAGTAGTCGCCGTCGAAGTCCGGGTGGATGCCGCCCTGCAGGCACACCTCGGTGGCGCCCAGGGCCCACGCCTCGCGCACGCGCTCCACGATGTCGTCGAGCGTCAGGAGGTACGGCCGGCCGCGCAGGTTGAGCGACAGCGGTCCCTTGGAGAAGCCGCAGAACCGGCAGCGGTACGTGCACACGTTGGTGTAGTTGATGTTGCGGTTCCGTACGTACGTGACGGTGTCTCCGACCGCATCGCGACGGAGCGCGTCGGCCAGCTCGGCCACGGCGCCGACCTCGGGACCCCGGGCGCCGAGGAGCACGACGATCTCCGCCTCCCCGGGCTCCTGGCCGGCCCGGACGCCGTCGAGCGCCTCGCGGACCCGGCCGCCCGCGCGTGCCGCCATGGGGAGCAGGTCGGGCGGGCTGGCGTCCGCACCGGAGTACCAGGCGGTCGACCGGCGGCCGTCCAGGACCACCTCGGCACCCGTGCCCACGTTGACGGCGTCGGCGTAGCGCTCCGGCAGCACCACCCCCGGGTCGTCGCGGGCCAGTCCCTCGGCGTCCGACCGGTCCAGGACCGCGAAGTGCAGGGCGGGGTCCAGCCACCGCCCGGGCTCCAGGACGTACGAGGGATGGGCGGTCAGCCGCGGGGCGAGCACGAGACCGCGGGCCTCGGTCACCTGGCGCAGCCGATCGAGCGCCGGCCAGGGGCGCTCGGGGTTGACGTGGTCGGCGGTGACCGGCGAGACCCCGCCCCAGTCGTCGATCCCGGCGTCGAGCAGGGCGCCGAAGTCGTCGGAGAGGTTCGGCGGGGCCTGCACGTGTACGTCCGGCGGCAGGACCAGCCGGGCCAGCGCCACGGCCTGCAGGTGGTCCTCCAGCGGGCAGGGAGGCGACGAGCGCATCGCCGTCCCCGGCTTGGGCAGGAAGTTCTGGACGATGACCTCCTGCACATGCCCGTGGCGGCGGTGAGCCTCGGCGATGGCCTCCAGGGCGGCGAGCCGGTCGGCCGGTGACTCGCCGATGCCCACGAGGATCCCGGTGGTGAACGGGATGTCGAGACGACCCGCGGCGTCGAGCGTCGCGAGCCGGCGGGCGGGAGCCTTGTCCGGTGCCCCCCGGTGCGCCGGCAGGTCGGGGACCAGGGTCTCGATCATCATGCCCTGGCTCGGCGCCACCTCACGGAGCCGGGCCAGGTCGTCGGCGTCCAGGGCACCGGCGTTCGCGTGGGGCAGGAGCCCCGTCTCGTCGAGCACGAGCCGGCACATCGCCACGAGGTAGTCGACCGTCGAGCCGTACCCGTGGGCGGCCAGCCACTCCCGGGCCTCGGGGTAGCGCTCCTCAGGCTCCTCGCCCAGGGTGAAGAGCGCCTCGTGGCAGCCGGCGCGGGCGCCGGCCAGCGCGGTCTCCAGGACGTGTTCCGGGGAGAGGTAGGGCGCCCGGGCCCGGGCCGGCGACTCGGCGAACGTGCAGTATCCGCAGCGGTCCCGGCACAGGGTGGTGAGCGGGAGGAAGACCTTGGGCGAGTAGGTGACCCTGGTCCCCCACGCCGCGTCCCTCACCTCGCGGGCCGCGGCGGCGACGTCGACCAAGGGCGTCTGCAGCAGGTGGACCGCCTGCGGCCGAGGGCGGGCCGGGCTCATCCGAGGTCCCGCAGCCGGGGCGCCACGTGCTCGGCGACGAGGTCGAGGTAGCGGGCCTGGTCGTGGCCCGGCCCGTGCAGCACGAGATGGTCGAAGCCGAGCTCGGCGTACGGACGGACGAGCTCGGCCACCTCGTCGGGGTCGGTCGAGACCACCCAGCGGCGGGCGACCTGCTCGATGGGCAGCTCGTCCGCGGCCGACTCGATGGCGGTCGGGTCGGTCAGCCCGTGCTTCTGCTCGGGCGTCAGCGAGAGCGGCGCCCAGAAGCGGGTGTCCTGGAGCGCCCGTTCGGGATCGGTGTCGAAGGACAGCTTGAGCTCGATGGTGCGACCGAAGCGGCGCGGCGCCGGGTCGCGACCGGCGAGGCCCTCGGCCACGGCCGGGAGCAGCGAGTCGCGGTAGAGCTCCAGACCCTTGCCGCTCGTGCAGATGAAGCCGTCGCCCGCCTCGCCGGCGTACCGGGCGACCTTCGGGCCACCCGCGGCCACGTAGACGGGCACGGGCTGGTCCGGCCGGTCGTAGATGGTGGCGTCGACGGTCCGGTAGTAGGTGCCCTCGAAGCTGACCCGCTCCTCTGCCCAGAGCGCGCGCATCAGGTCGACGGCCTCGCGCAGCCGGTCGAAGCGCTCGGCGAAGCCGGGCCAGGCGGCACCGGTCGGCGCGACCTCGTTCATCGCCTCGCCGGTCCCGACGCCGAGGACGAACCGCCCGGGGTGCAGGCAGGCGATCGTCGCGACCGCCTGGGCGACCACCGCGGGGTGGTAGCGGAACGTCGGAGTGAGCACGCTGGTGCCCAATCCGATGCGGGTGGTGCGCTCGCCGGCCGCGGCCAGCACGCCGAGCGAGAAGGGCGCGTGCCCGCCCCGGTGTCGCCAGGGCTGGTAGTGGTCGCTGACCAGCACGCTGTCGAGGCCGCGCTCCTCGGCCCGGACCGCGAGCTCGACGAGCTCGCGGGGCGTGAACTGCTCGGCCGAGGCCTTGTAGCCGATCCGCATGCGCGCCGACCTCTCGTCGCAGGAGCCCCGAAGGGAGTCGCGGGGAGTCGCCGCGCCTAGCCGACCACACCCGCGGCCGCGGGGCCATGGCAGGGGTTGCCTCCAGCCCCGGCCTGTCGGGTGACGCACCTCACGTACCGGAGGCGCGGCGCCCACGGGAGTGTGAGATTCCCGGCAGGAGCGGTGAGGCCCACCGTCGGTAGCCTGGTCCCTGCCGGCGGCGACGGGGCCGTCCGGCAAGCGACACGACGGAGGACATCGTGCCCACAGCGCCCGCCGGCACGCTCTACCGCGGCCGGGAGGGGATGTGGTCGTGGGTGGCCCATCGGGTCACCGGCGTCCTCATCTTCTTCTTCCTCTTCGCCCACGTCCTCGACACCGCTCTCGTCCGGGTCTCGCCCGAGTCGTACGACACGGTGATGGAGACCTACAAGAACCCGATCGTGGGCCTGCTCGAGATCGGCCTGGTCGGTGCCGTGGTGTTCCACGCGTTCAACGGACTGCGGGTGGTCCTCGTCGACTTCTGGTCGCGCGGGCCGCGGGTGCATCGCCAGATGCTCTACGCCGTCGTGGTGGTGTGGGTGCTGCTGATGATCCCCTTCACGATCCGTCACCTCGGCAACGTCTTCGGGGAGTGAGTCAGCCGATGGCCACCACCCAGGCCCCGTCCGTCGTCGCCCCGCGCTCGCGCAGCTCCGCCCGCAGCAACACCGAGCTGTACGCCTGGCTGTTCATGCGGGTCTCCGGGATCCTGCTCGTCGTGCTGGTGCTCGGCCACCTGTACGTCAACCTGATGGCCGGCGACGGCATCGCCGCCATCGACTTCGCCTTCGTGGCCGGCAAGTGGTCCAGCCCGTTCTGGCAGGTCTGGGACCTGCTCATGCTGTGGCTGGCCCAGCTGCACGGCACCAACGGGCTGCGCACGATCATCAACGACTACGCCGAGCGCGACCAGACGCGCTTCTGGCTGAAGATGCTGCTCTACACGGCGACCGTGGTCGTCCTGTTCCTGGGCACGCTCACCATCTTCACCTTCGACCCCTGCATCGCCGGCTCGACGTACGAGTTCTGCCCGGCCGACTGAGACGAGGCGCCAGCACATGGAGCAGCACCGGTACGACGTCGTCATCGTCGGGGCCGGCGGCGCAGGGATGCGCGCCGCCCTCGAGGCCGGCAAGCGCACCCGTACGGCGGTGCTCACCAAGCTCTACCCGACCCGGTCCCACACGGGGGCGGCGCAGGGCGGCATGTGCGCGGCGCTGGCCAACGTGGAGGAGGACAACTGGGAGTGGCACACCTTCGACACGGTGAAGGGTGGCGACTACCTGGTCGACCAGGACGCGGCCGAGGTGATGTGCCGCGAGGCCATCGACGCCGTGCTGGACCTGGAGAAGATGGGGCTGCCCTTCAACCGCACCCCACAGGGCCGGATCGACCAGCGGCGGTTCGGGGGCCACACGCGCAACCACGGTGAGGCCGCGGTCCGCCGCTCATGCTTCGCCGCCGACCGTACGGGGCACATGATCCTGCAGACGCTCTACCAGCAGTGCGTCAAGCACGGGATCGAGTTCTTCAACGAGTTCTACGTCCTCGACCTGGTGTTGGTCGACGGCATCACGACCGGCGTGGTGGCCTACGAGCTGGCCACCGGGGAGATCCACGTCTTCCACGCCAAAGCCGTCATCTTCGCCACGGGTGGCCTCGGCAAGGTCTTCCGGACGACGTCCAACGCGCACACCCTCACCGGCGACGGCATGGGGATCGTGTGGCGCAAGGGCCTCCCGCTGGAGGACGTGGAGTTCTTCCAGTTCCACCCCACGGGGCTCGCCGGGCTGGGGGTGCTGCTCTCGGAGGCGGCGCGAGGCGAGGGCGGCATCCTGCGCAACGAGTCCGGCGAGCGCTTCATGGAGCGCTACGCCCCCACCATCAAGGACC
>DASTQL010000204.1:0-8138 GCA_035761805.1 Jiangellales bacterium | reverse complement strand
GCGGCCACACCACCCGGTCCGGGTCCCAGGGGTCGTCGTCGGGCTCCAGGCCGGCGGCCCGCGCGACGACCTCCGCGACCACCGCGGACGGGTGCGGGAAGCGGACGTCCGCGCACACCCCGTCGGTGCCGCCCGCCCGGGCCCCGAGCACGTGCGACAGTCGCTGGGTCACCCAGCGCTCGACGCCCTTCGCCGGCACCGCGACGACCTCGGGGGCGAAGGGGTCCGACACCGGCCCGTCCAGCAGCGCCGCCAGCCCCGCGACCAGCCGGTCGGCACGCTCGGCGCGGTGGACGTGGAGCACGCCACCGGACCCTAGTCCGGGATCATCACGGCATGACTCCGCGGGACTGGGTCCTGCATGTCGACCTCGACCAGTTCCTGGTGGCCGTCGAGGTGCGGCGGCGCCCCGAGCTGCGCGGCCGACCCGTCGTCGTCGGCGGGTCGGGGGACCCGTCGGCGCGTCGGCAGGTCGTCGCCAGCGCGTCCTACGAGGCCCGCGCCGCAGGTGTGCGCGCCGGGATGCCGCTGCGACAGGCCCACCGCCGTTGCCCCGACGCGGTGTTCCTGCCGTCGGACCGCCCGGTGTACGAGGAGGCGTCCGAGGAGGTCATGGCGGCCTTGCGCGGGCTCCCGGTCCAGGTCGAGGTGCTGGGCTGGGACGAGGCGTTCCTGGGGGCCCGGACGGAGGATCCCGAGGCGCTGGCGCAGGAGGTGCGGCGCACCGTGGCCGAGCGGACCGGCCTGTCCTGCTCGGTCGGGATCGGTCACAACAAGCTGCAGGCCAAGACGGCGACCGGCTTCGCCAAGCCGGCAGGCGTGCACCGGCTGGCGTCGGAGGACTGGATGGCCGTCATGGGGGAGCGCTCGACCCAGGCCCTCTGGGGCGTCGGGCCGAAGACCGCGGCCAAGCTGCAGGAGCTCGGCCTGGAGACGGTGGCCCAGCTCGCCGCGGCCGACCGCGCGGCGCTCGTCGCCCGCTTCGGCCCGACCATGGGGCCGTGGTTCGGCCGCCTGGCCCGCGGGCAGGGCGACTCGCGGGTGCACACGGAGCCGTGGGTGGCCAGGTCACGCAGTCGCGAGACGACCTTCGCCGAGGACGTCGACGACCGGGCGGAGCTGGACCGCTGGGTCGAGGACTTCGCCCGCGAGCTCACCGGGCAGGTGGTCGCCGAGGGGCGGGTCGTGGTCCGGGCGGCCGTCAAGGTGCGGACGGTCACCTTCTTCACCCGCACCAGGGCGGTGACGCTGCCCGCGCCGTCGACCGATCCGGTCGACGTGGTCGTTGCCGCTCGGGCCGCGCTCGACCGCTTCGAGCTCGACCGACCGGTGCGGTTGCTGGGTGTCCGCGTGGACCTGGCTCCGGTGCCGACGCAGCGGTAGGTCGCGGGTCGGCACGTGGTCGGCCGGGCGGTCACCGCGTCGACGCGTGGGCGGTCACCGAGCTGACGCGTCGGGCCCTTCTCGGGTACGGCTGGGTGGCCGGGGTGCTCCGCCACCGGGGGTCCGGTAGCGCCGACGATCGGGGCGGGGCTGATCCAGTGGCTGCAAGGCCTCACAGCCCGTAGAGCTCACGGACCTGGACGAGCTCCCGGCGGGAGTCGGAGACCAGGTAGCGGGGGGTCCCCAGCTGGACGTCGTAGAGGTACTGCTCCGTCCGGCCCAGCGCGGCGAGGAAGCGGGAGGCTCGACGGCTGGGGCTGCTGACCCGATACCAGTCACCCAGCCCCTGGACGGTGCAGCGGCCGTAGCGGTGGGCGTCCCCGTTGACCTTGAGGGCGATCCACAGGACCGTGGCAGCGGACGTGTCGGCCCGCGCGCGCCCACGGAAGATCGCCGGGTCCGCGGCCGCGATGTCGGCCAGCAGGCGCAGGCCGGCCGTGCGGTACTCGTCGTCGAGCAGGTCGGCGCACCCTTCCGCGATGCGGTCGGCGACCGCCTCCACGGCGCGGTGGGCGTCCTCCGGGATCCGCGAGAGGTCCAGCGGCTCGTCCGGCAGGGGCGTGTCGTCGAGCTCCGCCAGGTCCTCCTGGCCCACCGCATCGACCAGCACCCCGTGGACGTGGGCGGTCAGCTGGGCCTGAATCTCCCGCGGGAGCCCGAGGAGCTCGTGACCATAAGGCACTGTGAAGCCCGTCGGGCCCGCCTTCGACGCGGCGACGGCGGCCCGCAGGGCCGGCTCGTGGCGGTCGACCGACTCGAGCGTCTCCTGGGTCCGGTCGGCGGCGATTCCCGTCCGGGCGTGACAGAACCGGATGAAGCGGCGCAGTACCTCGGGGAGCCGCGCGATGTCGTCGGGCGCTGACGTGACGTGCGCCGGGAGCCAGTCGAGGAGCAGGATCTCGACCGCCACCGGGCTCCAACGCAGGGGATCGCCTGGACCGTGGTCGCCGGCGAACCAGATGAGCGTGCCGGCCAGCCGGCGGTCCTCCTCACTCAGGTCGGCTGCGTGGTCCGAGCGGGCGAACTCGTCCTCGAGCGCCTGGCGCGCCTCCCGGTCCCACTCCGGGCGGGTGTGTCCCGTCCCGCCCTGGGGGAGGTGGCCCACGACCCACTCGACCAGTGGGCGGGTCATCGGCCAGGTGTCGGTCTCCAACGGCGGAACGGCGCTGGCGCCCTTGTCCACCGCCTCGGTGATGCGGGCCCGGGCGTCAGCTGGGTCCAGGTCTACGAGGACGAGCGCGGGTCCACCAGCCGCGGCCTGCTCCGCCATGTCGAGGATGTCCTCGATCGGCGCGGGTACGGCGAAGGCGTCCTTGACGACGGTGCCGAGGTTGTGGTCGATGTAGGCGACGACGGTCAGGTCGTCGCCCGCGCCGGTGCGCACGGCCAGGGTGACGTTCTCACCGTCGCCCAGGACGTCGGTCATGAGGACGGCGCGCCTCACCGTCAGCGGCTCCAGCTGGGTCAGCCAGTCGGGCATCGAGTCGTGCCGGGCCGACAGCTCGCGGCGGATCCGCCGGGCGAGGAGGTCGTCGCCCACCAGGTGGCTCAGGACGCTGAGCAGGGCGGTGGTCTCCCGGCGGCGGATCTCGACGAACGCCGTCACCAGCTCGGCGAGGGAGAGGTCCGGCAGCCCGTCCGCCGCCTCGGGGAACGAGAGGTCGGCGCGCTCGTCGAGCACGCTGAGCAGGCCGCTGGCCAGCTGGAGCAGGCCGAGCGGCCCGCCGTCCTCCAGGAGCCGCCTGACGTCGGCCGTGAGCGGGTCGTCCCCGTCGTCGTCCGGGCGGCTCGATCGGATCGGCGCGGGTGTGTGGTGTGCCGGCTGCTGTTGCCTCGGGTGGGTCGCGGGCTTCCTGCGACGCTTCTTCTTGGGCACGTCCCCCCACACGTGTCGGTCGGGCCGATGAGTGCGACCACCGTAGCCGCCGTGGGACCGCAGGCCGTCACAGGGCGCGGCCGTGGCCGGGTGCCCTCGGGCCGGGTGTCAGGCGCCCGGCGGCCAGACCAGCGGGAAGAGCGGGTGAAGCCGGGAGCGCCGTGCACCGTGAGGAAGTCGAAGAAGACCGCGTCCCCGGGCTGCAGCTCGTAGCGGCGGATGTCGAAGGCCGCACGGTCCGCCTCGATGTCGGGGAGCTCGGCCAGCGAACCCTCAGGGAACCACCTCGCCTCGCCGGTCATGAAGGTGCGGGGCATGAGCCAGGGCCCCAGGTGCGTGCCCGCGACCATCTCCAGGCAGCCTTCGACGGGAACCGGGTCGACCGGGATCCAGGCGCTGGTCCCGCGGCCGTCGACGTTGTAGTAGGGCTGGTCCTGGTGCCAGGGCGTGCGCTGCCTGGTGCCACCCTCCTTGACGAGGACGTGGTCGTGGTAGAGCCGGACATGGGGGGTGTCCATCAGGGCTGCGGCCACCTGGGGCGCGCGGGAGTGTCGCGCAAGGCGCTCGATCTCGGGGATCTCGGCCCAGCGGCAGAAGTCCTCGGTGAACCGTCCGGGATCGTCCGGCGTGCTGGCGACCTGGGCCAGTGAGGAGGGCTCCGAGAGCACCCGGTCGACGGATCGCTCGGCGAGGGCCACCTCCTCGGCGTCTGTTCGGCCACGAGGCGACGCCCTTCACCACGATCCGGTCACGGTGACGCCGGTCCGGCCCGCCCTTTCGGGGTCGTGGCTACGTCACCCGGACCCAGCCGTCCAGAACGAGGGAGCCCGTGAGCCAGTGAGCGTCGCCCAGTCGGAAGCACGTGTCGGAGGCCGGCAGAGCCTCGCCGGTGCCGTCGACGAGCAGCCCGAGCTGCTCGGGGAGCAGGCGCACCTCGACCGCATCCGGGAGGCGGTCGACGCGGCCCGCCGTCGGGCGTCGGTGGATCCGCGGCGGGCAGCGGGCAGCCCCAGGGCGGGGGTCGCCCTGGCCCGCGACCAGCAGCGTCGGCTGGACAACCTCCCGCTCGACGGTGAGGTGCTCGGCTGCTCGACCTGGTGACCCGGGTGCCGAGCGAGGGCCGCCTGCTGCGGGCGGCGCG
Source organism: Jiangellales bacterium (assembly GCA_035761805.1). Taxonomy (GTDB): domain Bacteria; phylum Actinomycetota; class Actinomycetes; order Jiangellales; family Jiangellaceae; genus DASTQL01. Next base: position 3,678 of record DASTQL010000204.1, on the reverse strand, counting down.
CCGCCAGGCGGCGCACGAGCGCGACGGTGCCCGCTGCGTGTGGTGCGGCAGTGCGTTCGACCGGCTGCGCCGTCCGACGACCGAGCACCTGGTGCCGCGACTCAAGGGCGGGCCGTCGTGGGCGGAGAACGAGGCCGCGGCCTGCTGTCGCTGTAACCGCGAGCGTGGTCACCGCAGCCCGTCCGACTGGCTGGAGGAGTGCCGTCGCCGGGGCTGGCTGGTCGACGCCTCCGCGCTCGTCCGCCGGAAGGAGGACCTCGACGCCCAGATCCGGCGACGGGGTGGACAGCGCACGGCCCGTGCCTATGTCGCTGCCCAGCTCCGGCGACTGCGCGGGCCCGCCGCCTGAGGGGCTCCTGACGGCTCGGGCCGCCTGCCCGTGCTGAGCGCGTTCCCGACAGCATCCGCGCCCCGGCGCAGCCGACAAGTAGCGTGCGTGCCGTCGCCCCATACCGCACGTCCGCAGTGATCAGCGCACCGACCGGATGACCCTGGCCGGGTTGCCCACGGCGACCACCCCATCGGGCAGGTCCCTGGTCACGACTGCTCCGGCTCCGACGACGGTGTCCGCACCGATGGTGACGCCCGGGCAGACCACGACCCCGCCCCCGAGCCAGGCGTTGTCGCCGATGATGATCGGCTCGGCTGACTCCCAACCGGCTCGACGCTCCTCGGGGTCCAGCGGGTGCGTCGGGGTCAGCAGCTGGACGTGCGGGCCCATCTGGACGGCCGAGCCGATCCTGATCTCGGCCACGTCGAGGAAGACGCCGCCGAAGTTCACGAAGGTTCCCGCACCGATGCTGATCCGCCAGCCATAGTCCACGTGGAAGGGCGGGCGGATCGCGACCGCGTCGCCGCAGGAACCGAGCAGCTCGCGCAACACCCGGTCCCTCCCTTCCCGGTCGTCGGCCGGCCAGGAGTTGTACTGGTGCTCGAGCACCCGGGCTCGTAGGGCATCCGCCCGCAGGTCGGGGTCGTCGGCGATGTAGGGGAGACCCGCGAGCATCCGGTCCTTCATCTCCCCCATGCCTGCTCCCCTCGGCCGGACGGTATCCGGCGAGGCTAGCGGGGTGGTCAGCTGAGGAACGTGCGACGATCCTGCTGCCGTTCGACGTTCCCCACCCTCCCGCACGGGGTATGCCGTGCCGAGCAGACGACACCGGAGGTGACCTCATGAAGCTCCTGAGGCTGGCGGTCCTGGGCGCCGCCGTGTACGGAGCCAAGAAGTGGCTCGACGAGAACCCGAACGCCAAGCGGCAGGTCCGCGAGGCGGCCGACAATGCTACGCAGCAGGCCCGCCACGCGATGGACACGGCCCGGCAGGAGGTCGACAAGCGACGCCACAAGGGCGAGCACGAGGCGACCGGCGACGCGGGGGCCGGCTTCACCGCCGACAGCGACGTGCCGTCCGGATCGAGGTTCGGTCCCGGCGCATCGGGCGCGGGGGCCTCGGGCAACGGACCCTCGGCCACTGGATACTCGGGCACCGCGGCGGCGGCCCCCGGGACCGCCGACCCGGGGACGTCGGGCCCCGGGACGTCGACCGGGTCCGGCGCGGACCTGGGCACCGGCGTCCCACCGACCGACCGGACGAACTAACCTCCTCGTACGGGCGCTTGTCGGAGACCCGCGTCGCGTCGCGACGGGGCCTCCGGACCGCCGCCCGAGCGGGCCCTGCATCGGTTCCGCGGGACGGGGGACGCGTGGCCCCTGCTGGCTCCTGACCAACTTGGTGCTCACGTGTGCCGCCACTTCCGGCACAGCCCCTCAGCTGAGCGACGGAGGCTGAGGGGCTTGCCCGGCCGCAAGCCGCCGGCCCCGCTCCCGGACCGCGTCATGCCACTCGGGCGGCGTCACGAGGAACCTGCCGCGAGCGACCGCGTCCAGCGCCTGCCGGGCAACATCCGCTGGGTCTTCCCCGACCGCGGACATGCCCGTTCGCACGAGTGCCGGGCACAGGACCGTCACCGACACCTGGCTACCGGCCAGCGCCATGGCGGCCTGCTCGGCCACGGTGATGACCGCGTGCTTCGACGCCGCGTAAGGTCCACCGCCTGGCCAGGTCGCCAGGCCGGCCAGTGAGGCGGTGACGAGGACGGCGTGATGGCCTCCCGTCGCCAGCATCCGGGGAACGAACGCTCGCAGCCCGTTGACCACGCCGCCGAGGTTGATGTCGATGACTCGACGCCACTCCGCGGGCGGTGCCTCCCATACGGGGCCGGGGTGCGTGCTCGTCACGCCGGCATTCAGGCACACCAGCCTCGCCGGTCCGGCGACCTCGGCGAGCCGCTCGTTGTCATCCGGGTCCGCCACGTCCAGTGCCACGGATGTCGCAGCCAGATCGGCAGCGACCAGACTCAGCGCGTCGTGGTCGACGTCGGCGAGCACGAGTCGGGCACTGCGGGTCGCAAGCTGCTCGGCGAGGGCTCGCCCGATTCCGCTGGCCGCACCGGTGACCACGGCGGTCGCGCCGCCGAAGTCGGTCAAGGGCTCTCGAACGCGGTCGGACTCGCGGGCGGTCGGTGTGGAACGTGTTGGGTCGGTCATCGGGCCAGTGTCGTGGCCTGGGCAGACGGACGTCCTTACGCATCAACGGGCTGCCTGCACGGTGCGGTCCCGTCGTGCTTCGACAGGCTGTCGACGCTCCTCAACGGCTACGCTTCCGCCCAGCCGCTGCAGCGGAGCAGCCGACCGAGAGGGCCGCAGGCATGACCGCCACCGACGACATCCTCGCCCAGATCCCACTCAGCTCGCTCGCTGCCCAGCTCGGGGTCGACGAAGGCACAGCCGAGCAAGCCGCCCGCCAAGCCCTGCCGGCCCTGCTCGGCGGAATGGGCGCCAACGCCCAGGACCCTCGCGGCGCCGCGTCGCTCGCCGGAGCCGTCCGCCAGCACGACCCCCGCCTCGTCGACGGTGGGGTGAATCTCGACGAGGTCGATGTCGTCGACGGGGACAAGATCGTCGGCAACGTCTTCGGTGACCAGCGCGAGGCCGTCGTCAACCGGCTCGCCGGCGCCGGATCGGGCGGCGCCGGCGGCGGTCTCGTGGCCAAGTTGCTCCCCCTCCTCGCCCCGATCGTGATGGCCTACCTGGCCAAGCAGCTCTCCGGTTCTGGCGGGGGTGCCACCGGTGCGCCACAAGGGTCGGCTGCCGCCCCGGACCTCGGTGACCTCCTCGGCGGTCTGCTAGGCGGGAGTGCCACCCGCGCAGGCGGCTCGTCGCCGGCCGGCGGCTCCATCACCGACCTGTTGGGCGGGCTGCTCGGCGGAGGGCGCCGCTGAGCGCGAGCGTGACCGACAAGGCGCGGCTTGCGGGTTCGGTCCGGCGGTGGCTCGGCTCTTCGGCTCGGCCGGGTGGGCTCGGCCGGGTGGGCTCGGCCGAGCGGCGCTTGGCACGTGGTGTGGCGGGCGGCTCTGCGCCAGAGTTGAGAGGCCGGTCAGCTCGTCGGCCGTGGCTCGATGTCCACGGACTGTGTGCTCGCTGGGAACTCGTCAGCTCGGGTGATGGGTCGGGCTTCTCGAACGGCGGCGCGGTGGCGTATCTCCGTCACTCGGTGACGGCGAACGTCTGGGTCGCGCAGTCTCCCGGCACCGGACCACGGGACTTCGTCCGACCACCCCACGACCCCCGCCATCCCCGCAACAGCGGCGACCCGCCAATCCCGCCCAGTCCTCGACC
>DASTQL010000203.1:0-5882 GCA_035761805.1 Jiangellales bacterium | reverse complement strand
CCCGATGTCCACCAGCCACTGCGAGGTCCGCGGACCGAGGCCCGGCAGCCGGGCCAGCTCGTCGATGCCCACCCGGCCATCCTGACGGCTCGCACTGACACCACCCCCCCGTGCCGGCCTCGTCCGGCCGGGTCACCCGTCAGGCGGGTGGGGAGCCGTCCAGGGCGAGCACCCGCAGCGCCGTCCGGGCGGCCGCGCCACCGGCCTCCTCGGCCGCCGCCAGCGCACGCGGGACGTCGAGGTCGTTGCGCAGGGCGTCGACCACCTCGGCGCCGGCCTCGCCGCCACCCGGCCGGCCCGCTGCCAGGTACAGGCGCTCGAGCCGGGCCTCGGCAGCGGCGAGGACGGCGTCGGACCAGTCCCATGGTTGCGCCCAGGGCCGGTCGAGGACGGCCAGCCGCACAGCTGCTGCCGGGGTGCTGCGGAGCAGGTCGGAGACGAGCACCAGGTTGCCCGTGGACTTCGCCATCTTCTCGCCCTCGATGCACACCGTGCCGACGTGCATCCAGGCGCGGGAGAACGGGCGCACGCCGGTCGCGGCCTCCGCATGAGCCGCCTCGTACGCGTGGTGCGGGAATGCGAGGTCGGCGCCGCCGGCGTGGAGGTCGAGCGAGGGGCCGTAGGTGGTCAGGGCCATCGCGGTGCACTCGGCGTGCCAGCCCGGCCGACCCGGACCCCACGGCGACGGCCAGGCCGGCTCACCCGACCTGGACGCGCGCCACACCGGGACGTCGTGCGGGTGCTCCTTGCCCGGGTGGTCGGGGTCCTCGCCGTACTCGCGGAGCAGCCGGGACGCCTCGTCGTCGGACAGCGCGTGGGCGGCAGCGACACCTCGGCCGCGGAAGTAGACCGCGCCGTCAGCGGCGTACGCGTGGACGCCGTGCTGCAGCAGGGCGGCGGTCAGCTCGATGACGTGCCCCACGTAGTTGTGGGCGCGAGGTTCGTGCTCGGGCCGGGCCACGCCGAGCGCCGTGACGTCGCGCTCGAAGGCGTACTGGTGCAGGGCCGCGAAGCGGTCGTACGGGGTCCCGGCACGCTCGGCTGCGGCGGTGAGGACGTCGTCGACGTCGGTGATGTTGCGGCAGACCTCGACCGTGCTGCCCAGGTCGCGTAGGACGCGGACCGCGGTGTCCACCCAGACGAACGTCGCGGCGTGGCCGAGGTGGGTCACGTCGTACGGGGTGATGCCGCAGACGTAGACGCGGGCGCGCCCCACGACCGGCAGCGCCCGGCCGCCGAGGACCAGGGGGCGCGGGGTGACGTCGAGTGCGCGGCGCACGGACCTCAGACTAGGGGGCGTGCTCCCCGCTCTCGTCGCCACCGACCTGGACGGCACCCTCCTGCGCCCGGACGGCTCGGTGTCGCGACGGACGGCCGCCGCCCTGCAGGCCGCGGAGACGGCGGGGGTCGTGGTCGTGATGGTGACCGGGCGTCCCCCGCGGTGGCTGGCACCCGTCGCCGAACAGGTCGGGCACACCGGCGTCGCGGTATGCGCCAACGGCGCCGTCGTGTACGACCTGCACGCCGAGCGGGTCGTCGAGACCTTCGCGATCTCGCGCGAGGTGGTGCTCGAGGTGGTCGCAGCGGTCCGCGCTGCGGTGCCGGAGGTTGCGTTCGCGGTCGAGGACGTGGACCTCGGCTACGGCCGTGAGGAGGCCTACGTCAGGCGCCCCGTGCCCGGCGCTCCGCCCGAAGAGGTCCGGGTGGCGTCGCTCGAGGACCTGGTCGACGGCACGATCGTCAAGCTGCTCGTGCGGCACGAGGGGATGGACTCCGACCGGCTGCTGGCGGCCGCCCGAGAGGTGGCCGGCGAGCTGGCCGAGCTCACCCACTCGAGCAGCTCGGGCCTCCTGGAGATCTCGGCGACCGGGGTGACCAAGGCCTCGACCCTGGCCCGGCTGGCCGCCGAGCACGGCGTCGACGCCGCGGAGGTCGTGGCCTTCGGTGACATGCCCAACGACCTGCCGATGCTGGCGTGGGCGGGAACGGCCTACGGCATGGCGAACGCCCACCCCGACGTGCTCGCCGCGGTCGACCACGTGGCTCCGCCGAACTCCGCCGACGGGGTGGCCGTGGTCCTCGAGTCGCTCCTGGGCCAGGTGCCCTCGCCGCGCCCCGAATGACCACGTTCACCACCTTGGTCGGGTCATCACCAGGCGCGGACGCCTTGGGATGACCCCAGCAGCCTGGTGGTGACGGCGCGGAGCCGTCGGGCGCGCTCCGACGCGCACCGCTACAGGTACATGCCCCCGCCGTGTTGGCGGCCCTGGTCCTGCTGCGCTTGCTGGGCCTGCTGGTCCGGTACGGCGGCGGGATGCCCGGGCGGGAGGGCGCGGCGCATCTGCTCGAGCTGGGCACGAGCGGCCATCTGCTGGGCGAACAGTGCGGTCTGGATGCCGTGGAAGAGCCCCTCGAGCCAGCCGACGAGCTGGGCCTGGGCGATGCGCAGCTCGGCGTCGGAGGGCACGGACTGGTCCCCGAAGGGCAGGGTGAGCCGCTCCAGCTCGTCGACGAGCTCGGGCGCCAGGCCCTTCTCCAGCTCGTCGAGAGAGGCGCGGTGGATCTCCATGAGGCGCCGCCGGCTGGCCTCGTCCAGCGGCGCCGACTTCACCTCGTCGAGGAGCTGCTTGATCATGCTACCGATCCGCATGACCTTGGCCGGCTGCTCGACCAGCTCCGCCACGTTTCGCGCGCCGTCGTCATCCTCGCGGTCGTCGGTGCTCCCGGGTGCGGGTGCCGCGGCCACCCCGACCGGGTTCCCGTCCGGCCCGACGACCACCATGTGGACCTGCTCCCCGCGCTCGTCGCGCTCGGCGGTGCCCGCTGCGGGCTGGGACGGCTCGTTCGGCTCGGTCATGAGGTCCATCCTGTCCGAAGGCCGATCGCCCGTCGCCAGGGGGACCGGGCAGACTCGTTGCTCATGCCGAGCCCCACAGTGCCCGATCTGCCGGCTGGTTACACCGCACGACGTCCCGGCCCCGATGACGTGCCGACTCTGCTCGGGGTGGCGACGGCCGACGACCTGGTGACCCTCGGCTACAGCGACTTCAACGAGACGGACGTCCGCGAGGCCCTCCAGGGTGCCCACGTGGACGCCGCGCTCGACCACTGGGTGGTCGAGGACCCCGCGGGGACGGCGGTCTGCTGGGGCTTCCTCATCGACGACTATGGCGGCACGCAGGTCCAGCTCGACGTGTACCTCGTCCGCCCGCACGACGAGACGGTCCGCCGGTCCGTGTGCGTCGCCCTGCTCGAGCGGATTGCCGAACGGGGGGTCGAACGCGGTCACCGGACGGTGGAGGCAGGCGCGGGGACGGTGGCGGGGGACGAGCAGTACGCGTCGACGCTCCGGTCCCTGGGCTTCTCGGCCACCCGGCGCTTCAACCGCATGCGCGCCGACCTGGAACCGGGCCGCCCTGCGCCGACCCCGCCCCCGGGGGTGGTGGCGCGGCCCTTCGACCCCGACTCGGAGCAGGACTGGCGCGATTTCCACGCCGTCTACATCGCCGCGTTCGCCGACCACTGGAACTTCGAGCCCATGTCGCTCGACGCCTTCCGGGCCCGGGCCGCGCACGACGAGAACCCCGCCTTCGCCCGGTGGACGATCGCCGACGTCGACGGCCGCCCCGGGGGCGTGTGCGAGGCGTCGGGGCACCTGTACGCCACCGAGAACGCCGGGTGGGTGCGCAACCTCGCCGTCCTCCGCGAGCACCGCGGCCGCGGCGTCGGCCGGTTCCTGCTCGAGCTGGCCCTGGCGGGCTTCGCCGCAGACGGTCGTACGTGGGCGGGGCTCGGTGTCGACACAGAGAACGCCACCGGCGCGCTGCGGCTCTACGAAGGGGCGGGGATGCGGGCGGTGTTCCAGATCGACGTCTGGACCAGGGACCTGGACCTCAGCGGTCGCTGAGCCGCGAGCATGCTTCGCCGTCCGGCGCTCCGTGGGGGGCGGCGGGGGAGGCGTCCGGTGGCGCCGACGTAGTGTCGCGCGCATGGCCTTCGACGTCGCCCGGGTCCGCGAGCGCTACCCCGCGCTGGCCGACGGCTACGCCTACCTCGACGGCGCGGCCGGCACTCAGGTGCCGTACCCGGTGATCGAGGCGATCGATGAGGCCTACAGAGTGGGGATCGGCAACGTCCACGGCGCCTTCCCGGCCAGCGTCCGCTCAGACGAGTACGTCGCCGAGTGTCGGGCCGCCGTCGCGGACCTCGTGGGTGCCCCGGACCCGAGCGGTGTCGTCCTCGGCCCCAACATGACGACCCTCACGTACCGCCTCGCCGCCGCGCTCGCGCGTGATTGGACCGCCGGGGACGAGGTCGTCGTCACCCGCCTGGACCACGACGCCAACGTACGGCCGTGGGTGCAGGTGGCCGAGCGCGCCGGGGCCTCCGTACGGTGGGCGGAACCGGACCTGTCCACTGGCGAGCTGCCGGTGGAGGACGTGACGTCGCTCCTGAGCGACCGGACCCGCCTGGTCGCGGTCACGGGCGCCAGCAACGTGCTGGGGACGCGCCCGGACGTCGCCGCCATCACCGCCGCGGCGCGATCGGCCGGGGCACTCTCCTACGTGGACGGGGTGCACCTCACGCCGCATGCGCCCGTCTCGATGGCCGATCTCGGCGCCGACTTCTTCGCCACCAGCGCGTACAAGTGGTCGGGGCCGCACGTAGGAGCCGTGGCGGCGGACCCGGCCCTGCTCGAGCGGCTGCGACCGGACAAGCTGGCGTCCTCACCGGCCACCGTTCCGGAGCGGTTCGAGTGGGGGACCACGGCCTTCGCCGACCTGGCCGGCGTGGAGGCCGCCGTCGACCACCTGGCCGCTCTCGACGACGCGGCGGCCGGGTCCAGGCGGCATCGCGTCATCACCTCGATGACGTCGGTCGAGGCCTACGAGCAGGAGCTGATGGCCGAACTGCTCAGCGGACTCGCCGGTCTGCCCGGCGTCGAGCTGATCGGCCACCCCGCCCGCCGTACGGCGACGGTGTACTTCCGCGTGGCCGGACACCCGCCCGTGGACGTGGCCAGGCACCTCGCGGCGGCGAAGGTCAACGTCTGGGCCGGCCACATGTACGCGTGGGAGCTCACCGGCGCGCTGGGCATCCGCGACAGTGGTGGAGCAGTGCGGGCCGGGCTGGTGCACTACAACGACCGCTCGGACGTCGACGCGCTGCTCGGAGGGCTGGCGGAGCTCACGCACTGAGCGGGGGGTGCGCCGGCCGTGGCCCCGCCCCGGGCCCGAATGACCACGTTCACCACCCTGGTGGGGATTTGGCCGGGGTGGTCAGCGCCCCCATCGGCCTCGTGATGGGTCCACCACCAGGCTGATGGGGTCACCACCAGGTGTGCACGCCTCGTGGTGACCCGACGAGGGTGCTGAACGTGGTCATTGCGGGCGGCGGAGCAGCACCTTGCCGACGTGCTCGCCGGCCTCGACCACCCGGTGCGCCTCGGCGGCCAGGTCCATGGGGAGCACCCGGTCGACGACGGGGCGCACCGACCCGGACGCGACCACGGGCCACACGTGCTCGGCGACCGCGGCGACGATGGCCGCCTTCTCCGACGCGGGCCGTGCGCGCAGCGCGGTCGCGACGACCGCCGCCCGCTTGGCCAGCAGGGTGCCGAGGTCCAGCTCCGCGCGACGACCGCCCTGCAGGCCGATGACGACCAGCCGACCGTTGACCGCCAGGACCTCGACGTTGCGAGCCAGGTAGACGGCACCCATGTTGTCGAGCACGACGTCGGCGCCGTGGCCGCCGGTGACCTCGCGGACGCCGGTCACCCAGTCGCCGTGGTAGTCCAGCGCAGCGTCCGCGCCGAGCTCCCGCGCGCGCTGGCACTTCGCCTCGGTGCCGCTCGTCGTGACCACACGGGTGCCGAGCGTCTT
>DASTQL010000202.1:0-8471 GCA_035761805.1 Jiangellales bacterium | reverse complement strand
CCAGCACCTCGCCGATCGCCCGGAGGCCGAGCCCCAGCTCGCGCAGGAGCAGGATCTGCTGGAGGCGCAGCAGCTGCTCCTCGTCGTAGTGGCGGCGACCGTCCTCCGCGACCCATGCGGGGGGCAGCAGTCCGATCGCGTCGTAGTGGCGCAGCGTCCGGGAGGTCACCGCGGACATCCGGGCCACCTCGGCGATCGACCAGCTCACCGTTGCTCCATGTGGGTCCTGTCAGGATGGGACGAACCAGACCACCGGCCCGCATCAACGACCGTAGGCGTTGACGATGCGTCAACTTCAAGTCCCGGTCTGCCCAATCGCGGTGTGTCGTCCGCCCCTCGCCGGGCAACTGTCGGGCCGGGGGGCCATACTGCGCTCCGGACGACGGTCAAAGAGGCGGCCGTCGCACTCACCGGAAGTGGGGGAATCCCCGTGTCTGACATCGTTCTCGAGCGGCGACGCACCGGCTGGGACGTCGTGCTCGGCATCCTGGTGGCGATCGCCGGGATCGTGATCCTGGGCCACGTCGTCATCGCGACGGCGGTCTCGGTGCTGTTCCTGGGGTGGTTGGCCCTCATCGGCGGTATCACCCTGATCGTCGCGGCGTTCTTCCGCATCAAGGCGGGTGGCTTCTGGTCGGCCGCCCTGGGCGGTGGACTGCTGACGGTCCTGGGCATCCTGTTCTTGCGCAACCCCGAGGCCGCCGCCCTCACGCTCACCCTCGTGGCCGGGTCCCTCTTCTTCGCCGGCGGCCTGACCCGGATGATCGCTGGGGCGAGTGCGCCCGAGGGCCGGTGGATCCTCATCCTCAGCGGTGTCGTCTCGTTGGCCCTCGGCCTCATCGTCCTGTTCAACCTGATCGCCGCGTCGTACACCCTTCTCGGCGTCCTCCTCGGCGTGCAGGCGCTGATCGAGGGCATCACGATGGCGATCGTCGGCCGGGTTCGCGTGGCGGAGGTGAGCTCCGCCTGACGTGTGCTGGGCGGAGGTGCGCTCGACCGAAGTCGTGGGGTGCCGAGGTGATCTCGGCCCGACCTCCTCGCGGGGGTCCGGGGTCGCGCGCCGGCTACAACCGGCCGGCGTCGATGATCCGGGCGAGGAACTGTCGGGTCCGCGGCTCGACGGGGTCGCCCAGCACCCGATCCGGCGACCCCTCCTCGAGCACGACGCCGTCGTCGAGGAATGCGACCCGGTCCGCCACCTGCCGGGCGAAGCCCATCTCGTGGGTGGCCATGAGGATCGTCAACCCCTGGTCCTTGAGCTCGCGGACCAGGGCCAGCACCTCGCCGACGAGCTCGGGGTCCAGCGCGCTGGTCACCTCGTCGAGGAGGAGCAGCCGCGGGTCGTTGGCCACCGCCCGGGCGATCGCGGCCCGCTGCTGCTGCCCACCCGAGAGCCGGTCCGGGTACTCGCGGGCCTTGTCCGCCAGACCGATCCGCTCCAGCAGCGCCAGGGCCCGGGCCTCGGCCTCCCGGCGTGGGACCTTGCGGACCACGCGTGGGGCCAGGGTGACGTTGTCGAGGACCGTCATGTGGGGGAAGAGGTTGTACGCCTGGAACACGACCCCGATCCGGCGGCGCACGTCATCCACGTCGACCCGCGGGTCGGTGACGTCGGCGCCGTCGAGCAGCACCTGCCCGTCGTCGACGCGCTCGAGCAGGTTGATGCAGCGCAGCAGGGTCGACTTCCCCGACCCGGAGGCCCCGATCAGAGCCACCACCTGGTGCTCGTGCACGTCGACGTCGACGCCCCGCAGCACCGGGCGGTCGCCGAAGACCTTGACCAGGCCTCGGACCTGCAGGACCGGCGGGCCGGTCACACGATCGCCCCCGCCTGCTCCCTCCGTACGGCGCGGGCCGTGACCCAGTCGGCGAACCGTGCCGTGGGGATGGCCAGCAGGACGAAGAGCAGCCCCGCCACGACGTACGGGGTGAAGTTGAAGGTCTGCGCCACCTCGATCTGGGCCCTGCGGATCGCGTCGACGGCACCGAGGACGCTGATCAGGCCCACGTCCTTCTGCAGGGCGACGAAGTCGTTGAGCAGCGGCGGCGTCACCTTCCGGACGGCCTGGGGCAGCACCACCACGCGCATCGCCTGGCGGTGCGACAGCCCGAGGGACCGGGCCGCGGCCCGCTGGCTCGGGTGCACCGCCTCGATGCCGGCGCGGAAGACCTCCGAGACGTACGCGGAGTAGGTGAGCACCAGGGCGACGGTGCCGAGCACGGCAGCGCTCGTCGGGACACCCTGCAGCCGCAGGGCCGGCACGCCGAAGCCGACCAGGTAGAGCACGATCAGCAGGGGTAGCCCGCGGAAGAGGTCCGTGTAGGCCGCGGCGACGATGCGCACAGGCAGGAAGACCGGACCCCGCAGCGTGCGCAGCAGGGCGAGGGCCAGGCCCACGACGACGACCAGCACCGCGGCGACCGCCAGCACGCGCAGGTTGAGCCACAGACCCCGGGCGATCTCGGGCAGCACCTCCCACCCGTACGAGAGGTCGAAGAAGGTCGCCCTCGTCCGTTCCCAGCCGGGGGCACTGGTGACGGTCAGGTAGACCACGGCACCGAAGGCGAGCGTGCTGACCAGCGCCACGCTCGTCGAGCGCCGGGCCTGCGAGGTGCGAAAGGCCCGGCGCTCGACCTCGAGGTCGCTCGGCGTGAAGGTCCAGCTGCTCACGCCGGTGGGTCAGGACAGCTCGGGCGCACCCGCGACGTCGGCGAGCCACTCCTGCTCGAGGTCGTCGAGGGTGCCGTCGTCGCGCAGCGCGTCCACGGCCTCGCTCACGCACTCGGTCAGCGGGCTGTCCTGGTCCAGCACCAACCCGAACTGCTCGACCTCGCCACCGACCTCGGGGAGCTGGCCGACGATGACGCCACCCTCGATCTCGGCTGCAGTGAGGAAGAACGCGGTGGGCAGGTCCACGACGAGCGCGTCGATCTGGCCGTTGTCCAGCGCGAGCTTGGCGTCGTCGTTGGTGTTGAAGACCTGCGGGTCCGTGGTCGGCTGCACCGACTCCTCGACCGCGGCCAGGCTGGTCGTGCCCACCTGGGCGCCGAAGCGCACCTCCTGCAGCTCGGCGATGCTCGTCGCCGAGGCGGCCGGGTTACCCTCGACGGCGACGACCGCCTGCCGCACGTCGTAGTACGGCGAGGAGAAGTCGACGGCCTCGCGGCGCTCCTCGGTGATGGAGAACTGGTTGATGTCGAAGTCGAACTGCTTCGGCCCCGGCTGGATCGCCGCGTCGAAGGGCACGCGGGTCCACGTGACCTCGTCCTCGGCGTAGCCGAGCTGCCCGGCGACGGCGTAGGCCACCGCGGACTCGAAGCCCTGGCCGTTGGACGGGTCGTTGTCGACCATCCACGGCTCGTACGCCGGTTCCGACGTGGCGATGGTGAGGGTGCCCGGCTGCAGGGTGGACAAGGCGTCCGGCGTGCAGCCTCCGGCGGCCTCGGTCTCCTCACGGGGCGACTCCGCGGCGGTGGTCTCCTCGGTGGCGGTCGTGTCGGTGTCCTCGTCGGCGGGTGCGCACCCTGCCAGGGCGATCGCGGCGGCCGCCGGGACGAGGACGAGACGCAGGGAACGGCTCATGGCGCGGCTCCAGGACTGGGGTGGACCGGCCAATCGTACGAGTGCGTCTCACGCTGTGGGCGGTTGTCCCGGATCCTGGGCGCGCCCCGGGCGGACCCACCGGAAGTACCAGCTGGACGAGACCACCTGCGTCCCCGCGAGGTCCCAGAGCCGGCCGGTCCCCCGAGTGACGACGTCGGGGCAGTAGGCGAACTGCTCGCGGGCCACGGCGAGTGCCTCGTCCGCGTCGCGGGGCGGCCGGGCGACGACCAGCTCCAGGGTGTCGGCCGTCATCGCGACCGGCTCGACGCCGAAGCGCCCGCTCCAGCCGCGCAGCACGGCGGAGTGCCCGGCCGGCTCGACGCCCCGTTCTGCCGCGCCGCTCCAGCACACGGCCGCGGGCACGTCGTCCGGCTGCTCCACATGGACGAGCCCCACGTATCCCGGCGTGGCCGCCGCCTGGACGACGACCGCGCGCGACGGCTCCGGGCGCAACCGCAGGCCGAGCTCGGCTTCGGGTCTGCCCTCGCCCAGCGTCGCGAGGACGTCCGCCGGCTCGAGACCGCGGGCCAGCCTGACGGCGACTGCCGCATCAGCGCCGGTGCCCCGTGCCCACGAGCGCACGAACTCCTCGACGGACGGACCGACGAGCACCGGCCACCACCCCGTACGGGGGTGGAGGGCGCGTAGCTGCTGCCACCAGGTGATCAGGGCGGCCGCGGGGACACCGAAGGCCCAGACCGGCTCCCCGCCCGGCGGTGTCCCGACCCACGTGAGGTCGGGCACCTGGGCGCCGGCGCGCCGGAGGACCTCCGCAGGGGAGGACGGAGGGTCGCCCTCGGCCGCGGGGGGAGGTGGCGGCGCCGGAAGGGCGTCCTCGACGCCACGCCGTGCCTCCTCGCGCGCGACCTCGCCACGGCGGCGGAAGAGCCGGTCCAGGAGCCCCACGGGCCAGATCGTGGCAGAGGGCCTGCGAGACTGCGCGACCGTGGTCCCACCCGACGCGCCGGAGCTGCCCGGCCACCGGCACGTCTCCTCCGGCAAGGTCCGCGACCTCTACGTCCCAGAGGGGCGGGACGACGCGCTGCTGGTCGTCGCGAGCGACCGCATCAGCGCGTACGACCACGTGCTGCCGACGCTGATCCCGGACAAGGGACGGGTCCTCACCCAGCTGTCGCTGTGGTGGTTCCAGCGGCTGGCCGGCCTGGTGCCGCACCACGTCCTGTCGACCGACGTGCCCGCGGCCGTGTCGGGGCGGGCGGTGCTCTGCGAGCGGCTGTCGATGTACCCCGTCGAGTGCGTGGCCCGTGGCTACCTGGCGGGGTCCGGGCTGGTCGAGTACCGCGCCGGCCAGGCGGTCTGCGGCGTGCCGCTCCCGCCCGGGCTCGTGGAGGGCTCCCGGCTGCCGGAGCCGGTCTTCACCCCCGCCACCAAGGGGGCGGTGGGCGACCACGACGAGAACGTCACGTACGGGCAGGTGGTGGCGGTCGTCGGGGAGGACGTCGCGGCCGCCCTCCGGCGGCTGACCCTCGCCGTGTACGGGTGGGCGGAGGCGCTCGCGCGCGATCGCGGCATCGTCGTGGCCGACACCAAGCTGGAGTTCGGCGCCCGTGCGGACGGGACGGTGGTGCTGGCCGACGAGGTGCTGACGCCCGACTCCTCGCGGTTCTGGCCGCTGGACCGCTGGGTACCGGGGCGCTCACAGCCCTCGTACGACAAGCAGTTCGTGCGCGACTGGCTGACCTCACCAGCCTCCGGGTGGGATCGGACGTCGGGCGAGCCTCCGCCGCCGCTGCCCCCGGATGTCGTGGAGCGCACGCGGGCTCGCTACCTCGAGGCCTACGAACGGCTCACCGGCGATCCCCTCCCGTGATCATGAGGGTGGCCCGCGCTCGGGCACGGACCGGGGCTTCATGATCATCAGGGACCCGGGGTGCGCCCCGTTCGGCGCCTCGTCGCCCGTCGATAGGCTGGCGACGCCTCGCCCGCCCGTCCGTCTCGACCGCCTGGAGCGTCCTGTGGCCCGCGTCGTCGTCGACGTCATGCTCAAGCCCGAGATCCTCGACCCGCAGGGCAAGGCGGTGCTCGGCGCGATGGGTCGGCTGGGCTTCTCCGGCGTCGAGGCGGTCCGACAGGGCAAGCGGTTCGAGATCGAGGTCGACGGCGACGTGACCCCGGAGGTCTTCTCGGAGCTGGAGCGGGCGGCTGGGACCTTGTTGGCCAACCCGGTGATCGAGGACTACGCGATCCATGTGGAGTGAGTGCTGATGCGCGTCGGCGTCGTCACATTCCCGGGCTCGCTCGACGACCGCGACGCCGCCCGGGCGGTGCGGCTCGCGGGCGGCGAGGCGGTCTCCCTCTGGCACGGTGACGCCGACCTGCGCGGGGTCGACGCGGTCGTCCTGCCCGGTGGGTTCTCTTACGGCGACTACCTGCGCTGCGGTGCCATCGCGCGGTTCGCCCCGGTCATGGGCGAGCTGGTCGAGGCGGCGCACCGCGGCCTGCCTGTGCTGGGAGTCTGCAACGGCTTCCAGATCCTGTGCGAGTCCCACCTCCTGCCCGGCGCGCTCATTCGCAACGACCACCGCAAGTTCGTCTGCCGCGACCAACGGCTGCGCGTCGACTCGACCTCGACGGTCTGGACGTCGGAGTTCGCGCCCGGCGAGGAGATCACCATCGTCCTCAAGAACGGCGAGGGCGGCTATGTGGCCGACGAGCGCACCCTCGACGAGCTCGAGGGGGAGGGCCGGGTCGTCGTGCGCTACCTCGACGGCAACCCCAACGGATCGCACCGCGACATCGCCGGCGTCACCAACGCCCGGGGCAACGTGGTCGGCCTGATGCCGCACCCGGAGCACTGCGTGGAGCCGCTCACGTCACCCTCGACGGACGGGTTGCGGTTCTTCACCTCCGTGCTGGCCCGGGTCGCCGCGACGCCGTGAGCGCCCGGCGCACCGCAGGATCGAGCGGCAGCCCCGGCCCACACGCCCCGGTCAGTCGGGCACGAACTCGACCCAGCTGCGGATGTCCTCGTGGGTCACGGCAGCGGCCATGTCCGGGTGATCGGACCGCAGGTGTTCCTCCGTGGCGGTCACCACCTCGTCCACGTCGCTTCCGCGAGCGGTGTAGCTGCACTCGCACGTGATCTGTGCCGCCATGCCAGCCTCCCGTGCCGGTCGGTCACCGCGCCAGCGACGCCATTGCTCTGAACAAGGTGTAGCGGCGACTCCTGTCCGACGGCAAGGTTGACGTATGGCTGCCCCGATACGAGTGCAGTTGTGCGGCCATTACCGGCTCTACGGTGACGACGGCGAGCGGTTCGACGATGCCCTGCCGGGCCCGCTCGGTCGACTCCTGGTCGCCTACCTCGTACTGCGTCGGCCGTCACCGGTCAGCCGTGACGAGCTGGTGGAGGCGCTGTGGCCAGGGCACCCGCCGACGTCGCGCGGGAGCGCCCTGACTGTGCTCCTGTCCCGGGTACGGTCGGCACTCCGTGACCATGTGCGCGGGCGGGGTCAGCTCACCATCGTGCTCCCGGCCGGCTCGACGGTTGACGTCGAGACCGCGTACGCCGCACTCCACTCGGCGCAGTCGGCCGTGGCGCAGGGGGATTGGCGCCGGGCCTGGGCGCCGGCGCTGACGGCGATGTTCATCAGCCGGCGGCGGTTGCTGCCCGAGGCCGACGTCGGATGGGTGGAGCAGTGGCGAGCCGGCCTCGAGGACGTGCACATCCAGGCCTTGGAGAGCTACGCCCGCGCCGGCCTGGGACTCGGTGGCACCGAGCTGGCCGGCGCCGAGCGAGCGGCCAGACGGTTGGTCGAGCTCGCGCCTCTCCGGGAGAGCGGCCAGCTCGTGCTGGTCCAGACCCTCGCCGCCTCGGGGAACGTGGCCGAGGCGTTGACAGCGTACGAGCGGTTGCGCGTCACCCTGCGTGAGGAGCTGGGGACCGATCCGGGCCCCGAGATGCAGCTGGTTCACGCCGAGCTGCTCGCCCGGCGCTGATCGAACCCGGCAAGGTCGTCGCAAGGTTTCCGTAGGGTCGTCGCAGTGGTCGCAGAGCACAGTTGTCGCTGTCCGACATCGGCCCGCCACCGACTCCCGGTGGCACAGCACAAGGAGCACCCGTGCACGCACCACGACCCCGCCCCCTGGCCGCGATCCGCCGGCTGGTGTCCCGGTACCGGCGAGCTTG
Organism: Jiangellales bacterium; assembly: GCA_035761805.1. Taxonomy (GTDB): domain Bacteria; phylum Actinomycetota; class Actinomycetes; order Jiangellales; family Jiangellaceae; genus DASTQL01. Next base: position 717 of record DASTQL010000202.1, on the reverse strand, counting down.
GCACTCCTCCATGCAGGCGCCTTCGATCGCCCAGCCCATCCACGGCTGGTCCGTCGTGCCGCAGCTGCGGGACTATCCGACGCGCGGGTACCGGTGATATATGGACCGTGCCGCGTGAGCCGGCCCTCCTCGACGCGAACCGTGACGACTACCCGCCCGCGTACGTCCCGAAGCACCAGAAGACGCCCTCGGGATCGCGGACGACGAAGTCCCGGGAGCCGTAGTCCTCGTCGCGGGGCTCGCGGACCACCGTCGCTCCGGCCGCCGCGGCCCGGGCGAAGAGCCGGTCGGGATCCGACACGACAACATAGACGGAGCCGGTCCCCGGCGGGAGCCCGTCCAGGACGCCGCCCTTGCGGGCGCTGCCGAGCATCACGCCGCCGCCGTCGGGCCAGCGCAGCTCGGCGTGCTGGACGGGCTCGTCGCCCTCCGGGGGATGGAGCGCGGTGACCTCGAAGCCGAACGCGTCGACCAGGAAGCGGATGGCCGCTCGGGCGTCGCTGTAGACGATCGTGGGCCATACGGTCGTACGGGGGTGGGTACGGGTGGTGGAGCCGGTGTCCGTCATGCACCCAGCCTGCCCCGCGCGCTGCCCCATGTCTTGGACGGATGGGAACTGCCGATCCGCCGGTGGACGGCCGGAGCCCGCGGTCCTCACGTGGCCGACCCGACCTCCTGGGGCTCCTGGACCGAGGGGAACTCCTCGCCCGCCAGCCA
>DASTQL010000201.1:0-9666 GCA_035761805.1 Jiangellales bacterium | reverse complement strand
CACCCGCCGTACGGCGGGGAGCGGCCGACGGCTCGTCGTCGGCGGCCTGGTCGGCGCGGCGGTCGTCGCGCTGGGGACGGCTGGGATCTGGAACTGGGTGCACTACGAGCCGCCCCCCTTCGGGCGGGGAACCACCGAGCTGACCGTGCAGGTCCGCACGAAGTCGACGACCCGACCGGCCGAGGAGACCGTCGAGCTGATCGGCCGCTACTGCGCCGGCGCCGCCATCGTCGGCGTCGACGTCCACGAGGTCCGTCCCGACTCGGCCGACTCGGCCGTCCTGGTCGTCTCGCCGGTACTCGACCACCAGGCGCAACGGAGGTACGGGGGCTGCCTGGAGGACGCGAGGCTCGAGCGTCACCGGCTCACCGTCGTCGACACCCTCCTCGTCCCCGAGGAGGAGGGGTCCCCGTTCCCACCCGGCGAAGCTCCACCCGCGATCCTCCCTGAGGAGGCGTCATGACGGAGCGGCAGGCCCCGACCGGTCCCGCCGTCCTCGACCGCCCACCGGGTGACCGGCCGCTGAGCGAGCCGACGGCGGAGCAGCGCAGGCAGATGCTCGTGGCGGCCGCCGCCCTGCTGACCGCCACGATCACGACGGTCCTCGCCTGGCTGTCGAACCCTCCCGCCGACGAGTGGGCCTACCAGCAGGTGCGCTCGTGGACCTGGGTCGACGCCCTGGGCGGGATCGAGGTCGTGACGAGCACCGTCGCACTCGTGGTGCTGGCCGTCGTCGTGCTCGCGGTGCCTCGCTGCCAGGCCTTCGTGATCATGGGTGCCGGCACGCTGCTGGTCGGTGCCGGCGTGGGGTGGGCGCTGTCGGTGCTCGTCGGGCGCGAGAGCCCGGTCGACGCGGCGGTGCCGGTGACGGGGACCTACCCGAGCCTGGGTGTCCTCGTGCTCACCGTCCTGGCCTGGCTCGCCCCCGCGGCCGCGGAGTCCGTGGCGGGGAGGCCGTGGGTCCGACACGTCACCGCCGTTCTGCTGGGTGGGCTGGTGCTCGCCGTCGGCGTCTGGCAGGTCGGTACGGGTACGTGCTGGCCGCTCGACGTCGTGGGAGCCGTCCTGATCGGTACGGCTCTGGTGAGTGGCGCCAGGGTGGTGCTCGAGGAGCCCGGCCGGCACGGCCGGTGCCGGTCCTGCCTGTGGCAGCGGCGGGCTACCGCCGCCCGCGAGGCCGGACCCGTCGTAGTCTCCGTCGACCCGCAGCGGACCCGGCAGCTCCATCGCGCCACGTTGCTGTGGACCGGTGGGCTCGTGGCGACCTTCGGGGCCCTGGCACTCACTCGCGGGCTGCCCCGCAGCCCGGAGTCCGGGGTGATGGGGTCGGGTCTCGAGGTGCCGCTGCAGTGGGGGGTGCTCGCAGTCGTCGTCGTGGGGGTGCTGCTCGCGCGCCGGTGGCACCTCGCAGGCGCCATCGCCGTGGCCTTCGGCGCCGCGCTGCTCGGTTACGCCTCGTCGGTCCAGTACTCGCCGTGGATCGCGCTGACGATCACCGTGGCCCTGTGGGTGCCCGCCCTGCTGCTCTGGCTCGAGTGGCATCGCCGGGCCACCCTCCGTACGGCGCTGGTGACGGCCGTCGCGGCGTCCGTCGTCCTGGGGGCCGTGGTGGGCGCGGCGGCGCTCACGTACTCGCACTACTGGGGGCCCACGCACCCACGGTCGGCCACGGTCGCGCTCGACACCGATCCGGTCGAATGGATGTGGTCCGGCGCCGTGACGACGACAAGCGCTCTGATCCGCCTCCGCACCGCCGAGCCGGCCGGGGTGGTGCGGGTCGTCGCCAGCGAGGACCCCGACCTCGCGGAGCCGGTGGCCGTCGTCGAGTCCGCGCCGGACGCCGACCGGGTGGCCGCGGTGACCGTCGAGGGACTGCAGCCGGACACGCGGTACTACTACGCGGCCGAGGTGGACGGGGCATCGGGGCCGGACCGGGTCCAGACGTTCCGTACGTTCCCGGAGGGGCCGGCGTCGTTCACGTTCGCGCTCGGCTCCTGCCAGGTCGGCGGATCCAACGGGCAGGTGTTCGACGCGATGCGGTCCCTCGGCCCGCTCTTCACGCTGTCCACGGGGGACTGGACCTACGGGAACATCTCCGTGAACGAACCCGAGCGGTTCCGCGACCAGTACGACCTCAACCTCACGGCCCCGGCACAGGCGGCCCTGTACGCGCAGGCGCCGTTCGTCTACGTGTGGGGCGACCACGACTACGGGGGCAACGACGCAGACCGGACGTCGCCGAGCCGTGAGGCGGCGATGGCGGTCTATCGCCAGATGGTGCCCCACTACCCGCTCGCCGGCCCGGAGAGCCCGGTGTACCAGGCGTTCACGGTGGGCCGGGTCCGCTTCCTGCTGACCGACACCCGCGCGGCACGGGACCCGGCTGGGGATCCCAGCGGCGAGTACCGGTCCACCCTCGGCGCCGAGCAACGCGAGTGGTTCCTCGGGGAGCTCGCCGACGCCGACCGCTACGGAGTCGTCGTGTGGGTCAACCCGGATCCCTGGGTGTCCCCGCCCAGCCCGGGCAGCGACTCGTGGGGTGGTTTCGCCGAGGAGCGGCAGGTCATCGCGGACGCGATCGCCGACCAGGGGATCGACAACCTCCTCATGGTCAGCGGCGACGCGCACATGCTGGCCTTCGACGACGGGACCAACACCGACTTCTCGACGTCCCAGCCCGGGGGGTTCCCGCTCTTCCACGCCGCGGCGATCGACCGTCCGGGCAGCGTCAAGGGCGGCCCCTACACCGGGCCGGTGATCCCCGGGGGCGGGCAGTTCGGCAGCGTCGAGGTCCGGGACGACGGCACCGCGATCGACGTGTCGCTGACTGGCTGGAGCTGGCAGGGTCAGCGCCTGCTCCGGCAGGAGCTGAGCTTCCGCTGACGCAGCCCCGGGGTGAGGGCCTCGGGTCACTGACCCCCGCCGTCCACCAGCCTGGCGGCCCGCCGCTCGAGGTAGCGCCGCTCCGCCGGTGACGTCGTCCGCCGGGCAGCGGCGCGGTAGTGCTCGACGGCCGCCCTCATCTCCCCGGAGCGCTCCAGCAGGTGCCCCCGTACGGCGTCGAGCCGGTGTCCCGCGCTCAGCCGGGGGTCGTCGGCCAGCGCCTCGAGGAGGGACAGGCCGACCTGCGGCCCGTGCACCATGGCCGCGGCCACGGCGTGATTGAGCCGGACGACCGGGGTGTCCAGCTGGCGCAGCAGCAGGTCGTACAGGGCGAGGATCTGCGGCCAGTCGGTGTCCGCAGCGGTGGCGGCTTCGTCGTGGACCGCGGCGATGGCCGCCTGCAGCTGGTAGGGCCCCGGCTGCTGCCGAGCCAGCGCCCGGGTCACCAGGCCGACTCCCTCGGCGATGGCCGCCTGATCCCAGAGGCCGCGGTCCTGCTCGTCCAGCGGGATCGGCTCCCCGCCCACTCCCGTACGGGCGGGGCGGCGTGCATCGGTGAGCAGCATGAGCGCCAGCAGGCCGGAGGTCTCGACGTCGTCGGGCACGAGTCGCAGCAGCATCCGCGCCAGGCGGATGGCCTCGCGGGTGAGCTCGACCCGGTGCAGGGAGGGGCCGGAGGTGGCGGTGTAGCCCTCGTTGAAGACGAGGTAGAGCACGTGCTGGACGGCGGCCAGCCGGTCCGTGGTCTCGGCCCGCGGCGGGAGCCGGAACCGGGCTCCGCTGTCGGCGACCTTCTTCTTGGCTCTGGAGATCCGCTGGGCCATGGTCGACTCGGGTACCAGGTAGGCCCGGGCGATCTCCGCGGTGGTGAGCCCACCCACCGCACGCAGCGTCAGAGCGATCTGCGAGGCGGCCGTGAGTGCGGGGTGACAGCACAGGAAGAGCAGCACGAGCGTGTCGTCGCCCGGCTCCTGCGCCGCGTCGGCCGCCGGTGCCAGGTACTCCTCAGGCAACACACGCACGGCCACGGCGTCCTCGCGCCGGCGGCGGGCCTGCTCGGCGCGCAGCTGGTCGGTCATCCGGCGGGAGGCGACGGTGATCAACCAGGCCTTCGGGTTGTCCGGGACGCAATCGTGGGGCCACTGGGTCACCGCCGCGAGCAGCGCCTCCTGGACCGCGTCCTCCGCCACCTCGAAGTGCCCGTAACGGCGGACGAGCGCGCCGAGGACCTGCGGCGCGAGCTCACGCAGCAGATCCTCGGTCACACGGGTGTCGGTCACGTCAGGCCTCGGCGCCGTCCCCCTCGAGAGGGCGCAGCTCGACTCGCCCGAAGACGGGTGACATCCGCGCGGCGATCTCCACCGCGCGGTCGTGGCTGGCCACGTCGATGATGCCGAAGCTGACCAGCACCTCCTTGGCCTCCGCGTACGGGCCGTCGGTGACCACAGCCTGCCCGTCCCGCATCTCGACGGTCTGGGTGTGGCTCGGGTCGGCCAGCCCTGCCGCGTACACGAACTCCCCGGTCTCGATGAGCTCCTGGGCCACGTCGTCGGCGGGCCCGTACTGCTGTTCCTCGCCGGCGTGCTGCTCGGCCCACTCCCGGCCGGCGTCCCAGTCGGCCGGCGTGCCGTAGCTGAGCATGATGTACTTCACCGCTCGTCTCCTCCTCGCCGCGGCGCCACCTCGGTGCGGCGCCTCTCGTCCGGTACGTCGGAGTGGCCGCCGCCCCCTCGACACCCTGGCAGGAGTCGGACCGCAGGCCTACAGGTCCGGCGCCTCACCGACAGGTCGGATCTCGATCGGCGCCTTGACGTAGCGGACGATGCGCGCGGCGATGTCGGCTGCCTGCTCCACGGTGGGCACGTCGACGACCCAGTAGCCGGCGAGGAACTCCTTGGACTCCGCGTACGGGCCGTCGGTGGTGACCGCCTCGTCGTCGATCCACCGCACCGTCCGGGCGTCCTGCGGGCCGGTCAGGCCCTCGGCGGTGACCAGCACGCCGGAGGCGGTGAGGTCGTCGTCCAGCTCCTTCATGAAGGCGATCATCTGGCGCATCTGCTCCCGGCCCTCCTCGGTGAAGGACTCGGTGTCCCACACCTCGGCCGGACCGTAGGTCAGCAGCATGTACTTCATCTCGGTCTCCGTCCCGGGTGCCTCGGGCGGGTCACCCTCACCGGGGACGTCGGAGCCGGCCCGCGGTTCTCGACATCCTTCCTGTCCGGACACTGCCGGTCGACCTCACCGTGCGTCCGCCCTGCGAGGTCCGTGCGTCGTTCACCGATCCGGCGATGCCGGACAGGCCGGGATGCTCCAGCGCTGTGGAGCACTCACCCCGTCGGCTCGGGACCGAGGCATCGACCGGCCCAGCCAGGGTCGCCGGCCTCGTCTCACCGCCGCCCAGCGAAACCCGGAACCAGCTCCAGCGCCAGCTGCTCCAGGAACAGCCCGATGTCCGTGACGATCCCGCGGGCCTGGGCCGAACCGCGGTCGGCGAGCTTCGTGACCGTGGCCGGGTTGATGTCCACGCACACCAGGGGGATCGAGGCCGGCAGGATGTTCCCGGTCGCCACCGAGTGGAGCATGGTCGCGACCATGATGGCGAAGCCGACGTCGGACAGCGCTGCCCGCATCGCCCGCTGGCCCTCGATCACGTCGGTGTAGACGTCGGGGAGCGGCCCGTCGTCCCGCACCGAGCCGACGAGCACGAACTCCTTGCCGTGCGTCACCAGCGCGTGCATCACCCCACCGGTCAGCACCCCCTGCTCGACAGCCGCACGGATCGAGCCGCACCCGCGGATCTTGTTGATCGCCCGGATGTGGTGCTCGTGCCCGTGCTCGACACCACGACCGGCCGACAGGTCGACGCCCAACGACGTGCCGAACAGCGCCGCCTCGATGTCGTGCGTCGCGATCGCGTTGCCGCCGAAGAGCACGTCGACGTAGCCGGCCTCGACCAGCGCGACCATCGCCGGCGCGGCCCCGGTGTGAACGACCGCAGGGCCGCCGACCCAGAGCACCCTCTGCCCGGCCTCCTCGACCGCTCGCATCTGCTCGGCGATCTGGCGTACCAGCAGAGCCTGGGGCTTCTCCGACGACACCTCGGAGTTCATGAACTCGAAGACCTTGTCGCCCTTCGCCTGCATGGGCGGGCGCTCGACCGGCAGCACCTTGACCCCCGAGGCACCGCACACGACCCGATCGCCGGCGCGCACCTCCGAGACCGGCACCGTCCGGACCCGCAACCCCCCGTCGTCGTCCCGCGTCACGACCAGCCCGCAGTCCATCTCCGGCTGCTCGACCGCGACCCACCGGCCGTCCAGCCGGACCCGGGTCTCCAGGTTCGTCGTCGAGTAGAAGTCGTCGGGGAAGACCCCGTCCCGCTCGACCTCGCCCAGGTGTGCCTCACCCGGGTGGACCTGGTTCGCGCCGTGCGTCTGCAGCCGCATCAGCAACCGGTCGAGTCCCTCGTGGTCCTCGGCCCGGACGGTGATCCGGACGTAGGACTCGTCCCCGATGTCACGCCCGACGTCGAAGCGATCGATGCTGTAGTCGCCGCCGTAGTCCCGGATGTCGTTGAGCACCCGCGACAGCAGGCCCGAGTCCATGAGGTGACCGGTCAGCTCCACCTGCTCGTGCGACTGCACCTCGGCCTCCCTGCACCACGCCTCAGACGACCGCCCCGTCGTCCGGATCGTAGGGATCGTGTCCCCGCAGCCGGAGGACGAGCGTCGCGAAGCCGCCCACGAAGCCGGCCACACACAGCCCCACCAGCCATGACGGCAGGCCGACCCCGACGATCGCCGCCACCATCAGCAGGCCCGGACCGCCCAGCGCCCCCGCCCACGCCGCCCGCGACACCGCGTCCCCGCGCGGGATCGGCGGTGGCGGTGGAGGCACGTAGTGCTCGCCTTCGTCCCGCGCGTGGCCCGTGCCGACCGGGGGCGTCGGCGGTGTGGGGACTCCGAACGGCGCACCCAGCACCGGCCGCAGGACGCGCCCGTCCCGGGGCGGCTCGTCGTCGGGCGCGTCGCCGCGCTCCGCGGCGCCACTGTCGGCATGCGGCAAGTCCCCTCCGTACGGGGAGTCCTCCGCATCCTCCGCATCCTCCACGTCCTCGCTGGCCGGCCACCGCCCGACGGGCTGGTCCGGGGAGGCGTTGAACGACGCCACGAGTCCGGCCCAGACCTCCTCGTCCGACGGGTGCTGGTCGCCGCCGGCGGGCAGGGAGCCCTCGTCGCGGCCGTCGTCGCGGGTCATGTCGGGACCTCGGCGGTGACCTTCGCCACGAACTCGATGCTGGACTCGACGATGCGTGGTGCGTCGTTGTCCAGCGTCGCCACGTGGTAGCTGTCGGACATCGGCAGGTCGACGATCTCGGTGGAGGAGACGCGCTCCCTCAGGACCCGGGTGCCGATGGTCCCGATCGCGTGGTCCTCGAGGCTGTGCGCGTGCAGGACTGGCTGACTGACCCTCGGCAGGTCTTCGCGCACCATGCCGAGGAACTGCTGGACCGAGTGCGCGGCGATCAGGGGCAGCCGCTCGTAGCCGACCTCGTCCTGCCCCGGCTTCTTGATGTCGTTGATGACGCCGGGGAAGGACCTCAGCACGTGACGCAGCGGCAGCGCCACGAAGCGTCGTGGGTCGTCGGACTGCAGGAGGGGGTTGACCACCATGACGCCGGCGACGTCATGGCCGTGCTCCTCGGCGACCCTCAGCGCGAGCGCGCCTCCGAAGGACAGTCCGCCGACCACGACCCGCTCGCAACGGTCCAGCAGTCGCACGAAGGCGCGGTCGACCACGGACCACCAGTCCGGCCACCGGCACATGTTGAGCTCCTGCCAGGTCGTCCCGTGTCCTGGCAGTCGCGGCACGTCGACCGTGAGTCCGGCGTCGGCGAGCGCCTGCCCCCAGGGCCGGATCGAGGCCGGCGAGCCGGTGAAGCCGTGCAGGAGGAGCACGCCGACCGGCCCGCCGTCGTGGTGGTACGGCTCGGCTCCGGGGACCAGCGGCACGTCGGCCTCCTGACGCTGCGACGGTGACGCGCGCATCGTCGCACGGGTTCCGCCCGGCGTGCGAGGCGCTAGGGTGCGATCGTGCTGTACTGGTTCCTCAAGAAGGTCCTCCTGGGGCCGTTGCTCAAGGCCGTCTACCGGCCTTGGGTCGAGGGAGCCGACAACGTCCCCGCCGAGGGTGGGGCCATCCTGGCGGGCAACCACCTCTCGGTGATCGACTCCTTCTTCCTGCCGCTCGTCATCGAGCGCCGGATGACGTTCCTCGCCAAGGACGACTACTTCACCGGCACGGGCCTCAAGGGCGCCTTCAAGCGCTTCTTCTTCGCCGGTACGGGGCAGGTGCCGGTCGACCGCTCCGGCGGCAAGGCCTCCGAGGCGGCGCTGCGCACGGGGCTGCGCATCCTGTCCAACGGCTGGCTGCTCGGCATCTATCCGGAGGGCACCCGGTCGCCCGACGGCCGGCTCTACCGCGGCAAGACCGGCGTGGCCCGGATGGCCCTCGAGGCCAAGGTCCCCGTGCTCGCCGTAGCCATGATCGGGACCGAGAAGATGCAGCCCCCGGGACGGGTCATCCCCAAGATCATGCGCCCGGGCATCCGGATCAGCCCGCCGATGGACTTCAGCCGCTACGAGGGGCTGGAGCACGACCGCTTCGTCCTCCGCTCGGTCACGGACGAGATCATGTACGAGCTGATGACGCTCTCCGGCCAGGAGTACGTCGACATGTACGCACAGAAGGCCAAGGATCAGATCGCCGCGGCCAAGAAGCGTGGCGAGGTGATCATCCCGGCCCCCGACCTCGACGCCCCTCCCGCGGTCGACGAGCCGGAGGAGCGCGGCCCCGCGGAAGCTGTCCGGCCCGCTGACATCCCTGCCGTGGACAACGGCGCGCACGGCGAGGAGCCCGGGCTCCGGGCCGGCTGACCGCCATGGCCGCGCCCCCGGCCGCCCGCCGGACCGCGACCGCGCCGTCGCCCCGCACGCCCGCCGACGTCGAGACCGCCCTGTGGCGGGCGCTCGCCGTCTTCCGCGTTGTCGTCCTCGGGTTCGCCGTCGCCGTGGCCTTCGCCTCGTGGGACGAGCTGCGCCGCCCCGCCGTGGCCGCCGCCGTCCTGGCCCTGATGACCGTGTGGACCGTGGTCCAGCCGCTGCTCGTCGCCCGGGCTCGGACCCCCTCCCGTACGGGCCGTGGTCCCACCCCCTCCCGTACGGAGGGAGTCCCTCGGCCGCTGACGGCGGTGCTGGTCGCGGACCTGGCCGTGGCGGTCGGGTTGATCCTGCTGACACCGCTGGCACAGAGCCCGGAACAGCTGGCCCGGCACACGTTCACGCTGCCGAGCTACTGGGTCTCGGCGGCGGTGCTCGGCTGGGCGGTCGCCTACGGCTGGCGGGGCGGACTCGCGGCGGGGGCGGTCGTGGCGGCGACCGACCTCGCGATCCGCGACACGTACACGGCCTCGACGGTGAGCAACGTCTTCCTGCTGCTGGCGGCGGGAGGGTTGATCGGCTACGTGGTGCAGCTGGTCCGCGATGCCGCGGCGGCCCGGGCGCAGGCGGTCGAGATGGCGGCGGTGACGGCGGAGCGCGAGCGGCTGGCCCGGGCGGTGCACGACGGCGTGCTCCAGGTGCTCGCCCTGGTCCAGCGCCGCGGGCGCGAGCTGGGCGGCGAGGCGGCCGAGCTCGGCCGGCTGGCGGGGGAGCAGGAGGCGTCGCTGAGGGCCCTGCTCCGCAGCCGGGGGGACCCGGTCGACCAGGCCGCTGCGGCCGGTCA
>DASTQL010000200.1:0-11231 GCA_035761805.1 Jiangellales bacterium | reverse complement strand
CGGCGTCCAGCGCGGTCGCCCGGACGCAGTGGTCGGTCGCGATGCCGACCACGTCCAGGCGGTCGACGTGCCGCTCCCGGAGCCAGTCCGCGAGGCTCGTGCCGTCGGCGTCGAGCCCTTCGAAGCCCGAGTACGCCGCGGCGTACTCGCCCTTGGTGAAGACCGCGTGGAAGGGCTGGGGGTCGAGGTTGGGGTGGAAGCTGGCGCCGTCGGTCCCGGCGACGCAGTGCACCGGCCACGACTCGACGAAGTCAGGGGTCCGGCTGAAGTGCGGGCCGGGGTCGACGTGGTGGTCCCGGGTGGCGAGGAGGTAGTCGTACTCGCGCTCGTCCGGTTCGGCCTCGGCCCACCGGTGCAGCACCTCGGCGATGCGGAAGGCCACCCCGGCGCCGCCCTGGACGGCGAGGCTGCCCCCTTCGCAGAAGTCGTTCTGGACGTCGACGACGACAAGGGCGGTGCTCACGGCAGGAGTCCTTCCTCGTACACGGTGGGCAGTGCGGTCTCGCCCCGGGAGAGCCGGAGGGCCACCCGGGGCAGCTCGGCGCGGGCGGCGATGTGGCGGTCACGGGCGGCGGCGAGCGGCTCCCGGCCCACGACCTCGCCGGACCGGATCAGCTCCCTCAGCAGCGGACGGTAGTCACCGTCGTCGCCGGGCGGCCGCCCGACGCCGATGACCTCGGCCTGCGCGACCCCACGGGCGGAGCGCCGGCGTAGGGCGTACTTGCGGCCGCCACGGCTGCCCTTGTCCTTGCTGCGCTTCTCGACGGACACGAGCTCACCGCCGTCGCGGTCGGAGCGGGCCACGAGCTTGTAGACCAGCCCCGCCGTGGGTGCCCCGGACCCCGTGACGAGAGCCGTCCCGACCCCGTAGACGTCCACCGGGGCGGCGGCCAGCGCGGCGATCGCGTGCTCGTCGAGGTCGCTCGTCACCACGATCCGGGTGTCGTGCGCCCCGAGCGCGTCGAGCTGGGCCCGCACCTCCTGCGCCTGGACCAGCAGGTCTCCCGAGTCCAGCCGCACCGCGCCCAGTGACGTCCCCGCGATCTCGACGGCGGCCTGGACCGCCCCGGCGACGTCGTAGGTGTCCACGAGCAGGGTCGTCCCCTTGCCGAGCGACGCGACCTGGACGGCGAACGCGTCCCGCTCGCTGTCGTGGAGGAGCGTGAAGGAGTGGGCGCTCGTCCCGGCGGTCGGGATCCCGTAGGTCCGGCCGGCCTCCAGGTTGCTCGTGGTCGCGAACCCGGCCACGTACGCGGCCCGGGCCGCGGCGACCGCGGCCCGCTCGTGCGTCCGGCGCGACCCCATCTCGATGCAGGGGCGACCGCCGGCAGCGCAGGTCATCCGCGAGGCGGCCGAGGCGACAGCGGAGTCGTGGTTGAGGATCGACAGCGCCAGCGTCTCCAGCAGGACCGCCTCGGCGAAGCTGCCCTCCACGACGAGCAGCGGGGAGTAGGGGAAGTAGCACTCACCCTCGCCGTAGCCCCAGACGTCGCCGGAGAACCGGTAGCCGGCGAGCCACTCCAACGTCCGGTCGTCGACCACCCGGCGATCCGCCAGGTCGGCGAGCACCGTGTCATCGAAGCGGAAGGCCTCGACGGCGTCCAGCAGCCGTCCGACCCCGGCAACCACGCCGTAGCGTCGTCCCTCGGGTAGTCGGCGGGCGAAGACCTCGAACACCGACCGGCGGCCTCCCGCGCCGCCCTCGAGCGCCGCCTGGAGCATGGTCAGCTCGTAGTGGTCGGTCAGGAGTGCCGTGGAGCCGGTCACCCTCCCGAGCCTAACGACCGGCCGGGCCGCCGCAGCCGACCACGGCCGCCCACGGGTGAGAACATGGGGGCCGTGTCCACCGCACCGGTCGAGATCGAGCGCCCCGAGGCCGAGGAGGTCGTCCGCCAGGACACGCCCTGGGTCACGGTGGTCTGGAACGATCCGGTGAACCTCATGTCGTACGTCACGTTCGTGTTCATGACCCACTTCGGCTACGCCAAGCCCAAGGCGGAGAAGCTCATGATGGACGTGCACCACAAGGGCAGGGCGGTCGTGTCGTCGGGGAGCCGCGAGGAGATGGAGCGCGACGTGGAGGCCATGCACGGCTACGGCCTGTGGGCGACGCTCCAGAAGTCGGGGGACTGAGCCCTGAGCACAGCGTTCCGGCGGGTCCGCGGCGGCGGTGTGTCCGCGACGTTCCACACGGTTGAAGTGGAGCTGCTCCGGTCCCTGGTCGGCCAGCTGCTCGAGCTCGTCCAAGACGCGCAGCCGTCGGCACCCGACGCCGACGACCCGCTCGCCGCCGCGTTGGCCCTCGGCGACGACCCGGACCGGCCGACCGACCCGGTGCTGCTGCGGCTCTTCCCCGACGCCTACGCCGACGAGGAGCAGGCCGCGGAGTTCCGCCGCTACACCGAACGGGGGCTGCGCGAGGCCAAGTCCGGGGCGGCCGCCGTCGTGCTGGCCTCGCTGGCCACGCCGGAGCCGGGACGGAAGGGCGCACCCGACAAGCTCCAGGTCCGACTGGACGGCGAGCAGGCCACCGCCTGGCTGCGTACGCTCACCGACCTGCGCCTGGCCCTGGGCACCCGGCTGGGCGTCGAGGAGGGGGACGAGGGCTATTGGGACTCCCTGGACGACGACGACCCGCGCGCCTACGTCCACCACGTCTACGAGTGGCTGGGCTTCGTCCAGGAGACGCTCGTCCGGGCCCTGTCCGCGGGGCTGCGCTGAGCCCGTAGGCTGAGCCGCCGTGTTGGAGCTCCGCCGCGACCTGCTCGATGCGATCGTCGCCCACGCCCGTCGCGACCACCCGGACGAGGCGTGCGGCATCGTGGCCGGGCCGGCGGGGTCGGACCGGCCCGAGCGCGTGGTCGAGATGACCAACGCCGAGCGCTCACCGACCTTCTACCGCTTCGATTCCCAGGAGCAGCTGCGGGTCTGGCGCGAGATGGACGACCGCGACGAGGAACCGGTCGTCATCTACCACTCCCACACGGCCACCGAGGCCTACCCCTCGCGGACCGACGTGTCGCTCGCCCAGGAGCCCGGCGCCCACTACCTGCTCGTGTCGACCCGCGCCGACGACGAGGTCGAGGTCCGCTCGTTCCGCATCGTCGACGGCGAGGTCGGCGAGGAGGAGGTCCGGGTGCTCGAGCCCGACCACGCCGGGGAATGACCCTGACGCCCGGCCCGTTCCCCGGTACGAGGTGTGCCGCGCCGGTCGGGGCGGGGCGGGCCTACCGAACCCTGACCCATGAGTCCCAGGAGCAGCCGTATGGCCATCGAGGTCCGGATCCCGACGATCCTGCGCACGTACACCGCCGGCGCCAAGGCCGTCTCAGCGGAGGGTGACACGCTGGCCGGGCTGATCGACGACCTGGAGAGCCGCCACCCCGGGCTGCGGGAGCGCCTGGTCGAGGAGGGCAGGCTGCGGCGTTTCGTCAACGTCTACCTCAACGACGAGGACGTCCGCTTCCTGGGCGGGCTCGAGACCGAGGTGGCGGACGGCGACTCGGTCACCGTGCTCCCCGCCGTCGCCGGAGGCTGACCCGGCGGTGCGCTTCGACTCGCTGCTGGACTCCGTCGGGCGGACCCCGCTCGTCGGGCTCCCGCGGCTGTCGCCGACGCCGGAGGTACGGCTCTGGGCCAAGCTGGAGGACCGCAACCCCACCGGGTCGGTGAAGGACCGGGTGGCCCTCCAGATGGTGCTGGCGGCCGAGGCGGACGGGCGGCTGGAGCCGGGCGCCACGCTGCTCGAGCCCACGTCCGGCAACACCGGTATCTCGCTGGCCATGGCGGCCCGCCTGCGTGGCTACCGGCTGGTGTGCGTGATGCCGGAGAACACCTCCGTCGAACGACGCCAGCTGCTGTCGATGTGGGGTGCGGAGATCGTCTTCTCACCCGCAGCGGGAGGCTCCAACGAGGCCGTCCGGGTCGCCAAGGTGCTGGCGGAGCAGCACCCCGACTGGGTGATGCTCTACCAGTACGGCAACCCGGCCAACGCCGACGCCCACTACCTGACCACGGGGCCGGAGATCCTCGAGGACCTGCCGTCCGTCACGCACTTCGTCGCCGGGCTCGGCACCACGGGGACGCTCATGGGGGTCGGCCGCTTCCTGCGTGAGAAGGTCCCGGGGGTTCAGGTGGTCGCGGCCGAGCCCCGCTACGGCGAGCTGGTGTACGGGTTGCGCAACCTCGACGAGGGCTTCGTGCCCGAGCTCTACGACGAGTCCGTGCTGTCGACGCGGTACTCGGTCGGACCCCGCGACGCGGTTCGGCGGGTGCGCGAGCTGCTCGACGCGGAGGGTATCTTCGCCGGCATCTCGACCGGCGCCATCCTGCACGCGGCGCTTGCGGTGGCCCAGCGCGCGTTGCACGAGGGCGAGCGCGCCGACATCGCCTTCGTGGTGTGCGACGGCGGATGGAAGTACCTGTCCACCGGCGCATTCGAGGGCACGCTCGACGAGGCCGAGGACCGCCTGGAAGGTCAGCTCTGGGCCTGACCGGGTCTACCCTCCCGGGGAGAGGCCGAGGACGTACCCTCTCCTGCGTGGCGGACGCGCCGATCGGCATCTTCGACAGTGGCGTCGGCGGGCTGACCGTCGCGCGGGCGGTGCTCGACCAGCTGCCCCACGAGCCCATCCTCTACGTGGGCGACACGGCCCGGGGACCCTACGGCCCGCGTCCGATCGCCGAGGTCCGCGCCTACGCGCTGGACCTCATGGACCAGCTGGTGGCCGAGGGGGTCAAGGCGCTCGTCATCGCCTGCAACAGCGCCAGCAGCGCGGTGCTCCGCGACGCACGCGAGCGCTACGACGTCCCCCTGGTCGAGGTGATCCAGCCGGCCGTCCGCCGTGCCGTGTCCGCCACACGCAACGGTCGGGTCGGCGTCATCGGGACGCGCGCCACCGTGGCCAGCCGCGCCTACGAGGACTCGTTCGCCGCGGCTCCCCACCTCGCCATCACCACCCAGGCGTGCCCGCGCTTCGTGGAGTTCGTCGAGCGCGGGGTCACCCACGGGGCCGAGATCGAGGACGTGGCCCGCGAGTACCTGGACCCGGTGCGCGCGGCCGGGGTCGACACGCTCGTCCTCGGATGCACCCACTACCCCCTCCTCACCGGTGTCGTCTCCTACGTCATGGGCGACGCGGTCACGCTGGTCAGCAGCGCGGAGGAGACCGCCAAGGACGTCTACCGCGTGCTGGCCGCGCACGGCCTCATGCGTGACGACGACCTGCCCCCGCCGCAGCACCGGTTCCGCGCCACCGGTGACCCGCGGCCGTTCCTCGAGCTGGGGAGGCGCTTCCTCGGGCCGGAGGTCGGCGCCGTCGACACGGCCGGGGCCCGGGTCTGAGGGTCGCGTGCGGCTCACCGTCATCGGCTGCTCGGGGTCTTTCCCGGGTCCGCACTCGCCGGCGTCCTGCTACCTCGTGGAGGCCGGCGGCCTCCGCGTGGTGGTCGACCTCGGCAACGGGGCCCTGGGGGAGCTGCAGCGTCACGTCGACATCTACGCCGTGGACGCCGTGCTGCTCTCCCACCTGCACGCCGACCACTGCCTGGACCTCTGCGCCTACTACGTCGCCCGCAAGTACCGCCCCGGCGGCCCCGCGCCGCAGATCCCCGTCTACGGCCCGCGTGGCTCGGGCGCCCGGCTCGCCCGGGCGTACGACCTGCCGGAGGAGCCCGGGATGAACAGCGAGTTCCACTTCCTCGAGCACGGCCGGGAGCCCTACTCCGTGGGTCCGCTGACGGTCACTCCCGTACGGGTGGTGCACCCTGTCGAGGCGTACGCCCTGAGGATCGACCACGGAGGCCACGGCGTGGTCTACTCCGGCGACACGGCACCGTCCGAGGCGCTGGTCGACCTGGCCCGCGGGGCCGACCTGCTGGTGTGCGAGGCGTCGTTCGTCGAGGGCGGGGACAACCCGCCGGGTCTCCACCTCACCGGGCGGCAGGCCGGCCGGCATGCCGCCGAGGCAGGAGTCCCGCGGCTGGTGCTCACCCATGTGCCGCCGTGGACCGACGGAGCCGTCGCCGTCGCCGAGGCCAGCGAGGTCTACGGCGGCGACCTCCAGCTGGCCTCGTCCGGACTCGTCGTGGAGCTGTGAGCCCTGTCGGGACCGGTCGATAGCCTGCGCGCATGAACCGACCCGACGGCCGCGCGCCCGACCAGCTCCGCCCCGTCCGTCTCACCCGGGGCTGGCTCGACCACGCCGAGGGCTCCGTGCTCGTGGAGTTCGGCAGCACGCGGGTGCTCTGCGCCGCGTCGGTGACCGAGGGTGTGCCGCGGTGGCGCAAGGGGTCCGGCCTCGGATGGGTCACGGCCGAGTACGCCATGCTGCCGCGTTCCACCAACACGCGCAGCGACCGCGAGTCGGTGAAGGGCCGGATCGGCGGTCGCACGCACGAGATCTCCCGCCTGGTCGGCCGGTCCCTGCGGGCGGTCGTCGACGACGCCGCGCTGGGTGAGAACACCGTGGTCCTCGACTGCGACGTGCTGCAGGCCGACGGGGGCACCAGGACGGCGGCGATCACCGGTGCCTACGTCGCTCTCGCCGACGCGGTCGGGTGGCTGCGCGAGCGAGGGCAGCTGGCCTCCGACCAGGCGTTGACCGGCTCGGTCGCGGCGGTCAGCGTCGGGGTCCTCGACGGTGAGCCGCTGCTCGACCTCTGCTACACCGAGGACGTGTCGGCGGGCACGGACATGAACGTCGTGATGACCGGCGACGGGCGCTACGTCGAGGTCCAGGGCACCGCCGAGGGGGTGCCGTTCGACCGGGCCGAGCTCGACACCCTGCTGGCGCTGGCCGAGCGCGGGTGCGCCGAGCTCACGGCGCTGCAGCTGGCCGCGCTCGAGCGGTGACGACGGCCGGGGAGCGGCCGGTGCTCGTGCTCGCCACCCGCAACCGGCACAAGGTCGCCGAGCTGTCGCGGATCCTCGCGGCGGCCGGACTCGCGATCGACCTGCACCCCGTGGACGACTTCGCGCGGGTCGCGGACGTCGCCGAGACGGGGCTCACCTTCGCCGACAACGCCCTGCTCAAGGCGCGGGCCGTGGCCGCGGCCACCGGCCGGCCCGCGGTCGCCGACGACTCGGGGCTCTGCGTCGACGCACTGGCCGGCATGCCGGGGGTCTTCTCCGCCCGGTGGGCCGGCCGGCACGGCGACGACCGCGCCAACCTGCAGCTCCTGCTCGCCCAGCTGAGCGATGTCCCCGACGGAATGCGGGGCGCCCACTTCGCCTGTGCGGCGGCGCTGGTGACCCCCGACGGCCGCGAGGTCGTCGAGGAGGGGCGGCTCGAGGGCACCCTCACCCGTGTGCCCCGGGGCACTGGCGGCTTCGGCTACGACCCTGTGCTGCAGCCGACCGGTGAGACCCGGACCACGGCCGAGATGACCTCCGAGGAGAAGGACGCGATCAGCCACCGGGGGCGCGCCTTCCGGGCCTTGGTGCCCCACGTGGCCCGCGAGCTCGACGGCTGAGGGCGGCCGCCCGGCTGCCGTCGCGGGTGCCCGGCCGATCCTGACGGTTCGATGACGGGCGCGACGGTGCCGGTGCCGGATGGCGGTGGAGCGCTCACCATGGGTCGATGACGACCACGACGCGTCCGGCTGCGGTCACGCGGACCGCAGGCGCGGCGGCTCCCGCGTTGGCGGGCGTCGTCGCTGTCGGCGCGGGACTGGGTGTCGCCGAGCTGGTCGCCGGGTGGACCGGCGCGCCCACGCCCGTGATCGCGGTGGGCGGCGAGGTCGTCGACCGAGTCCCCGGTCCGGTGAAGGACTGGGCGGTGAGCACCTTCGGCACCGCCGACAAGGCCGTGCTCGTCGTGGGCGTGGTGGTCGTCCTCGCCGCCCTGGCCGCTGCCGCGGGCGTGGTGGCCGGCAGGAATCGCCGGGCCGGACTCGGCCTCGCCGCCGGACTCGTGGTGCTGGCCGCCCTCGCCGTGCTCGGCCGTCCCGGCTCGGGCGTGCGCGACCTGCTGCCGACCGCGGTCGGCGGTGCAGTCGGTCTCGTCGCGCTCGACCTGCTCGTCGGCCGCGTCCCGGCCCCCGGCGCGGGCGCACCCGATGTGGACGACGCCGTCTCGCGCCGGGCCTTCCTCCGCGCCGTGGGGCTGATCGCGCTGCTCGGGGGTGTGGCGGCCGCCGGCGGCCGCTGGCTGGTCGGGCGCCGCGACGACATCGAGGCCGCCCGGGCGGGGCTCGTCCTCCCGCGGCCACTGCCGGCCGCCGAGCCCCCGCCGGGGACCGGGGTGGATGCCGCCGGTGCCGTCCCGTGGCGCACACCGAACGACCGCTTCTACCGGATCGACACGGCCCTGTCGCCCCCGCTCGTCCACCCGGACGAGTGGCGGCTGCGGGTGCACGGCCTGGTGGAGCGCCAGGCGGAGGTCGACTTCGACGGCCTGGTCGGCCGCGGGCTGGTCGACCGGTGGGTGACGCTGACCTGTGTCTCCAACGAGGTGGGCGGCGCCCTGGTCGGCAACGCGCTGTGGACCGGCGTGCCGGTGGCGGCCCTGCTGGCCGAGGTCCGACCCCGTGCGGACGCGGACATGGTCCTGTCGACGAGCGTCGACGGGTGGACCGCGTCCACCCCGCTGGACGTCCTCGGCGACGGACGCGACGCGCTCCTCGCCGTGGGGATGAACGGCGAGCCGCTCCCCGTACGGCACGGCTTCCCCGTACGCATGGTAGTTCCGGGGCTGTACGGCTACGTCAGCGCGACGAAGTGGGTCATCGACCTGGAGGTGACCCGGTTCGACCGGGCCGAGGCGTACTGGACCTCGCGCGGCTGGTCCGCGCGCGCCCCCGTGAAGACCGCCTCGCGCATCGACGTGCCGCGTGCCGGGGCGCGCGTCCCCGCCGGGCCGGTGACGGTCGCCGGGACCGCCTGGGCCCAGCACCGGGGCGTCGAGGCGGTCGAGGTGCGCGTCGACGGCGGTCCGTGGGGGAAGGCGCGGCTCGCCGCGGTCCCGAGCGTGGACACCTGGCGGCAGTGGGCGTGGGAGTGGGACGCGCCGCGCGGCACGCACCGGCTCGAGGCACGAGCGGTCGACGGGACCGGCGAGGCCCAGACCGGGGCGGTGGCCCCGCCGGCGCCGGACGGGGCGACCGGGTGGCACGCCGTCACGGTCGAGGTGGCCTGAGCCGACTGCCAGGTCCTGGGCCCCCGCGCGGACGCCGCGCGGTTCCGGGGGCTGCTCAGGGTCATCCCCGATGCCGTACGGTCTCTCCGGCGACGACGCTGGAAGGCATCGTCCGACGAAGAACGAGGAGCCACCCGTGAACCAGCCCACCGCGGACCACGCCAGGACCGGCCAGCCGCCGACCGTCCCCCTCCCCGGCGGGCCCTCCGGCGTGCCCGGGTCCTGGCGGGTCTCCGACCGTGACCGGGACGCCGTCGCCGAGCGGCTGTCCGCCGCCTACGCCGAGGGGCGGCTGACGCGGGGCGAGTTCGACGACCGCCTCGGCCGGGCCCTCACGGCGACCACGCGGGCCGACCTCGGGGCCTGCCTCGACGGCCTGTACCCACCTGCGCCATGGTCGGGTCGCCGACAGCTGCCGCTGCCTCCACGGCCGGTCTCCCCCGTGCTCCCACCCGCACCGACCGCCCCGGCGTGGACCGCCGCACCCCAGAGGGGCGGTGACCGCCCCTGGGCCGCCCTCGCGCACGCGCTCGGGCTGGTGACCAGCTTCGTGGGGCCGCTGGTGGTCCTGATCGGCCCTGGAAGCCGATCCGCGTACGTCCGGGAGCAGGCCGTCGAGGCGGTGAACGTCCAGCTCAGCTTCATCCTGCTCAACATGGCGCTGGTGGCCGCGACGGTCGTGACGCTCGGCCTCGCGGCCCTGCTCTGGATCCCTCTCGTGCTGGCATGGCCGGTCGTCGTCCTCGTCGCGGCCCTGGCCGCCGGCATCGGCCAGCCCGTCCGGCTCCCGTTCGTCGTCCGGCTGGTGCGCTGACCGGCGCCGGGCGCTACGTCCACCCGACCGGTGCGGGAGGCGGGACTCGAACCCGCACGCCCGAGGGCACAGGAACCTAAATCCTGGGCGTCTACCAGTTCCGCCACTCCCGCGCGGAGATCACTGTGCCACACGGGCCGGGAGCTCCCGCACCGTGCCCAGCACCGCACCGCGACCACACCGCACCGCGGCATCTGGGCACGCGCCGCGGTGAACTCACCTGGCTCGGCAGCCACATACGCGGCTGCCGTGATCATTTGGGGGCACCCGGAGGTCAGGGGAGGCCCAGCTCGCGGCGGAGCTTGGCCACGTGGCCGGTGGCCTTGACGTTGTACATGGCCCTCTCCACGCGGCCATCGGGGCCCACGACCACCGTCGACCGGATGACGCCCTGCACGGTCTTGCCGTACATCGACTTCTCGCCGTAGGCGCCCCAGGCCGTGAGCACGGCCTTGTCGGGGTCCGAGAGCAGCGGGAAGGTCAGGCCCTGCTCGTCGCGGAACCGCGCCAGCTTGGCGGGAGGGTCCGG
This sequence comes from Jiangellales bacterium, assembly GCA_035761805.1. Lineage (GTDB taxonomy): Bacteria > Actinomycetota > Actinomycetes > Jiangellales > Jiangellaceae > DASTQL01. The sequence goes on along the minus strand of DASTQL010000200.1, from coordinate 751 downwards.
TGAGACGCCGAGGACGGCGTAGCCGGCTCCCTGCAGGGACGCCAGGCTGTCGCGGAAGTCGCAGGCCTGGGTCGTGCAGCCGGGCGTGCTGGCGGCGGGGTAGAAGTAGACGATGGTGCGGCGACCGCGGTGGTCCGACAGGGACACGCGGTTGCCGTCAGCGTCCGGGAGGGTGAAGTCCGGGGCGGGGTCGCCGGGGGACAGGCGCGCATCGGTCACGGCGCCAACCGTAGGCGGCGGGGTCGGGCGGGCGCGAGCCGGCCGCGTAGGTCCTTGTTGCACATGATGTGCAAGTACGTCAAGGTGGCAGGTGGTCGCCGTGGCCGCACGGCTCGGGCGACGGAAGCCCACGGACGAGGAGTAGCGGCGTGCACGTGCCCGACGGTTTCCTGGACGCCCCCACGTCCGTCGCCACGGCGGCCGTGGCGGGGGCGGCCGTCGCGGTGTCCCTGCGCAAGGCCCGCGGCGAGTTGGACGAGCGCGCCGCGCCGCTCGCGGGTCTGACGGCGGCCTACGTCCTCGCCGTGCAGATGCTCAACTTCCCGGTCGGCGTGGGAACCAGCGGGCACCTCATGGGCGGGGCCCTGGCCGCCGTCCTGGTGGGACCGTGGACAGCCGTCCTGGTCCTCTCGGTGGTGCTCGCCGTGCAAGCCCTGCTCTTCGCCGACGGTGGGCTCACTGCGCTCGGCACCAACAGCGTGCTGATCGGGCTCGTCACGGTCGCCGTCGGCTGGACCGTCACGAAGCTCGT
>DASTQL010000199.1:0-3722 GCA_035761805.1 Jiangellales bacterium | reverse complement strand
CCACGACCGACCGGCTGACCAGGGAGTTGGGCCGGTCCCCCACGGCGGCCGAGGTGGCCCGGACCCTGGAGGTGTCCGAGGACGAGGTGCTCGAGGCGCTGGAGTCGTCCTGGGCCTACCACGCCGCCTCCCTGGACGCGCCCGCCACCGACGACGGGGACGCGCCCACCCTCGCCGAACGCCTCGGTGAGCCCGAGAGCTCGCTCGACGACGTGGACGCGCGGGAGTCCCTACGCCGGGTCGTCGGCGCCCTTCCCGTACGGGAGCGTCGGATCCTGACCCTGCGGTTCTTCGGCGAGCGTACGCAGGCGGAGATCGCGCAGGAGCTCGGGATCTCTCAGATGCACGTGTCCCGGCTCATCGCCCGCACCCTGGCCCGGCTGCGTGAGCACCTCGTCGACGGCGCCCCGCTGCCGGTGGCCTGGAGCTCGGCCGAGCAGGCGGCCTGAGGCCCGTCGTGGTGGATCTCGCGGCCCGCACCGAGCCGCAGCCGGGCAGTGCGGCGCTGCGCTGCCTCGTGCACGCGCGGCCGGACGAGGTCGCTGCGCTGGTCCAGGAGCTGGCGGGTGTGGTCACCGACGAGGAGCGGCTCCAGCAGGTGCTCGACCGGGTCGTCGCCCTGGCCGTACGGCTCGTGCCCGGGTGTGACGCAGCGGGCGTCACGGTCTCGGCGGGAGCCCGACCGGTCACCGCCGCGTACAGCGACGCGCGGACCCTGGAGATCGACCGTGACCAGTACTCGAGCGGTCAGGGCCCGTGCCTGGAGGCCATGGGAAGCGGCCGCCTCCAGCGGGTCGAGGTGGGAGAGGCGGCGGATCGCTGGCCCGCGTTCGCGCGGGCCGCTGCCGCCGACGGGGTCGTCGGTTTCCTCGCCGCGCCGCTACCGGGCCCGCAGGGGCCGACCGGCGCCCTGAACCTCTACGCGCGGACGCCCGGGGCCTTCGACGACGTGGACGAGCAGCTCGTCGCCCTGCTCGCCGGGCGGGCCGGCGACCTGGTGGGCGCCTACCTCCGCTACGCCGACGCCGACCGCCTGGCCGAGCAGCTGGAGGAGGCGCTGCGCAGCAGGGCCGGCATCGAGCAGGCCAAGGGCGTGCTCATGGCCCGGCACGGCGTGGACGAGGTCGCCGCCTTCGACCTGCTGCGTGCCGAGTCGCAACGTCGCAACGTCAAGCTGCGGACTGTGGCACGCTCCGTCCTGGAGCAGGCCGGTCGGTCCGGTCTGCCGGGCACCGAGGAGCGCGGCTGATCCCGACACCCCCCGCACGGCCGCCCGCCGACGCCGACGCGGTGGTGGTCGGGTCGGGGCCCAACGGGCTGGTCGCGGCTGCGTTGCTCGCGGACGCCGGCTGGGACGTCGTGCTGCTGGAGGCCACCGAACGGCTCGGCGGGGCGGTGGCCAGCTCCGAATGGGTCGCGCCGGGCTTCGTCACCGACCTGTTCAGCTCGTTCTACCCGCTCGGCGCGGCTTCGCCGGTCATCCGGGACCTGGAGCTCGACCGCCACGGCCTCGAGTGGGCGCACGCCCCGGCCGTCCTGGCCCACCCCGTGCCCGACGGCCGCTGCGCCGTGCTCTCTCGCGACCTGGACCGGACCGCCGAGTCGGTGGCCTCCTTCGCGACCGGCGACGGCCCCCGCTGGCGAGCGATGGCGGCGGAGTGGGACCGGCTGGGTGGCCCCGTCCTCAGTGCGCTGCTCCGGCCGTTCCCTCCCGTACGGGCGGGGCTCGGCCTGCTGCGGGACGCCGGCCCGGCCGGGGTGGCGAGCCTGGCACGGCGTGCGCTGCTGCCGGTACGGCGGCTGGTCACCGAGGAGTTCGACGGCGAGGGCGCCCGGCTCCTCCTGGTGGGCAACGCCCTGCACGCCGACCTCGCGCCGGAGAGCCCTGGCTCCGGGGTGTTCGGCTGGCTGCTGGCGATGACCGGGCAGCAGGTCGGCTTCCCGGTCCCTCGAGGCGGAGCCGGCGCGTTGGCCGAGGCGTTGGCCGCCCGCGCCCGTGCCGCCGGTGCCGTACTGGTCACCGGGGCGCCGGTCACCGAGGTCGTGGTGCGCGCCGGCAGGGCGCTGGGCGTCCGCACCGCCGCGGGCGACGCCGTGCGGGCCCGCCGGGCGGTGCTCGCCGACGTCCCCGCCCCCACGCTCTTCGGCGAGCTGGTACCTCGGGACCTGCTGCCGGTGCGGGCGCGACGTGGGCTGGACGACTACCCGTGGGACGACGCGACCCTCAAGGTCAACTGGGCGCTGTCCGGGCCGGTCCCCTGGACGGCGCCCGGGGCCCGGGAGGCCGGGACGGTCCACGTCGGCGCCGACCTGGACGGCCTCACGGCCTTCGCCGCCGACCTCGCGCGGGGCCGGGCACCGGAGCGCCCGTTCCTGCTGGTCGGCCAGATGACGACCACCGACCCGTCCCGTTCACCGGCCGGCACGGAGTCGCTGTGGGCGTACACGCACGTCCCCCGGACCCTGGTCGACGACGCCACGGCGATGGACCGCCAGACGGAGCGGGTCGAGGAGGTGCTGGAGGAGTACGCGCCAGGGTTCCGCGACCGGGTGCTGGCCCGGCGGGTCCAGCGGCCCCGCGACCTGGAGGCGGCGAACCCCTCGCTGGTCGGCGGCGCAGTGAACGCCGGCACATCGCAGCTCTACCACCAGCTCGTCTTCCGCCCCTGGACGGGCCTGGCCCGCAGCGAGACCCCGGTCGACCGGCTCTTCCTCGCCTCGGCGTCCGCTCACCCCGGCGGCGGGGTGCACGGCGCGTGCGGGGCCAACGCCGCTCGGGCCGCCCTGCTCGCCGCCGGCGCCCGGGGCGGCCCGGCCGGCCGCGTCATCGGTCCGCTGGCCGGCCGGGGGCTGCGGGCTGCCGTGCGGGCCGTCAACCACTGAGGCACCGGACGACCGCCGTTCGGCCCACGCGTCGGACCCGCCTGGTCTGCAGGCGGGTCGGACGGGCCCCTGGCGGGTCCGGGTCAGCCGGGCAGATGCACCTCACGGTGCTCGATGGCGCCGATGTCGTCGGAGGCCGCGCCCAGCAGCCGGTCGGCAAGCTCGCGCAACGCCCGGGCGGCCGCGATCTCGTCCCCGATCTCGGGCACCTGGGCGTCGCTCGGCTTGCGCCTGGCCGACCCCCGGCCCTCGAGCTGGGTGGCGGATTCCGTGTGCAGGACGGCGTGCGCGTGCGTGCCGGGGTCGTCCTCCGACAGGTGGATGTCGACCCGCCAGGTCCGGGTGTGCGCCATCGTCGCTCCCTTCGTCACTCAAGGTGGTCTGGTACCAGTCCACCGTGCCGGGCGTCCCGGCGGAAGGGCCCGAGGTCCCCGACCACCGGCAACCCACCGCTGACCATGAGACCCCGGGCGACCGCGAGCGGGCCTCGTCGGCGCCGGGGCGAGTCACGGCGTTGGGCAGGTCTCGCGGTAGGGCTGGTCACCGAAGGAGTCCCGCCACTCCTCACGCGTGAGATTGCGCCCCCCAACGGAACACGCGAAGTCGATCCCATGCTCGAGCCTCGTGTGGGTGTGCGAGCCCCGACGCGAAGAGTAGACGGTCTGCACGGCGTTGGCGCCCGAAGCCGTCCTGACCATGTACACGTTGCCCACGAGTAAGACGCACTCCGACTGCAGGGGAGGGAGTAGACTTGGCGGTGGAATCCACCCCGACGTTGAGGCCGGTGACGGGGCGATGACCAGGGCCGTGGTGTACACCCGGATCTCCCGCGACCCCGA
>DASTQL010000198.1:0-17361 GCA_035761805.1 Jiangellales bacterium | reverse complement strand
CTGGGGTCGGTCGAGGTGTACCGGAGGCTGCGGGAGTCGCGGCCGGGCGTGACCCTCAACGCACTCTGGGGCCTGGAGCGCCTGCTGCTGGGCTGTGACTGGCGTGACCTGCCGGCCGAGCGCAAGGCCGAGTTGCGCCGGGAGGTCGCCGGCTCCTGAGCCGTCGGGGCAGGCGCGGCGGGGATCGTTGCGGAGCCCGCGCAGCAGGGACCGATCACCCGGACCGATCAGGCAGTGGCGGCGGACCGCAACACGGTGGCCACGGACCGGTCGACGTCGTCCTCGGTGGTCGACCAGTTGGAGACCGACACCCGCATCAACCGACGCCCGCGCCACGTCGTGCCCCCCAGCCAGCAGGTCCCGTCCTGCTGGACCGCCTCCACGACCCGGTCGGTCCGGTCGTCGTCACCGAAGCCGACGAGGACCTGGTTGAGCACCACCTCGTTGGCGATCTCCGCACCCCCGGCGGCCAGGCCGTCGGCGAACCGCCGGGCCAGGCTGCAGCAACGCTCCACGAGCTCGGCGACCCCGTCGCGGCCGAGCTCGCGCAGGGCGGCCCACGCGGTGAAGCCGCGGGCCCGGCGGGAGGACTGCAGCGCCAGGTCGGAGAGCCCGTGCTCACCGGCACCCGACCCCACGAGGTACGAGGCCGTGTAGGAGACGGCGCCCGCGTGGGCTTCGGGGTCGGCGCAGAAGACGAAGCCCGAGTCGTACGGCACGTTGAGCCACTTGTGCCCGTCACACGCCCAGGAGTCGGCGAGCTCGACGCCGTCGACGAGGTGGCGGGTCGAGGCCGCAGCAGCGGCCCACAGCCCGAAGGCGCCATCGACGTGCACCCACGCCCCGTGGCGCCGCGCCACGTCGACCGCGGCCCGCAGGTCGTCGCAGGCACCGGTGTTCACGTTGCCTGTCTGCAGCGCCACGATCGTGGGACCGGAGGGACCGGACCCGAGCACCCGCGCCAGGTCGGCCACGTCGATCGACCCGTTGGCGTCCGCCGCCACCCCCTCGACGACGCCCGTGCCGAGGCCGAGCAGCCGCAGCGACCGGTCGACGGTCGCATGGCGCTCCACCCCTGCCACCACCCGTACGGGAGGTGCTCCGGGCAGCCCGTCGCGCTCGACGTCCCAGCCGGCGCGGGAGAGGACGCGGTGGCGGGCGGCGGCGAGGCCGACGGTGTTGGCCTCCTGGCCACCGGTGACGAAGCCGACGGAGGCGCCGGACGGGAGGCCGAGCAGGTCCTTGAGCCAGGTTCCGGCGCAGTCCTCGACCGCCGCGGCGGCCGGGGAGAGCACGGCGTTGAAGCCGCACTGGTCCCACCCGCTGGTGAGGACGTCGGCGGCCGTCGCGGCCGGCAGGGAGCCACCGATCACGAAGCCGAAGAAGCGCGGACCGACGGTGCCCACCAACCCCGGACGCGCGGCGGCCACCAGCTCGTCGAGGACCTGCTCGGCAGGCTCCCCACGCGCGGGTAGGTCGCCGCCGAACGCCGTCCGCAGCGCGACACGGTTCACCCGGGGCGCGACCGGTCGCGCTCCGACGGTCGCACGGTGGTCGGCCGCTACGGAGGCGGCACGCTGCAACAGGCCGGCGAGGTCGTCCACGGGCCAGAAGGTACGCCCGGCGGGTCGACCGGGACGGGTCAGTCCTCGTCCTGGACCAGGCAGAACTCGTTGCCCTCGACGTCCCGGAGCACCACCCAGCGACCGGCCGGCCCGTCGTGGCGCTCGACCTCCTCGGCACCGAGCGCGCGCACCCGGCTCAGCTCGCGGGTGAGGTCGTCGGTGTGCAGGTCCGGGTGGCAACGGTTCTTCGCCGTCTTGGGTTCGGGCACCGGCAGGAAGAGCATCGGCGCCTCACCCAGCGCCCCCGGCACCACCATCACCCCGGGCAGCGCGCGGCCGGGCCGGGCCTCCCGGCCGAGCACCGCCGCCCAGAAGCCCGCCAGGCGGACGGCGTCCGCGGCGTCGAAGGTGAGCGCTCCCACGTACGGCATGGGCCGGAGCGTACGGGGCGATCGCGACGCATCCGCAGCGACGGTCCCCGGACGATCAACGGGCCGACGGGGGCACGCTCAGCAGGCGGCCGGTTCCTCGACCGCCTGGGCGGGAGCGCGGATCTCGGCTGGGCGCCGGTCTCGGACCGCGCCGGCGAGCGCGGCGACCATCGTGGCGAGCGCGGCGACGACGAGCAGGGCCCGGTCGAGACCCCACGATTCGGCCAGGAAGCCCAGCAGTGGTGGCCCGAGCAGGAAGCCGCCGTAGCCGATGGTGGCGACGACTGCGATCGCCTCCGCCCCACGGCCGGGCACGGCCTCGCCCGCGGCGGACATCCCGGCGGGGAAGACGACGGAGAGACCGAGCCCCCACAGGAGGGAGCCGGCCAACGCCACGGGCAGAGAGGGCACCAGGCAGAGCAGGAGCACCCCGACCGCTGCGGTCGCGCCGCTGACCCGCACCACCGCCGTCCGGCCGAAGCGGTCGATGGCACTACCGCCCACCAGCCGACCGACCAGCATCGCCGCGTTGAAGCCCGCGAAGGCCAGGGCCGCCAGCGACTGGGAGGCACCGCGGGTGTCGACGAGCGCGAGGGTCAGCCAGTCGTTGGCGGCACCTTCGCCGAGGGTGGTCCCCACGACGACCAGCCCGATGACCAGGACCGCCGGGACGCGCCACAGCGAGACCGACCGGGACCCGCCACGTCCGTCCACGGAAGGCTCCACCGGAGCGTCGGACACTGGCAGGAAGCGGGAGACGGAGGCTGCGACGACCGCGACGGACCCGGCCGCCACCAGGACGAACTGCTGCAGCGGGCCCAGATCCCCCCGCACGGCGAGCGCAGCGAGGCCGGCCCCGAGGACCGCACCCCCGGAGAAGGCGGCGTGCAGTCGGGGCATCCAGGACCGCCGGTCGCGCTCCTCGGCGGAGTGCCCGGCGACGTTCATGGCGACGTCCCAGATGCCGAAGCCGGCGCCGACCAGGACGAAGAAGGCCAGAGCGACCGCCACCGACGTCGTGGCACCCACGCCGATCCAGGCCGCACCCACCAGGATCGCGCCCCCCACCACGACCCGCCCGGTGCCGAAGCGCCGGACCAGGCGCGCGGTGAACGGCATGGCGAGGACCGAGCCGAGGCCTGCGCCGACGAGGGCGAGCCCGAGCTGGCTCTCCGTGGCCGACAGCTGGTCGCGCAGGGCGGGGACCCGCGCCACGTTGGCCCCCATGACCGCCCCGGACGCCGCAAAGGTCGCCGTCACCGCGTGGACCACGCCGTCGGCGCGGACCTTGGCGGACCGACTCGACTGACCCTGCACGTGCTCACTCTCCTTGCTCTGATCGGCGTTCTGGATCGATTTAGTGGATCGGTTCAGAAGGATACGGCTAGCCTCGTCGGGTGGGCAAGCACGGACCGACCCTCGCCGACGTGGCGCGCGTCGCAGGGGTGTCCCGGTCCACCGCGTCCAACGCCTACAACCGCCCGGACCAGCTCTCGGCCCCGGTCCGGGAACGCGTGCTCGCAGCGGCCGTCTCACTCGGCTACCCGGGCCCGGATCCTCTCGCCCGGCAGCTCCGGACGCGGCGCTCGGGGACGGTCGGTGTCCTGGTCCTCGAGCGTCCCGGCTACGCCTTCTCCGATCCCGCCGCCCAGCTCTTCCTCGACGGCCTCGCCGAGGGCCTCGGCGACGCGGCGACCGGCCTGCTCCTGCTCTGGGGCGGTGCCGAGGCGGGCGGGCCGCCGCCCTCCGCCGTCCGGGCCGCAGGCGTCGACGGCTTCGTGTCGTACTGCCTGCCCGGGGACACCGCCGCGCTCGACGCGGTCCAGGAGCGCGGGCTGCCGCTGGTGACCATCGACGGACCGGTCGGCCGCGGCGAAGCCTGCGTCCGGGTGGCCAACCGCGCTGGTCAGGCAGCCGCCGTCCGCCACCTGCTCGACCTGGGCCACCGGCGGTTCGGCGTCGTGTCGATGCCGCTGCGTGCCGACGGCTTCGTCGGACTCGCCTCCGCCGGGCAGCTGCTCGACGTGACGGACCCGTCCAGCCGGGACCGGCTCGCGGCCGTGCGCAACGAGCTCGGAGGAGCCGGGATCGACCCGTCGGAAGTGCCGGTCGCGGTCGCCCGCTCGAGCCACCCGGCCGACGGGCGCGAGCTCACCCGGCTGCTGATGGACCTCTCGCCCCGCCCGACCGCCTTGGTGGCCCTCTCCGACCGGCTGGCCCTCGGCTGCCTGGACGCCGCACGATCCCTCGGGCTGCGCGTCCCGGACGATCTGTCCGTCACCGGCTTCGACGCGATCCCCGAGGCGTCGGAGGCGGAGCCGCCGCTCACCACCGTGGCGCAGGACCACGCGCTCAAGGGACGGCTCAGCGGTCACCTCCTGCGCGAGATGCTCGACGGGCACCCGGCCCGCGACCTCGAGGTGAGCACCCGCCTGGTGATCGGTCGGAGCACCGCCCCGCCCCCAGGCGACACGACCGGGTCAACCGCCCGCGCCACCGGATGAGCCGTTCCAGTCCACCAGCTGGACGATGACGCCGTTGGGATCGCGGACCTGGAAGGCCCGCTCACCCCACTCCTCCTCGGTCAGCGGCATGGTGACGACGACGCCTTCGGCCTGGATCCTGGCCAGCTCGCCCTCGAGGTCCTCGACGACGAAGGCGAGGATGAGGCCGGCCGCGTGCTCGTCCCGCTGGTCGGCCGGCAGCGTCGCCAGCCCCCGCCGGAGGTAGACGACGTTCATCCCGGCGTCCGGGCGGGTCAGCGAGGCGAAGCCGTCGGCCGCCATCACCTCCTGGAAGCCGAGGTGCTCCACCAGGAACGAGCTGGACGCCGCCACGTCGTCGACGTTGAGCGAGACGGCGCTGGAGGTGATCTTCACGGGACTCCTCGGTTCGCGGGCTGGCTCTTCATCGTACAGCGTACGTTGTACGATGTACGGGAGTCGTCCCGCCGAGCCACAATGGCGCCCGTGGCCACCGCCCGATCCAGCGCGGGAGACCCCGCCCGCACCCTGAGGCTGCTCTGGCGCGACGCCGCCGCGGCACCGCGGCGAGGGCCGCAACGGGCGCTCGACCTGGACGCGGTGGTGGCCGCCGCGATCGCAGTGGCCGACGCCGAGGGGCTGGACGCGGTGACCATGCGCCGCGTGGCGGAGGAGCTGGGCGTGGGCGCGATGACGCTGTACACGTACCTGCCGGGGAAGGCGGAGTTGCTGGACCTCATGCTCGACGCGGCGTACGCGAGCATGCCTCGCGCCGACGCGACCGGCCGGCCATGGCGGGAGCGGCTCGCAGCGGTGGCCGACGAGAACCGCGCCCTCTTCGCCGCACACGCCTGGGCGGCGACGGTCTCCACCCTCCGCCCGCCGCTCGGTCCGGGGCTGATGACCAAGTACGAGCACGAGCTCGCCGCCCTGGACGGCATCGGTCTCGACGACGTGGAGATGGACGACTGCCTGACCCTGGTGCTGACCTTCGTCCAGGCGTCGGCGCGGGACGCCGTGGACGCCCGGGCGGCTCGCCACCAGAGCGCGATGGACGACGAGCAGTGGTGGGCGGCGAACGCCGGCCTCCTGGCGCGATTGCTGGACCCCGGCACGCACCCGCTGGCCAGCCGGGTCGGCAGCGCCGCGGGAGCCGCCCACGGGAGCGCGCACGACCCCGAGCACGCCTACCGGTTCGGGCTGGAGCGGCTCCTCGACGGCATCGCCGCGCTCGTCGAGGCCCGCGGCGCGCCCCGCTGAGCGGCCCACCCCCTTCGGGGAGGTCAGCGGGTCAGGATCAGGAACAGCACCAGCGTGGCGACGGCCGAGATCGCGAGCGAACCGAGGCAGCCCACGCGGTTGGAGAAGAACAGGAACACCCCGTCCCGGTACCCGCCGACCGGGCGGTGGACACCGGGTGGCCGTCGTCGACCGCGTCACACGCGCGGCGTAGGGCACCTGGGAGGATCGGCGGGTGCGCGTCGCTGTCGTGGGGCTGGGCGACATCGCGGTGAAGGCCTACCTGCCGGTGCTCGCCGCCGACCCCGACGTCACCCCTGTCCTGGTGACCCGGGACCGGGACGTCCGCGACCGGCTGGCGCGCGCTCACCGTACGGAGTCCCACGCTCACGTCGGTGCCGCCGTGGCGGCGGGCTTGGACGCCGCGTTCGTCACCGCGGCGACCGAGGCGCACGGACCGCTCGTCACGGAGCTGCTCGAGGCGGGCGTACCGGTTCACGTGGACAAGCCGCTCGACAGCACGTACGAGGGCGCGGCTCGGCTGGCGGAGCTGGCCGTCCGGCTCGGCGTCTCCCTGGCGGTGGGCTTCAACCGCCGGCACGTGCCCGCGTACGCGGCGGTGGCGGGCTGGCCGGAGCGGGACCTCGTCGTCATGCAGAAGCACCGGACTGAGTTGCCGGGTGCTCCACGGTGGGTGGTCTTCGACGACTTCGTGCACGTGCTGGACACGCTGCGGTTCCTGGTGACACCCGAGCCCGACGTCGTGGACGTGTCGGCCCGGGCGAGCGCCGGGTTGCTGCACCGGGTACTCGTGACCCTCCGGCAGGGCGACCGGGTGGGCATCGGCGTGATGGACCGGTCGAGCGGGACGACCCGGGAGGTGCTCGAGGCACTGGCACCCGGTCGACGTCGTCGCGTGGTGGACCTGGTCGACGTCGTGGACCACGAAGAGAGTGCCGAGGTGTCCCGGCCGGCCGACGGCTGGACCCCGGTCCCCGAGCAGCGGGGCTTCACCGGCCTGTGCCGGGCCTTCCTCGGGGCGGTGCGGGAGCGGCGGACGCTCGATCCCTCCGACGCCCTGCGGACGCACCGCCTGTGCGAGCAGGTGGTGGGGCGGATCGGCGGCTGACCGGCGCGGCTCACGGAACGGTCCAGGCCCAGTACTACCCGAACCAGCCGTCCAGCAGCGTGGCCACGCCGTCGTCGTCGACGGGATCGGCGACGAGATCGGCCACGGCCTTGACGTCGTCGGGCGACTGGCCCATCGCGACGCCCAGCCCGGCCCACCGGAGCATCTCCATGTCGTTGTGCCCGTCGCCGACGGCGAGCACGTCGGCGCGGCCGACCCCGAGGCGGAAGCCGACCTTGTCCAGCCCCGCGGCCTTGGAGACGCCCTCGGGCATGATGTCCAGCCACGCGGTGTAGCCGATCGCGTAGTCCACGCTCGGCAGGCCGGACGCCGCCGCCGCCTCGCGCAGCTGCTCGCGATCGCCGTTGGGCCAGCGCACGACGAGGCGCGTCACCGGCCCGTCGAGCAGTTCCTCGTGAGCGACCACCGTGACCTGGCCGTCGAGCTCACCCAGCGGGAAGTCGCCGGTGACCCGGAACCCGATACCCAGCTCCTCGACGGCCAGGACCGCGTCCGGGATCCGCTCGGCGAAGTAGGCGACCGGGGCCGACGCGTCGAAGGTCTCCACGTCGACCGGCGCGCGGGTGGCGACGTCGACCACGACGGCGCCGTTCGAGCACACCGCGAGGCCCGAGTGCAGGCCGAGCTGGTCGAGCACCGGAACGGTCGAGTGCAGCGAGCGCCCCGTGGCCAGGGCGACGTGGGCGCCGGCGGCCAGCACCCGACGCACGGCGTCGTGGACGGCCCGGGTCGGGGGGTCGTGGAAGCCCTCGTACCGGAGGATGGTCCCGTCCACGTCGAGTGCGACGAGCCGCGGGCGCCAGCCGGGGGCGAGGGCCGAGGTCATGCGACCGGCTCGAGCACGGATACCCCGCCGAGGCCGGGCCGGAGGGCCTCGGGGACGTGCACGGAGCCGTCCGGTCGCTGGTGGTTCTCGAGCAGGGCCACGATCCAGCGGGTCGTGGCAAGCGTGCCGTTGAGTGTGGCCACGGGGCGGGCGCCGGACTCGGTGCGCTCCCTGATCCCCAGGCGCCGGGCCTGGAAGGTCGTGCAGTTGGACGTGGAGGTGACCTCCAGATGGCGCTGCTGGGACGGCAGCCACGCCTCGCAGTCGAACTTGCGGGCCGCGCTGCTGCCCAGCTCGCCCGCGGCCGTGTCGATCACGCGGTACGGGAGCTCGACCGCCGACAGCATCTCCTCCTGGAGCTCGAGCATCCGGCGGTGCTCGGCGTAGGAGTCCGTCTCGCGGGTGTACGCGAACATCTCCACCTTCTGGAACTGGTGCACCCGGATGATGCCGCGGGTGTCCTTGCCGTACGAGCCGGCCTCCCGGCGGTAGCAGGCCGACCAGCCGGCGTAGCGGAGCGGCCCGCGGGACAGGTCGAGGATCTCGTCCGCGTGGTAGCCGGCGAGCGGCACCTCGGAGGTCCCGACGAGGTACAGGTCGTCGGCCTCGAGGTGGTAGACCTCGGCCGCGTGGGCGCCGAGGAAGCCGGTACCACCCATGATCTCCGGGCGGACCAGCGTGGGCGTGATCATCGGGACGAACCCCGCCTCGACCGCCTTTCCCACCGCGAGGTTGAGCAGCGCGAGCTCCAGCCGTGCGCCCGGACCGGTGAGGAAGTAGAAGCGCGTGCCGGAGACCTTCGCGCCCCGGGGCACGTCGATCGCGCCCAGCCCCTCGCCCAGCTCCAGGTGGTCCCGGACGGTGTCGAGGTCGGGCGGCTTCCCGACCTCGCGGAGGACCACGTAGTCCTGCTCGCCACCTGCGGGGACTCCCTCCTCGATGACGTTGGACGGCTCCAGCGCGAGCCGGTCGAAGGTCTCCTGCGCCGCTCCGGCCGCGGCCTCGGCGGACTTGACGGCGGCAGCCAGGTCCTTGGCCGCCGCGAGCATCGCGTCACGCTCCTCGCCGCGGGCCCGGCCGATCGCCTTGCCCGTCGCCTTCTGCTCCGCGCGCAGCCGCTCGAAGTCGGCCAACGTCGACCGGCGCAGCTCGTCGGCCGCGATCAGCTCGTCCACCACGCCGGGTCGCTCGCCCCGGGCACGCTGGGACGCCCGGACCCGCTCGGGGTCGTCGCGGAGCTGGCGGAGGTCGAGCACGCCGTGCAGGGTATCCGCCGCAGGTCGCGGGTTTGTGGTCGAGGTGATCTGCGGTACGGGTGGGTGGATGCCCACCTCGCCCGCCGCCCAGGTCCCCGGGCCGCCGGACCCCGTCGGCCCCCGGCACCGACGGGCCCGGGTTCTCCTGGCGGCGTCGGCCGGGCTGGTGGCCCTCATGGGGCTGCTGGTGGAGATCGACTGGTGGCCGCTGGGGCGGCTGGATCGTGCCGTGACCGACGGCGTGACCGCCTGGACGGCCGACCGACCGGCGCTGGTCGACGCGACGCTGGTGCTCACCGACGCCCTGGGGCCCTGGCCGCTGCGGTCCCTGCTCGTCGTCCTGGCGGTGGTCCTGGCCGTGCGCGGACACCGGAGGCCCGCGATCTGGACGCTGGCCGTCACCGCTCTCGGGTCGCTGACCGGTGCGGGTCTCAAGCTCCTCGTCTCACGTGACCGGCCGGTCCCTGCCGACCCGCTGCTGGACGAGACCGGCTTCGCCTGGCCGTCCGGGCACGCCTCCACCGCCGCGCTGGCGGCCGGGGTCCTGGTGGCGCTGGCCACCCCCTCCGTACGGAGGTGGCTCGTTCCCCTCGTCGTGGTCGCGGCGGCCCTCGTCGGCGCGTCCCGGGTCGTGCTGGGCGTGCACTGGACGAGCGACGTGGTGTCCGGGTGGCTGCTGGGTGTGGCGGTGGCGCTGGCCGCCTCGGCGCTGGCGCCTCCGTACGGAGGGCGGCCCGGGCCCGAGCGCGGCGCGCGGCCCGAGCCCGAGAGCGGCGGTCGGAATCCGTCCCCGCCCCGGCCGGCTGATCATCGGTGAGCCGGAACGGACAGGTCCCGCGTCGGCACACTGATCGTCCACGGATGATCGATCTGGCGAGAGGCGCTGGTGGGCCGGCCGGAGCTCAGCCGCGCAGGGAGCGTAACCAGGCGGCGGCGTCGGCGAAGTCGCCGTTGGCCGTGCCGTGCGCCTCGGTGGGCGGGACACCGTCGGCGCGCGGGTAGGAACCGAGGAAGCGCACGTCGGCGCAGGTCCGGCGCAGGCCCATCAGCGCCTCGCCGACCCGGGCATCCTCGACGTGGCCCTCGCAGTCCACCGCGAAGCAGTAGCGGCCGATCCCGACGCCGGTCGGCCGGGACTCGATCCGGGTGAGGTTGACCCCACGGGTCGCGAACTGCTCGAGGATCTCCAGCAGCGCTCCCGGGTGGTCGTCCCGGATGAACGCCACGAGCGAGGTCTTGTCCGCACCGGTCGGCCGCGGGGCCGGCCCGGGACGGGTCACCAGGACGAATCGGGTGACCGCGTCCGGGTTGTCGCCGATGGCCTTGGCCAGGACCACCAGGCCGTACCGCTCCCCCGCGACCGGCGCGCTGATGGCCGCGTCGTACGGGGAGTCGGGGGCCGCCACGGCTGCCGCGGCAGCTGCAGTGGACGAGGCCGGGAGCACGCGCACGCCCGGCAGGTGCTCGGCCAGCCACCCGCGGCACTGTGCCTCGGCGTGCGGGTGCGTGGTGACCTGCCGGACGTCGGACAGGTCCGTCCCCGCCCGCGCGAGCAGCACGAACTCGACCGGCAGCAGCACCTCGCGTGTGATCATCAGCGGCTCTCCGGACAGGAGCTCGTCGAGGGTGGCGTTGACCGAGCCCTCGACGGAGTTCTCCAGCGGGACGACCGCGCCCTGCACGTCGCCCAGGCGGACGGCCTCGAGGGCAGCAGGCACTGACGCGTAGGGCTCGAGGTCGGAGCGGTCCGCGGCGGGTACCTGGCGGGTGGCGGCCTCGGTGAACGTCCCCTCGGGACCCAGGTAGGCGTAGCGGGCTGGCGGCAGGCCGGGCACGGCGTCAGGGTATTGCCGGTGCCGTCCCGCTCGGCGGCAGGTCCCCGGACGACCCGTCCGCCGGGACCGTGACGGGTCGGCGCGGACGATGTGTCGTCCCGATCGGGGATGATGGGTGCCCTGACCGAGGCCGAGACACCGCCGACCAGGGAGGACCCGTGGACCTCGCCGTCGTGGCGACGGCGTTCGCGCTGATCTTCCCTGCGGAGCTGCCGGACAAGACCTTCGTGGCGACCCTGGTGCTGGCCACCCGCTTCCCGGGGCGGTGGGTGTGGGTCGGGGTGGCGGCCGCGTTCGCCGTCCAGACGACGATCGCGGTGACGGCCGGTGGTCTGCTGTCGCTGCTCCCCGAGCGGGCGGTGCTGGTCTTCACCGCGACGCTGTTCACGGTCGGGTCGGTCATCCTTCTCCGCTCGGCCGGGCACGCCGACGAGGAGGTCGCCGAGGAGGAGCGCGAGTACGCCGGGCGGACCACCACCCGGACGGCGACGGGGCTGCGGGCGGCTGCGATCAGCTTCGGGGTGCTCTTCGCCGCTGAGTGGGGCGACCTCTCGCAGATCCTGACCGCCGGGCTTGCGGCCCGCTACGCCGACCCGGTGTCGGTCTTCGTGGGCGCCTGGACCGCGCTCGCCTGTGTGGCCGCGATCGGCGTGCTCGCCGGTCGGACGCTGCTGCGGCGCATCCATCCCGGCCTGGTCAGGCGGGTGGCGGGGGCGCTCTTCGCACTGCTCGCCCTGGCCACGTGGCTCGCGGCCGCCGGCCTGGAGACCCCGCTGTGAGCGCCCTGACCGTACGGCTGCTGCTCGGCCTCCTGGCAGCGCTGCTGCTCCTGCCGCCGGCCGCGGCGGCAGCGGGGCCCGGGCGGTCCCAGGACGCCGAGCCGGCGGCCGAGGGGGTCGGGCCGGTCGTCCTGGTCGGTGTCGGCTCGCTCTCGTGGAGTGACGTCGACGAGTCGACGCCCACCCTGTGGGCGCTGGCGGGCGAGGACGCCGCCGCCTCACTGACCGTGCGGAGCGTCCGCCGCACGACCTGCCTGGTGGACGGATGGCTGACCGTCTCCGCGGGGCAGCGCGCCGTCGACGCCGAGCGGGCCTGGTGCCGGCCCGTGCCCCGCCCGGTTCTCGACGACGGCGTGGTGTCGGCGGGCGACTGGGAGCGCATGGTCGCCGAACAGGACGCCTACGGCTACGCACCGCGGATGGGGTTGCTCGGTGACACGCTCGCCTCCGCGGGGCGGTGTGCGACGGCGGTGGGTCCCGGTGCAGCGCTCGCGCTGGCGCACGCCGACGGCACCGTCGACCGGTACCTTCCCGCTGTCGCCCAGGTGGACGGGGCGGTCATCGACGCGTGCCCGGCCACGGTGGTGGACCTGGGCTGGATGCCCCGGCGTGAGTCGGAGGCCCAGCGCCGGCAGCAGGCCGTGCTGATCGACCAGCAGCTGGCCGGCCTGGTCCAGGTGCTCCCGGCGGACGCCACGCTGCTCGTCATCGGCGTGTCCGACTCCGGGCCCACCGTCCGGGCGGCGCTCCTCCCCGACGGCAACGCCGGTGAACCCAGCACCGAGCTGCCCGACCCCAACGCCGAGGCGCCGGTCATCTCCGACGACGAGGTCTTCCCCTTCCCGCCCCCCGGTCTCCGGCTCGCGGCGGCCACGGGCACCGACCTGAGCGGGGAGCCCTACGGTCCCCGGTGGCTCAGCTCGGCGTCCACCCGCTGGACCGGGATGGTCCAGCTCACCGACGTGACCCCCACCCTCCTCGCGTACGCGGGGGTGGACCCGCCCGCCGGACTGGTCGGCCGTCCGTGGCGGCAGGCCGGACCGCATCCCGCCACCGCCGAGGAGACGGTCGACGAGCTGGTCGGCGCCGACACGGCGGCCCAGGTCTTCCGTACCCAGTCGGGAGTGTTCTTCCAGGGTGTGGGGGCCGTGGAGCTGCTCTTCGCCGTGTTCGCGCTGGTGTTGCTGCGCCGGGCCGGGGAGGTGGCCCGGCGACGGCGGCTGCTGCGGGCGACGGTGGTCGGGGCCCTGCTCTTCGCCTCGTTCCCGGTGGCCTCGTTCCTCGCCAACTCCGTGCGCTGGTGGCTGACCGGGCGGCCGACCCTCGTGCTGTGGCTCGCGATCGGCGCCTGGGCCGCCGCGGTCACGGCCGTCGCCGTGCTGGGGCCGTGGCGGCGCCAGGTCTACGGGCCTCCCGGCGTGGTGGCCGGGGCCACGGTGGGCGTCCTGACGATCGACGTCCTCACCGGTGCCAACCTGCAGCACTCGAGCCTGCTCGGGCTGTCGCCGCTGGTCGCCGGGCGCTTCTACGGGCTGGGCAACATCCCATTCTCGATCTGGGCGGCCTGCGTGCTCGTGCTCTGCGGCGCTGTGGCGCAGTGGCTGCTGGACACCGGGCGCTCACGCCGTCTCGCCGTGGTGTCCGTGCTGGGCATCGGTGGCCTCGCGGTGGTGGTCACCGGCACCGCAGGGGCCGACTTCGGCGGGATGCTGGCCCTCGGTCCGGCGGTGGCCGTGCTCGCCTTCGCCGTCGGCGCCTGGCGGGTCTCGGCGGTCCGGGTGGTCGCTGTCGCGGTCGTGTCGGTCGTCGTCGTGGCGATCGTGTCGGTGCTGGACTGGCGGGGTCCGCCGGCGGATCGCTCGCACCTGGGGGAGTTCGTGCAGAGCGTCGTCGACGGCGAGGCCGTCGCGATCGTGGTCCGCAAGGCCGATGCGGCGATCAGCACGCTGGCCCGGGGACCGTACGGCTGGCTGGCCGTCGTCGCGCTCGTCGCCGTCGTGCTGGTGCTCCGCGATCCGCGGCGGATGCGGGCCGAGGGCGTTCTGGACGCCTTCGCGCGGTGGCCGCTGCTCCGCGCGACGATCTGGTCTTGCGTGACGGTGGCCGTCGTGGGCTTCGCCGTGAACGACTCCGGGATCATCATCCCCGCCCTCGTCCTGACGGTGGGCATCCCGCTCGTCGTGGCGGCCGTCGCCGAATCGCGGCTGCGCTCGTCGCGGGAGGCGGCCGGGCCACCGCCGTACGAGCCGGTCAGCGCCGGCGGGGCACGGGGATGACCCGCCGGGCCACCAGGGCCCGGGCGACATGGGCGAACTGCCGGCCGCGGTGGACCTGGTCACGCCAGCCGGTGCCGGTGACCCGGTGCAACAGGTCGACCTCGACCTCGAGAACCCGCAGGTCTTGACGGAGCAGGTCGATCGTGAGGCCGGTCTCCACGCCGAAGCCGGCCGCGAGCGGGAGCGCAGCTTCGAAGGCCGTCCGAGTCAGGCATCGCTGACCAGACAGCGGCTGGGTGGGCCGCCAGCCGGTGGCCCGCTCGACGCCGTCGCGGGCCAGGCCGACGACCAGGCCGCGACCGCCCCCCGGCTGCGGGGGCAGGGTGGCGATCGTCATGTCGGCCGTGCCGTCGAGCACCGGGAGGGTGAGCGGCGCGGCCGCGACCGCGCTGTCCTCGAGGTCGGCGTCGAGGAAGAGCAGGGCCCGTGGGGCCCTGCGGTCAGGCTCCCGCGCCTCGATGGCCGCGACCGCCGCCGCCCCCGACTCCATGGCCGCCGCCTTGCCACGGTTACGGGGGTGGCCGACGACGACGGCTCCGGCCCCCCGGGCGCGAGCGGCTGTCGTGTCGGTGGATCCGTCGTCGACGACCACGACGAGGTCCACGGCGGGGATCCGGGTGGCTGACGCGACGGTGGCCGCGATGCGCTGCTGCTCGTCCTTGGCGGGGATCACCACGGCGACGCCGTCGGCCTGCGGGTGGCGGGGCTCGTGGCTGGGCATAGCCGTCACGGCCTGGCAGCGTAGCCGGGGCCGTGACCTGGCCATACTGGCCATACTGGCCACGTGGGGGCACAACTCGTCCACGCCTGCCGGCTTGTTGGTGTCGACGATGCCCGTGTGCTGGAGGCGGTCGGCGCCGTGCCCCGGGCGGCCTTCGTCCCGCCGGATCTCGTCGACCGGGCCGACATCGACGGACCGCTGCCCATCCCCCACGGCCAGGTGACGACCCAACCGTCGCTGGTGGCCCGCATGGTCGAGGCCCTCGAGCTCTCCGGCGCGGAGCGGGTGCTCGAAGTCGGGACCGGCTACGGCTGGCAGACCGCTCTGCTGGCCCGCCTGGCGGTGGCGGTCTGGAGTGTCGAGCGGTTCGCCGACGTCGCCGAGACGGCGAGGCAGAACCTCCGGCGTCGCGGCACAGCGAACGCGCACGTCGTCGTCGGCGATGGCACCGAGGGGCTGGCGGAGCGGGCGCCGTTCGAGGCGATCCTCGTCTCTGCCGCATACCTGCGCGTCCCGTCACCGCTGGCCACTCAGCTCTCGGACGGTGGCCGGCTGGTCATGCCGATCGGGCCGGGCGGGGCGGAGACCGTGATCCAGTTCGTGAGGACCGGCGAGCGGCTGGTGCGTCACCGGGACGTCATCCCTGCCCACTTCGTCCGGCTGGTCGGACGGCATGGCTTCGAAACGGGCTAGTCATGGGCCACCTCGCATGAACCGGGCGCACCAGCGCTCCGCCGTGACCTGGTCCACACCGAGGAAGTTCGCGCTGCAACTTCACACAAGCCGCCGCAGAGATGTACCGTGAGTGTCAGACCCCGGTCGTTCTTGCATCCCCCGTCGAGGGCGACCGGGGTTCTCCACGCCGGCGAACGGCCTCGCCCGGTCGGCCCTACGACCGGATCGTCACCTGCCGGTTCGCCAGCGCCGCCCGGGCGCGCCGCTCCTCACCGGTCAGGGGCGTCGACTGCCCGAGTGCCTCCTGCAACCGCCCGCCGAACTCCACCGCGGGGTCCTCCAGGTCGTCGACCGGCGTGCCCACCACCAGGTCCCAGACCGGGACCAGCAGACCGTGGGCACGGAAGGTCCCGAGCAGCTTCCCGCCGGCCAACGCGTCGTCCCCCGCGGCCCGGAGCCGGGCCAGTGCGTCGAGCAGCGGCTCCTCCTCGTACGGGAGAACCCACCGCAGGTGCTCGCGGTCCCCGACCCGCGCCCAGTAGGCGGCCTGCACGGAGACCAGCCGCTGCGTCGGGGTCGCGGCGGCGGACGCCCGCTCCAGCGAGGCAGCCACCTCGGGGGGGACGTCCTGCTCGCCCTCGGTCCAGAAGTCGAAGTTCTCGTGGACGGTCACCGTGAGCGGCTCGTCCACGGCGAGCAGGTCCTGCAGCCGAGGCCCCGGCCCCTCGGGCAGGCCAGGGGTCACCGACGCGCCGGGCTCGGCCGTCAAGGCCTGCACCAGCGTGTACGCCAGGTCGGCACTCACGTCGTTGCCGGCTTGCGTCGTCTGCAGCCCCAGCCACACCTCTCCGTCGTCCCGTACGAGGGCAGGCATCGCCATGGGCAGGAGCGTCGCCGCCACGACCGTACGGTCGGCGTGCTCACCCACCAGGGTGAGCGGGGCGGTGGCGGCCGGGACGAACTCCCGCAGCGCGATCAGGTCACCCTCCGAGGCCAGGCCGGCGAATGGGCGCGGCACGTAGGTACGCGTGGCGGCGCGGGCGGCCCTGGCCGCGGCCTTGCCGTGGCAGACCTTGTAGCGCTTGCCCGACCCGCACGGGCACGGCTGGCGCGGGGCGACTTCCGGGACGTCGGTGGTTGCTCGGGGCACGGGCGGTCAGCCTAGCGCCGTACGCCACCGCCGTCGGGGTCACCGACCACCGCCCACACGGTGGTCTCGGCCGAGGACCGGTCGACACCCCAGTCAGCCGACACGGCCGCGACCATCGCCAAGCCGCGCCCGCCGATCGCACTCGTCACTGGCGGTCCAGCCACGGGAAAGCTCGATCCTCCACCGTCGGTGACCTCGACCGTCACGCTCCGGTCCTGACGCCACCACGCCAGGCCTATCCGGTCGCCCGGCAACCCACGGGCATGCCGCAGCGAGTTCGAGACCAGCTCCGACACGACGAGCAGCGCGTCGGCCACGACGTCCGGCGGCAGGGCGGAGGCGGCGAGGTCGGTGCGGACCAGCGTGCGCGCCTCACGGACGCTGCGGGTCGAGCAGGGGAGCATCACGGGAGTCCTCACGAGAGCCCGCCCGGATGTGGCGGGCGCGCCATCGCGTCCTCCTCTCCGGGCGCATCGATGCGGTCCACCTGTACGCTGCCCGCCGGGTCACGGGCGCCAAACCCCGAACCGGCGAAACGGACTGAGGTCTCGATCACGTGTCGACCACCTCCTCCACCTGCCGGAGGACGGCCGCCGGCCGGTCAGTGATGATCGCGTTTACGCCGAGGTCGAGGCACATCCGCACGTCGTCGGGCTCGTTCACCGTCCAGACGTGGACCTCGTGTCCGCGCGCCCGGAAGGCGCTGACGACGCGAGGCTGGCGCCGTACGACGTGGATGCCGGGTCCCGCCGTGGGCACCCCCACCGGGAGCGCACCGTCGCGGAACCGCAGGGGGAGCCGGTCGAGCAGCAGCACCGTCCCGAGGCTGGGGGCGAGCCGGCGTACCCGCCGCAGCGACAGCTGGGAGAAGGACATCACCCGTACGGGAGAGGGCTGGCCGCGCCGGGGGTGCGCCAGGCCGAAGCGGTCCAGCAGCACGTTGGCCGGCTTGATGTCCCGGTGGACGATGCCCAG
>DASTQL010000197.1:0-28220 GCA_035761805.1 Jiangellales bacterium | reverse complement strand
GTGGCTGAGCCGCGTCGCTTCGTGTACTCACCGGCGATGCTCGTCCTGTCTGCCGGGGCGTTGCTGCTGCCCATGGGCGCGTTTCTCTTGCTCATCCGGCGGCCGGAGCTCGACCTGACGTGGGAGCACCACCCCTTGCACTTCTGGCTCGTCCTCGCGACCGCGACGTTGAGCGCGGTGCTGGCCTATGCCACCGGGGCGGCCGCGGAGCGCCGCGGTGACGCCCGGGTGCTCCTGGTGTCGCTCGGCTTCCTTGCTGCCGCTGGCTTCCTCGGCCTCCACGCGCTGGCCACTCCGGGCGTGCTCCTCGACCACCCGAACACCGGTTTCGTCGTCGCGACCCCCGTCGGCATCGCGATCGCGTCGCTGTTCGCCGTCGCGTCGGGCCTCGACCTCACCGGCGACCGGGCTGTGCGCGCCGTGCAGGCTGGTCGCCGACTCCGGCTCGCTCTGTTGGCTCTGATGGCCCTCTGGGGCGTCGCGTCCCTCGCACAACTGCCTCCCCTGCACCAGGACCAGGTGAACGAGCGGGCCGACGGAGTATTGGCCGTGCTGGCCGTGCTCGCGATCGTCGCCTACGCCGTGGCCGCGGTCCGGTACCTGCAGCTCTGGAGCAGGCGCCCGTCCCTGATGCTGCTCTCGATGATGGCCGCTTTCGTCCTGCTCGCGGAGGCGATGGTCGCAGTCGTCTTCGCCCGGAACTGGCAGCTGTCGTGGTGGGAGTGGCACCTGCTGATGCTTGCCGCCTTCGGACTGGTCGCGGTCGGCGCTCGGATGCAGTGGCACGAGGAGCGGTTCGCGGACCTCTACCTGGAGGACACCGTCGCCGGAGCCCGCGAGATGAGCGTGCTGTTCGCAGACCTCCAGGGGTTCACCACGTTCTCGGAGAACCACGACCCGGCCGAAGTGACCGAGATGCTGAACACCTTCTTCGAGGTGGCCGTCCCTGCGACCGTCCGGCGGTTCGGTGGTGACGTCGACCGCATCATCGGGGACGCCCTCATGGTCACGTTCAACAAGCGTGGCGACCAGCCCAACCACGCCGAACGCGCAGCAGGGGCGGGGCTCGCCCTCCAGGAGGAGACGACCCGAGTGGCCAAGGAGCATCCCGGTTGGCCACGGTTCCGGGTCGGGATCAACAGCGGGCCGGTCCTCGTCTCGCTGCTCGGTACGGAAGGGGGCCGCACGCACACGGTCATCGGCGACACCGTCAACGTGGCCTCCCGGATCGAGGGGAAGGCCCCGGGCGGTGGGGTCGCCATCGGCCCGTCGACCAAGGCCCTCCTGCCCAATGCGGTCACCGAGCCCCTCGGACCCCTCCAGCTCAAGGGCAAGTCCGAACCCATCGAGGTCCACCTCCTGCTGCGCCTCGATCGAACCGAGCCGCGTGTCCCTCGGTGAGGTGCGAATCATCCCGAGGTCTCCTGGCCGGGCCACCGTCAACAGTCACGGCTCGTCCGGGGCCAGGACGCGGGAGTACAGCACCTGGGGGAAGCTGGTGAAGCCGGCCTTCTCGTAGGTTCGCCGCGCGGGCGCATGACCGGGATCGCCGCCGGTGGCGACCGTGGCAAGCGTGATCCCGCGACGACGCATCTCTGACAGGGCATGCCCTGTCAGCGCGCTGGCGATCCCACGGCGCTGAAACGCCGGGTCCACTGCGATCATGTAGATCTCCGCACTGGCATCGCCGACGCTGAAGATCACGTTGACGAAACCGGTGACCCTGTCGCCCTCCGCACTCACCCAGGTCTCGTTGTCGGCCAGAGCTTGCCGGACCGACTCCTCCTGCTGCGCGCGCCAATCCGGGTACAAGCGAGCGAACAGCCTCCGTCCGAGCTGCCGCTCGAAGGAGGCGAACACCGGCTCCCACGCTCGCAGCGACAAGGCAACGACGGCACCCACGTCCGAGTCGCGCAGGACACGAACCCACTCGTCGACCACGGAATCAGGCTACTGAGCCGGGCGGGTGCACGATAACCCAGCGCCCGCTGATCGAAGCCCGTCACGCCGACAGCCGCGATCCGGACTGTTCCACGGAATCGTCTGGATGATCACCAGGAACGATCGGGGTCGTACCGTGATGGACGCAATGGCGGACCGTTACATGGCCACGGCTTGCGCGTGGTGTGCGCAGGCCGTGGACGTCACCGCACACGCGGCGTCGCCACGTCGCGGGGCTGTTCGTGTGCAAGCGTCCCCAGCCGGCCCCAGCAGGGCCACCCGCCCGCGTTCCGGGCCGGCGTGCCCGGAGGTGTCACGGCCGGGTCTACCCGTCTTGTCTCGTGGGGTGAAGGGAACTCTCGATGAGGGACGCGCTTGCAGGGGTGGACGATCGACGACCAGGGGAGGTCAGCGCACGAGCTCGCGCAGCTTCGCCAAGGAGTCCGTCCAGCCGCCTCGGTGCAGAGCCAGCCGCGCCTCGGTCGCGAACTCGCCCTGCCAGAGCGACACCTCCGTGGCGTCGCCGACGGCGTCGAGGGACAGCACGACCACGGTCTCCCGGTCGTCGGGATCGGGTTCCTCCCAACGGAAGGTGTAGACGAGGCGGCTCGGCGGGTCGATCTCGAGGAACTCGCCGGAGAGATGGAACGGCTCTCCTTCCGGTGGCTGCATCGTGAAGCGATACCGGCCCCCGACGTTGAGGTCGAGCACAGCGTGGGGCGTGGTGAACCCGTGCGGTCCCCACCACACCGCGAGGCGGGCCGGCTCGGTCAAGGCATTGAAGATCCGCTCACGTGGAGCATCCAGGACGCACCGCAGGCTGAGGACGAGTCCGCTGGGTGGCCGGGTCATGGCCCGAGCCTGCCACAGCGGTCCGCTGCCGCCTTGTGCGCTTTGCGCTGCGAGCGGGCACTGATTCGTGAAGGCGATTGCTGCGCTACCGATTCGGACCTTCCGTCGATGGGACTGGTGCCGTCCAACGGGTTCATGGCAGTAGATCTCGTGCGTCGTCTGGCTGGCTTGGACAGCACGGTGGTGAGCGATGCCCTGGATGATGGTGGGCTTACGCCGGAGACGGGTGAGCTGTGGGCGCAGTGGCCGGGGGCCCTGTTGTCCGGTGCCGCCCGCACGGTGGCGCTGGAGCCGGACCCTGGAGACGCGCCTGGTCCTCACATCGCCTCGGAGGTGATCATGTCGGTTGATCGGGGTGATGTGGTGGTGGTCGCGAACGGGGGCCGCACGGACGTGTCCGGCTGGGGTGGCTTGCTGTCCCTGGGCTGCGTCGAGTGCGGCCTCGCCGGCGCGGTCGTGGACGGGGCCTGCCGCGACGTCGCACCGCCTACCTGCTGTACGCCGACCCGCGCCTCGGTCACCGCCGAGGCGGCGTGCTGTTCGTCGGTCCGCACCAGCCCTACCTGGCCTACGTCGCCGACGTCCTCCCCAGCCTCGGGGAGGAGGGCGTGCAGACCTCCACCCTGCGAGACCTTGTCCCCGCGAGGCCGCCCTCACGGCCGAGCGCGAGGAGATGAGCAGGGTCGTCGGCCACCTGATCGCCACGGACGACTCCGAGATGAAGGTGATGTCGATGCTGCACGGGGAGGACCTGCAGAGCACACTGTCGACGAGTCCGCGCTGCCCCCACCGACCCGGACCGGCTCGCCGGCCCGTTCGCCCACATCGTCGTCGACGAGGCGCAGGAGCTGACCGACGCCGAGTGGCACATGCTGAGTCCGTGTCGGACCTCGGCTCGATCCTCGACCAGTGGTTCGCCGAGCATGCCGAGGGGGTCGCTCGCGTCGTCGGCGTCAGTGAGATCGAGGACGGCACGTTCGAGGCGACCTCCCGCGTCCCGGTCGCTGACCCTCGAGCTGTCGAAGGGCCTCGAGTTCGACCTGGTCGCGCTCATCGACCCAGACACGTTCGGCAACGGCATCGTAGGAGCTGTCGACCGCTACGTCGCGATGACCCGAGCGACCCAGCGGCTCGTCATCCTCGCGAGCTCGTGAGTCCCCCGCGTGTCAAGCGCGAGCGGGGGTCAGGAGCGGCGCGCGTGCACCATCGCCGGGCCGCAGTCCTTGGCGTGCTGGGAACCGATCAGCACCGAGCTCAGCGACTCCCAGCCTCCCTACGCCGCCAGCAGCCGACGAGGTGGTCGTCGACGACGCCGCAGGCCTGCATGGTGGCGTAGGCGGTGGTCGGCCCGACGAAGCGGAAGCCGGCGCGCTTGAGCGCCCGGGCCAGGGCCGTGGACTCCGGTGTCGTCGCCGGCAGGTCGGCCATGGTGCGCGGCTGGGGCCGAGCGGCCCGGTCTGGAGCGTGGGCCCACACGAGCGCGTCGAGGGCACCCTCACCGTGCATCTCCCGGAGCGCCACGACGGCCCTGGCGTTGGCCACGGCGGCCTCGACCTTGGCCCGGTTACGGACGATGGACGCGTCGAGCAGGAGCCGCTCGACGTCTGCAGGCCCGAAGGCCGCAACCGCGTCGGGGTCGAAGCCGGCGAAGGCAGCCCGGAAGCCCTCCCGTTTGCGCAGGATGGTCAGCCAGGACAGGCCGGACTGGAACGCCTCCAGGGTCAGCCGCTCGTAGAGCGCCGGGTCGCCGTGCACGGGTCGTCCCCACTCGTCGTCGTGATAGGCGGTGTAGTCGGCGGTCGAGACCGCCCACGAGCAGCGGCCCCGCCCGTCGTCGCCCGTGACGACATCGCTCATCGCACGCCGCCGGGTCCGGCCGCCCCCGGCGGGTGCCGCACGGCGACCTGCCGAGCGAAGGCGCGCAACGAGTGGCGGAACCCGAGTGCGACGATGCGCTCGACCGCGGGCCAGGCCAGTCGCCCGAGGCGGCCGAACGGCGGCTCCAACGCCTCCCACCAGACGATCCGGGACCTTCCGGGGCCCTCCGGGACGACATCGAAGGCCGCGGGTCCGCGCAGAGGGCGCCGCAGGTGCTGCACGGCGCAGCGTCGCGGAGGGTCCCAGTGCTCGATCCGGAAGACGTCGCGAACGCTGACCGGCCCGATGCCCGTGACGGCCTCCACCAGGGCGCCCACGTCCCGGCCTCCCTGGGTCAGGGGACGGACCCGCGTGCCAATGACCCACTCGCCCTGCCGTTCCCATTCGACCAGGCCGTCCCACACCGCCTGCGCCGGCGCCTCGACGGCCACCTCGACGACGAAGCCGGGGCTGCTCATGCCGGGTCGCCGGGGTCGTCTGGATCGGTGAGGCCCGGGGACGCAGGCGGCGGCGGGGAGGGATCCGCCTCCTCGGACCCGGTCGTCGCTCGGCGTGGTGCCTCGACGTGCTCAGCCTCGTCGACGGCCCCGACACTCGCCGCCCTCGCCCGGACGGGGTCGCCCTGCACGATCGCCTCGAGCCGGCCGATCCGCTCGTCCCTGCGGACCAGCTCGGCCTGGAGCCGCTCGAGTACGGCGTCGACCTGGTCCATGCGGTAGCCGCGGAGGCCGACCGCGAAGCGGGCCGCCGCCACGTCGTCGGCCGACAGCGGCCCCCCGGGCAGCGGGTCGGGCGCCCGATCAGGTGGCACGGTGGCCAGGCTGTCGCCCCGTCCGGCGGCCACCGCCGCCACGACGAAGACGACGACCGCGGCCGTGAACACGAACACGACCCACATGGCAGCTCCCTCCTCCGGCGCGGCGCTGCCGATCGTGCCACGCTGGTCCGACAACCGCCGCCGGGCAGGGAGGTCGCGTGCCGCTCGTCCTCGGCGACCGCGACTTCGGTGACGACGAGATGCTGGTCATGGCGATCGTCAACCGCACCCCCGACTCCTTCTACGACCGGGGCGCCACCTTCCACGACAGCGAGGCGCTGGAGCGGGTGGAGCGCGCTGTTGCTGCGGGGGCCACCCTCGTCGACGTGGGCGGGGTCAAGGCCGGGCCGGGTGACATGGTGGGCGTCACCGAGGAGATCCGTCGGACGGCCCCCTTCGTGGCTGCGGTACGGGAACGCCATGCCGACCTGGTGATCAGCGTCGACACCTGGCGGGCGGCGGTGGCCCGCGAGGCGGTGGCGGCGGGCGCCGACCTGCTCAACGACACCTGGTCCGGTGCCGATCCCGGTCTCGCCGAAGTAGCCGCCGAGGCGGGCGTGGGACTCGTGTGCTGCCATGTCGGCCCACAGACGCCGCGGACCCGGCCGCACCGGGTCAGGTACGACGACGTCGTGGCCGACACCGTCGGGCGCACCACCGCCCTGGCCGAACGTGCGGTCGCGCTCGGTGTCCGTGCGGACGCCGTCCTCGTCGACCCGACGCACGACTTCGGCAAGAACACCTACCACTCGCTCGAGGTCACCCGGCGACTGGAGGAACTGGTCGCCACGGGCTGGCCGGTCCTGGTGAGCCTCTCGCACAAGGACTTCGTCGGCGAGACGCTCGACCTCCCCATCGGAGAACGCCTGACGGGAACGCTCGCGGCCACGGCCGTCACCGCCTGGCTGGGAGCGAGAGTGTTCCGGGCGCACGAAGTGGCGGAGACGCGTCAGGTCCTCGACATGGTGGCCTCGATCAGGGGCAGCCGGCCACCGGCGGTGGCTCGCCGAGGACTGGCCTGACCGCGCCGCCGTGGCCGTGTGCGGCCCTCGGCGGCGGCAGCGGGAGCCGCCCGACCGTCAGGGCTCGGCCTCGAGCATCTCCTCGGCCACACTCGCGACCGGGACCCGCTCGGCCGCCTCGGCCCAGCCACCCTCGACGGCGGCCAGGGCCTCCTGCACCCCGGTCGTCCAGTGCAGCACGTCACGCGCATGGGCGCGTACGAAGCCCTCGGCCACCAGGTGGTCGATCTGCTCGCCCAGGGGCGCGTAGACCCCGTCGGGATCCAGGACGACGACCGGCTTCGCGTGCAGCCCGAGGGTTCGCGCCACCCACACCTCGAGGAGCTCCTCCATCGTCCCGAGCCCACCGGGCAGGGCGAGGAACGCGTCCGACCGGCGGTCCATCTCCCCCTTGCGAGCCCGCATGTCGTCGGTCACCACGAGCTCGTCGGCGTCGTGGTCGGCCACCTCGAGGTCGACCAGAGCCCGCGGGACGATGCCCACCGTCCGCGTGCCGCCGGCGCGGGCCGCCCGGGCGAGCTCTCCCATGCACGACACCGAGCCGCCCCCGCTGACGAGCGTCCACCCGCGACGGGCCACCCCCCGACCGACGTCCGCGGCGAGGCGGAGGTACCTGGGGTCCACCCGGTCGCTGGAGGCGCAGAAGACGCACAGTGCCGGGGGCGGACGCCGCCTCACGGCACCGACCGGTCGCCCGGTTCGGAGCCTTCACGCGACTGCGCCTCCGCCGTCGCCCGTACCGCCAGCATGCCGAAGCCCTCGACGGACTCCGACCCGATGCGGAGCACACGCGAGCGATCCGGGTCCGACGACCCACGACTGTCGGGGAGCCGATGGTCAGTGGCGCTCGTCTGGATCCGCCTGCACCGAAGGGTCACCGGACCGCGGTGCTTCTCGGCCGGCCGGGGGCGGCCGCCGACCGGGCGGTCGGGGTGGATGGAGACGTCCTCGGTGGTCACGTCGCCAGGCTATCCGCGGCCCACCATCCCCCGGTACGTGTCGCGCCTGCGCCGGCGGTCAGCCGGCCTGACCGCCGCCAGGGAGGGCGGCCCCGACGCGGACCTGGCGGCCCGGGCGCCGCGGTCCCCCTGGTCTCGGCGGCCTCAACCCTCCCCGAGCCAGCGTCGCATCGCGCTCTCGCACACCTCCAGCTGGCCCAGGTCGAGACGCTCGTCGTCGGCGTGCGCCAGGCTGGGATCGCCGGGACCGTAGTTGACGGCCGGGACGCCGAGGCCGGTGAACCGGGCGACGTCCGTCCAGCCCAGCTTGGCCCGCGCCTGGCCGCCCACGGCCCGCACGAAGGCGGCGGCGGCGGGGTCTCCGAGTCCGGGTCGCGCACCCGGCGCGGCGTCCAGGACCTCCACGTCGTAGCCGTCGAAGATCTGGCGCAGGTGCTCCTCAGCGTCCTCGACGGTGCGGTTCGGCGCGAAGCGGAAGTTGACGTCCACGTCGCAACGGTCGGGGACGACGTTGCCGGCGATGCCGCCGGAGATGGCCACCGCCTGCAGGCCCTCGCGATAGACCAGTCCGTCGATGTCCGCCTCGGCGGGCTCGTAGGCGCGCAGCCGGTCGATCAGGTGCCCCGCCTCGTGGACGGCGTTGACTCCCTTCCACCACCGGGCGCTGTGGGCCGCCCGCCCGCGGGTCGTCACACGGATCCGCGTCGTCCCGTTGCAGCCGCCCTCGACGGCGGCCGCGGTCGGTTCCATGAGCACCGCGAAGTCGGCCAGCAACCAGTCCGGGTGCTCCCGCAGTACCCGACCGAGCCCGTTGCGCTCCGCCTCGACCTCCTCGTGGTCGTAGAACACGTACGTGACGTCGCGGGCCGGCCGGGCCACGTGGGCGGCGAGCCGCAACGCCACGGCGACCCCGCCCTTCATGTCGACGGTGCCTCGACCGATCAGCACGTCGCCCTCGCGCCGGGTGGGCAGGTTGCCGGCGACCGGCACGGTGTCGATGTGGCCGGCCACGACGACGCGCTCGGCCCTACCCAGCTGCGTCCGGGCCACGACGGCGTCCCCGTCACGGAGCACCTGGAGGTGCGGGACGGTGGTCAGCGAGGCCTCGACGGCATCGGCCAGCGCGGTCTCGTTGCCGCTCACGGACGGGATGTCGCACAGTGCCGCCGTGAGGGCGGCAGCCTCGAGCGACAGGTCGAGCGCGGCGGTCGTGGGGATCGACATGGCGCGGACGTTACCCGGACGGGAGGGCGTAGAACTCGTTGCCTTCGATCGACGAGCACGTGCCGCCGGGTCTCGCGGATGCCGTCGTCGTGAGCGGCTGCACGCCAGGCAGTGGCACCGACGACGCCCGCCGTTCCTAGGCTGACCCCATGACCGACGAGCGCACCGCCTGGGGCCACGGCCTCGCCACCGTCCACGACGACGGAACCGTCCTCGACGTCTGGTACCCCGCACCGGCCCTGGGGGAGCCCGACGGCAGCCCCCTCGCGGCAGCCCTGACCGGGCTGGCCGCGCCCGACGAGGCCCGCGCCGTCCGGACCGAAGTGGTCACCACCACCATCCACCTGGACGTGCCGCCGGCCGGGGCAGCCGACGCCTACCTGCGGCTGCACCTGCTGTCGTCGCGCAAGGTCCGACCGCACGGCCTGTCGGTCGACGGGATCTTCGCCGCCCTGGCCAACGTCGTCTGGACCAGCCGTGGGCCGTGCGCCGTCGACGGCTTCGAGGAGACCAGGCTGCGGCTGCGGGCGGACGGGCCGGTCGCCGTCTACGGCGTCGACAAGTTCCCCCGGATGACCGACTACGTGCTGCCGGCCGGTGTTCGCGTCGCCGACGCCGACCGGGTACGCCTCGGCGCCCACCTGGCGGCCGGCACAACGGTGATGCACGAGGGCTTCGTCAACTTCAACGCCGGGACCCTGGGCGCCTCCATGGTCGAGGGCCGCATCTCGGCCGGCGTCGTCGTCGGCGACGGCTCTGACGTGGGCGGAGGCGCGTCGATCATGGGGACTCTGTCGGGCGGTGGCAAGGAGGTCGTCAGCATCGGCCGGGGCTGCCTGCTCGGGGCCAACTCCGGGATCGGCATCTCCCTCGGCGACAACTGCGTCGTCGAAGCCGGCTGCTACGTCACGGCGGGAACCAAGGTGACGCTGCCCGACGGCCAGGTGGTCAAGGCGCGGGAGCTGTCCGGGGCGTCCGACCTGCTCTACCGCCGCAACAGCGTCACCGGGACGGTGGAGGCGGTGCCCCGCCAGGGCGTGTGGGGCGGCCTCAACGAGGTCCTGCACGCCAACTGACGGCGGCCGTGAGGTGGACGGGACCGGCGCAGGACCCGGCCCGGCAGGACGTCCGCGCCGGTCAGCCCCAGGGCAGCGCCCGCCGCCGGTCCCAGTAGACGCTCGGCGCCTCGGCGAGCGTCTCGAGCGCGGCCACGACGCCGGGGGCGAGCCGGACGTCCTGCGCCGCCACGTTGCTGCGCAGCTGCTCGACCGTCACCGCCCCCGAGAGGGCGTACGTGGCCCACGGCTGCGCGAGCGCGGCCGCCGTGGCGAGCACGTCGGTTGGGAGCCCCTCGGCGGCCGCAACGGACTCCGCGGCCGGCTCGGAGCCGGACGGCGTGAGCCGGCCGTTGGCCACGACCTCCTTGAGCACCACCGTCCACCCGGCCGAGGCCGCTTCTACCAGGGCGGGGCCCACCGAAGGCTCGAGGACGTTCCAGGTGGACTCGACCCAGGAGAACAACGGCGCCCCGGCGACGTCGACCTCCAGGGCACGACGGACGGCCTCCGCCTGCTGCGGACCGGATGTCGAGAGCCCGATCGCGACGCCCTCGTCCCGGAGCCGCGCCATGGCCTGGTGCAGGTCGCGATCGTCGAGGGCGCCGGAGTCCACCGTGGCCGAGTGCACGTAGTAGGTCGCCAGCCGACCGTCGAGGAGCTCCCGGGTCTCGGCGAGCTGCCGCTCGAACGCCGGACGGGTGTGCTCCTTGACCTCGTGCACGTGGGCGTCCAGCCGCCACTCCCCCACGTACGTGTAGCCCCACTTGGAGCCCACGACGACGTCGTCGACCTCCGGCCGGGCCGCCAGCCAGTCGGCCAGGAACTCCTCCGCCCTCCCGTACGAGCGAGCGACGTCGAGGTAGCGGACCCCCAGCCGGTACGCCTCGTCGAGCAGCGCGTGCGCGCGGGCTCGCATCGCGGCCGGCGTACGGTCGTCGCCGATGTCGTCCGTGCGCCCGAGGTTGACGTACGCGGGCCGGCCGGCGGCGGCAAGGCCCAGACCGAGACGGCAGGGTCGGGAGCTCACCCCACCAGCGTAGGGAGCAGCGAGCGGGTCACGACCCTCGGGAGCGGCGCCGGAGGGCCTCCCCGAGCAGCACGAAGGCCAGGACCGTGAAGGTCAGGGCGAGCGCCGGGAACACGATGAGGTGGGGCGCCTGGGTGACCCGGTCCTGCGCCCGGAAGAGCATGATCCCCCACGAGATGGTGGGCAGCTGGAGGCCGGTGCCGATGTAGGTGAGCGTCGCCTCCGCGGCGATGACGACACCCGCGAACCCGGACGCATAGGCGACGAGCGGCCGCGTCGACAGCGGGAGGACGTGCCGCCGGAGCACCCGCCAGGAGCCTGCGCCGAGTGCCCGCGCGGCGAGCACGTGGTCGCGGCTCGCCGTGGTCGTCACGCTGGTCCGGACCAGTCGCACCATCGCGGGCCAGCCGAAGAGCGCGAGGACGAGGGACACCTGCAGGATCCCCCGCTGCTCGGTCGACGTCAGCACGACGACCCCGCCGAGCAGGAGCGGCACGGAGGCCCAGGCATCGGTGCTCCGCGAGACGACGGTGTCCAGCCAGCCGCCCCGGTAGCCTGCCAGCCCACCCAGGACGAGGGCCACCGAGACGGTGACGACCAGCGTCAGGACAGCGACGCTCAACGACGTCCGGGTCCCGTAGATGGTCTGCGCCAGGTAGTCGCACCCCAGGGTGTCGATGCCGAACGGGTGGTCCAGGCTCGGCGGCTCGCGGCTGCGGTCAAGGTCGCAGTCGCGAGGGTCGGTCCGCGTGAAGGCGCCGGGCGCCACCGCCAGCGCGACGAGCAGCGTGAGCATCGAGACCGCGACGACGAGCATCGGCTCGCGGCTCGCCCGCTCCCGCAGCCGGTCGCGCAGCCGTCGCGGGGCCGGGGCAGATCCGACCACCTCGGACATGGTGGGAGGGTAGGTCCCCCGTTGACGACGACAGGACCGGAGGGGCTGGGTGCGCCGATTCGTGGTCGCGCGACTCGTCCAGACGGTCGTCACGCTGTTCCTCGTCGTGACCGCGCTGTACATCGCCGTGACCGTGCTGCCGGGCGACCCGGTCCGCGCGCTCTTCGGGGTCAGCCCGCCGCCACCCGAGCTGTACTCCCAGATCACCGCGTTCTACGAGCTCGACCAACCGTTGCTCGTCCAGTACGTCCACTACTTGGGTCGGCTGCTGACGGGCGACCTGGGCCGCAGCTACCCCGCCGACCCGTTCGGCGTGGCGCGGGTGGGGCCGCCGGTGACGACGCTCGTCGCGGCCGCCGCGTCGGTGAGCGCCGTGATCGTCGTCGGGGCGCTCGTGGTCCAGGCGGTCGTCGGCCTGGTCGTCGGCCTCGTCGCCGCCGTGGCCCGGGGTCACCGGAGCCGCGGCCTGGTGTACGCGGTCGCGCTGCTCATGGTCGCCACGCCGGTGCTGGTGGTCGCCGTGGTGAGCCGGTCGGTGATGGGCTTCCACCTCGGGCTGCTCCCCTCGACCGGCATCGCATCCGGTCCGGAGAGCTACGTCCTCCCGATCCTGTCGCTCGCGGCGTTGTCGGTCGGCTACGTCGCGCTCATCACCCGGTCGGAGCTGCTCGCGTCGCTGGCCTCCCCGTACGTGCGCGCGGCCCGCGCCCGGGGCCTGCCGCCGCATCGCGTGACCGGCGTCCACGCGCTGCGGCCGTCGCTCGTGGCCGTGGCGACGTTCCTGGCCGCCAACGTCGGCCAGATGATCACAGCCCTGGTGATCGTGGAGGGTGTCTTCGGCATCCCGGGGATCGGCGGGCTGCTCTTCAACGCCATCCAGACCCGGGACCGCAACCTGATGGTGGGCATCGTCCTGGTCATCGCCGTGACGGTGATCGTGGCCAACGCGCTGGCGGACGTCGCGGTCGCCCTGCTCGACCCGCGCGTCCGGACGGTCGAGGACCGGCCGTGACCGCCGGGGCGACCGGGGCCACCGGGGGAACGCCCCGCGCCCCGGAGCGCGTTGATCCGGTGATGGGCAGAGCAGGCCGGGTCGTCGCCGCCACGCTCGCCGCCGCCACCGTGGCTGCGGCGAGCGTCTTCTGGTGGTTCGGTGGCGCCGGCCCGGTGCTCGGCCGGGAGACGTGCACCGTCTCGGTCGGGGACCGGACCGTACGGCTGTCGCCGGAGCAGGCCGAGAACGCCGCCACGATCGCCGCGGTCGCCGAACGGCGGCGCCTGCCCGCTCGGGCGGTCACCATCGCCCTGGCCACTGCCTACCAGGAGTCGGACCTGCGCAACCTGGACCACGGCGACCGTGACTCGCTGGGTCTCTTCCAGCAGCGCCCGTCGCAGGGGTGGGGCACGCCCGAGCAGGTCCAGGACCCGGTCCATGCCAGCGAGCGGTTCTACGACGCCCTCGAGCGGGTGCCCGGCTACACCGACGGCGTCGTCACCGACGTGGCCCAGGCCGTGCAGCGCAGCGCGTTCCCCGAGGCCTACGCCGACCACGAGGAGGACGCCCGGGTCGTCGCCTCGGCGCTCACCGGCCACTCCCCGGCGGCCCTGACCTGCACGGTGCGCCACGGCTCGTACGAGCGGGAGTCCGAGGGCGGGGACGGCCTCACCGACCGGGCACTGCAGGTCCGCGACGAGGTCGACACGACCTTCGGGGAGCAGGAGACCGGTGGCTACGCCGCGGGAGGCGTCGACAGCGGCCACGTCGCCGGGTCGGCGCACTACGACGGCCGTGCCGTGGACCTCTTCTTCCGCCCGTACGACGACCCGGAGCAGACGCGCGTCGGCTGGGCGGTGGCGCACTGGCTGGTCGCGAACGCCGACCGGCTCGGCGTGGCCACGGTCATCTACGACGACCGGATCTGGTCCGCCCGGCGCAGCGCCGAGGGCTGGCGCGACTACCGCCACCCGTCCGGCGACACGCGGGACCCCGTGCTGCGCCACCTCGACCACGTGCACGTCGACGTGGTCCGCGGCACGTGACCCACCTCGACCGACCGGGACGCCGGAGGACGGGACCGGCGCTCAGGAGGCCAACCGCTCGGCGGCCGCGGCCACCCGCTCGTCAGCGGCGGTCAGCGCGACCCGGACGTGGCCGGCGCCGGCCGGTCCGTAGAAGTCGCCGGGGGCGACCAGGACGCCCAGACCGGCGAGCCGGGCGACGGTCTCCCAGCAGGGCTCGTCGGCAGTCGCCCACAGGTAGAGGCCGGCCTCGCTGTGCTCGACCCGCAGGCCGGCGGACTCGAGCGCCGGACGGAGCACCGCCCGCCGGGCGGCGTAGCGGCGGCGCTGGTCCTCGACGTGCTCGTCGTCGTCGAGCGCCACCACGGCAGCAGCCTGGACCGGGGTGGGGACCATCATCCCGGCGTGCTTGCGCACCTCGAGCAGCCGCGCCACCAGGTCCGGGTCGCCGGTCACGAAGCCGGCCCGGTAGCCCGCCAGGTTGCTGCGCTTGGACAGCGAGTGGACGGCCAGCACCCCCTCGTACGAGCCGGCACAGACCGCCTCGTCGAGCACGGAGTACGGCCGGGCCTCCCAGCCGTACTCGACGTAGCACTCGTCCGAGGCCACCACGACCCCGCGCTCGCGGGCCCACGCGACCACCTTGGCCAGGTGCTCGGCCGGCAGCACCCGCCCGTGCGGGTTGGCCGGCGAGTTGAGCCACAGCAGCGAGACCCGACGCGGCCCGAGCGAGGTGAGCGAGTCGGTGCCGAGCGGTTCGGCGCCGGCCAGCCGGGCCCCCACGTCGTACGTCGGATAGGCCAGCGACGGGTGCACGACCAGATCGCCGAGGCCGAGACCGAGCAGCGTGGGCAGCCAGGCGACCAGCTCCTTGGACCCGATCGTCGGCAGGACCGCCTGCGGGTCGACCCCGATGATGCCGAGTCGCCGCGCCAGCCAGCCGACCACCGCCTCCCGCAGGGCGGGCGTGCCGTGCGTCTGCGGGTAGCCCGGTGCGTCGGCGGCCGCCGCCAGCGCCTCCCGTACCCGTTCGGGAGTGGGGTCGACGGGGGTGCCGACGGACAGGTCGACCAGGCCTCCGACGTGGGCCTCGGCACGCCGGCGGAAGGGCCGTAACCGGTCCCAGGGGAAGTCGGGGAGACCGAGGCTGCTCCCGGCGGGCACGGGTCCGGTCAGCCCTCGGCCTGGGTCTGGGGCGGCAGGGCGGCGATCAGCGGGTGGTCCTTGTCGATGACCCCGAGCTTGGAGGCGCCCCCGGGCGAGCCGAGGTCCTCGAAGAAGTCGACGTTGGCGGTGTAGTACTCCTTCCACTGCTCCGGCACGTCGTCCTCGTAGAAGATCGCCTCCACCGGGCAGACCGGCTCGCACGCCCCGCAGTCGACGCACTCGTCGGGGTGGATGTAGAGCATCCGCTCGCCCTCGTAGATGCAGTCGACCGGGCACTCCTCGACGCAGGCGCGGTCCTTGAGGTCGACGCACGGCTGCGCGATGACATAGGTCACGGCGAGCTCCTCCTGGTGGTGCACGAAATGCGGTCGGCGTCCGGGTGTTGGCGCCTAGTATCGCGACGCCCCCATCGTGTCCGTCAGGAGGCCAGCGTATGCCGTTCCTCACCCCCAGCGACGTCGGGACGCGGGTCGTCGTCCGCTACCGGTTGCGCCCAGCACCGCGGCGGACGGAGGGTGCTCCGGCCGTCGGCACGCCGCTCGGCGGTGGCCCGTCCGCGACGGACGTGCTCGGCGTCCTCGAGGGCCTGGAGTCCGGGGTCGTGCGGGTGCGCCGCGGCGACGGCTCGGTCGTCGAGGTGGCCGAGTCGGCGGTGGTCGCCGCGAAGCCGGTTCCACCCCGACCCGTGCCCCGCCGCGAGGTCCGCGCGCTCGAGGCGGCGGCAGCCCTCGCCTGGCTGGCCGACGAGGAGGAGCGCCTCGGCGGGTGGCTGCTCCGGGCCGCCGGGGGGTTCACCGGCCGGGCCAACTCCTGCCTCCCGCTCGGTGACGCTCCGGCCGCCGTGGGCGAGGCCGTGGCTGCCGTCGAGGACTGGTACGACGCGCGGGGCCTGCCGCCCCGGTTCCAGGTGGTGGAGCCGCTGGACGCGGGACTGACCGCTCATCTGGATGCCCTCGGCTGGGCGCGCTTCAACCCCGTCCTCGTCCTGACCGCCGAGCTGCCCGAGCTGGACGTCGCGATCGCCGCGGCCCGGCCCGGGCGGGAGCTCCCTCCCGTACGGGTGGAGCCGGAGCCCGACGCCGACTGGCTGGCCGCCTACCACTACCGGGGGGGCGAGCTGCCTCCGGGTGCGCGAGCGGTCCTCGTCCGGGGTGATGCCGTGGGCTTCGCCGCGGTCCGAGAGCCCTCCGGCCGGACGGTCGCGGTCGCCCGGGGCGCCGTGACGAGTGCGCCCGACGGGGTCGGCTGGCTCGGTGTCACGGCCGTCGAGGTCGTGCCCGACCGACGCCGGCTCGGCCTGGGCACGCACGTGCTGGGCGGGCTCACCCGGTGGGCGGCGGGCCACGGGGCCACGAGGGTCTACCTGCAGGTGGCGGAGGAGAACGCCGCGGCCCGGGCCACCTACGGGCGGCTCGGGCTCGTGGACCACCACCGCTACCACTACCGTCGGAGGCCGTGAGCGCGTCGCGGGAGCGCTTCGCCGAGGTGGTCCGGGCGCCGGAGGTCGATCTGGGGCTGGCCTGCCTGCTCCTCGCCGCCGAGGAGGACCCAGGTCTCGAGGTGGACGGCTGGCTCGGGGTGCTCGACGAGCTGGCCGGTCGTGTGCCGGTCGGGGGTCACCCGCCGGAGCGGCTGCGCCACGTCCTGGCGGGCTTCGCCGGCTCGCCCGAGGACTACGCTGACCTCCGCTCGTCGCTGCTCCCCCACGTCCTGCGCCGCCGCCGCGGCCTGCCGATCCTGCTGTCGGTCGTCTGGCTCGAGGTGGCCCGGCGGGCCGGGATCCCGGCGTACGGGGTGGGCCTGCCCGGCCACTTCGTGGTCGGCGTCGGCGACCCGGGCGGCTGGCACGAGCTGGTCGACCCCTGGCGGGGCGGTCGGCGCCTGCGCACCGGCGAGGCCGCCGAGCTGGCCGAGGCGGCGGGCGTGCCCTTCCACACCGGGCTGCTGCACCCGTGGGAGCCGGTCGAGATCCTCCAGCGGCTCCTCGCCAACATCCGGGCGTGGGCGGGCGACACGTTGGAGCGCAGGCGCACCCGGCTGTGGGCGGTCGAGCTCGGGCTGCTGCTCCCCCGCCACCCGGCCGCGCTCCGGCGCGAGCGTGGGGAGCTGCTGGTGCGGGGCGGTGACTTCGTCGGTGGCGCCGTTGCGCTGGAGGAGTACGCCGAAGCGGTCCAACCCGCTGACCCCGCGGCGGCCGAGGCCACCCGCCGAACCGCCCGGGCGGCGCGGGCACGGCTGAACTGAGCACAGACCCCTCAGGGCTCGGCGCGGCAGACCACGTCGTCCCCCGCCTTGTAGCGGGTGAAGTACTCCTCGGTGATCGGCTCCGCCCCGGGCCGGCTCAGCGTCCGGGTGACCACGACGTCGAATCCGCGGATGCCGGCCTGCGGGGAGCAGTCCGGGCTGGTGTCGTAGACGGTCCCGGGCTCGGTGACGTTGGTGGGGTTACCGGTGGTCTCGGTGACGGTCCAGTACTTCGTGCTCCACAGCCGCACGGTCAGGGAACCCTGCCGGCCCGAGGAACTGGGGCGGAAGCTGGTGTCCACCACGACGCCGTACGGGGTGTTGTTCTTGAAGGCCATGTCCAGGCTGGGCCAGGCCACGGTGGCCTCGCGTCCCATCGGGTAGCGCGAGAAGTACAGGCTGTGCGGCTTGTGCTCCACGTCCTCCATGCCACCGAAGAACCCGGCGTTGTAGGTCGTGGTGGCGACCTGCGAGACCCCGCCGCCCAGGTCCTCGACCAGGCGGCCCTCGTTGATGATGAAGCCCTTGGTGAAGCCGTTGGCCTCGGTGCGCTCGCCCACGGTCTCGTTGAGGCTGAAGGTATCGCCGGGCAGGACCAGCGTGTTGTCGATCAGCTCGGCCGCCCGACCGATGTTGACGTTGCGGTAGTCGGCGTGCGGGAACTGCGTCGTGAACTCCGAGACGACCTGCGTGACGCCCAGGTCCTGGGCGCCAGCGGTCGTGAGCTCGGGCTCGACCGTCGTCAGCGTCACGGTCACGGTGCGCTCGTCGCCGGAGCGGGTGAGGACGTCGAGGACGCCGCTGGTGAGTTCTTCGCCCTCGACCCCCTGGCCCTCCTGGGCGGGGACGATCACCGGGCCGTTGGCGCCGATCTGGATCGACGCGTCGCGGGCGTCCTGACCGAGCGCGGCCAGCTCGTCCGAGGCACTCTCGGCCAGTGCGGCCGCGTCCAGACTCGGGACCAGCCGGCCCTCCTCGTCCGGGGACATCGACAGGGCTGCGCCGATCTCAGCCGCGCTGAGCTCGACCCGGTTGTCGCCGGCGACCACGGCCACCGGCGCGGACATCGCCGGGACGGCGAACTCCTCCATCGCCCGGTCCACCTCGGCCTGGGTCACCGTCGGCTCGACCTCGGTCACCGGCAGGGCGACGGGGCCGTCCGGGAGCGGGAAGTACTCGGCCACCTCGTCGGCCGCCGCCTCGACGTCGAGGGTCCGGCCGTTGACCGCCTCGGTGGCGACCGCCTCCCCCTCGGCGAAGCCGACGCCGCCCTCGACCGGCTCGCGGTCGGACAGCTCGGCGAGGCCGCCGAGTGAGGCGACGAGCGCCGGGCGGTCGACGGCGGCGACGGGCTCCACCGCTCCGGCTCCGAGCAGCGCGCGGATCAGCGAGACCGGGCTCGCGCTCGCCCCCGGCACGTCGTCGACGGTCGCGGGGACGTCGACGGACAGCCCGGCCTCGGCCGGCACGAGCTCGAAGGACTCGTCGTCGACGGTGACCGAGATCGGCTCGCCGACCACCTCGGGCAGCTCGGCCGCCAGCAGCTCCTCCGCCTCCGCGGGCGTGAGGCCCCCCACGGGGACGCCGAGCACCGTCGCCCCGCGGGCCAGCTCGCCACCCACCGCCGCGTACGCCGCCCCGTAGCCCAGCAGGAGCAGCCCGACCACAGCAGCGCCGACGACGAGCAGCAGTCGGCGACGCCGGGAACCGTCGGGGGACGTCTCGAGCGGCTGGTCGTCGAACGGCTCGTCCGGCCGGACGTCGCTGGCGGGCGTGATGCGGTCGGACAAGCGCGAACACACTCTCTACGGGTTGCCGGGGACGTGCGGCGAGACCGCCGCCAGTCGGCCATGGTAGCCGAGCCCGCCCGCCGGCAGCCCCACCGCGACGCCGGCCAGGACGACGCCGACCCCCAGGAAGGTCAGGCCCACAGCGTCCTGGGCGATCACCACGTCGCCCTCCGGGCGAGGCAGCGACAGCATGACCACGGTGACCAGCCACGCCGCGGCCACGGCTCCCGAACCCCATCTCGTACGGGAGAGGAGCGTGCCCATCGCGAGCACGCCGGCCGTCCCGCCGAGCGCCAGCGCCAGCCCGACAGGCAACCTGAGGGTGGCGAACGTCACGGTCGTGGGGTGGACGAAGCAGGCGCACGCGGCGGCCACGACGGCAACGGGGACCAGGGCGGCCACGCGCAGCCGTCGCCGCCGCGGGCCCCGGGCCGGCGGCGGAGGGATCACGGCGGTGCGAGGCCGGCGAAGAGGTCGTCCTCGAGCCCGGTGCGCGAGTCCGACGCGTCGGCAGGTCCCTGCACGCGGCGGAAGTACTCCTCGCCGGAGATGACCTGCCCCACCTCGTTCGACAGCGCGAAGAAGGGCTCGTGCACCAGCACCTGGGTCGCGTGGGCGCGCAGCGCGGCGGTCTTGGCCGCGAGGTGGGCGCTGCCGTCGATCCTCGTGGTCACCCAGGCGTCGGGGACGCCGTACGGCAGCTCGTGCGCCGGCACCACGCGGAAGGGCGACCCACCGCCGCTCACCCGCTGGACGCCCGCCTCGACCACCGTGCGCGGGACGGCCGTCCAGTAGACCTTGGCCACCTGCCACGGGTCGCCGAGGTCGGGGCGGTACGAGGGTGCTGCGGCCAGCGCGAGCGCATAGGTCGTCACCCGGTGGGCCTGCACGTGGTCGGGGTGGCCGTAGCCACCGCCGTCGTCGTAGGTGACCACCACCTGCGGCCGGGTCTCCCGCAGGACGGGGACCAGCTCGTCGGCCGCCTCCCGCAGGTCGGCGGACCAGAACGCTCCCGTACGGAGACGGGCGGGGGCGGCCGCTCGCCCGCCGGGGTCCCACACCATCCCCGAGTCGCGGAAGCGACCGGCCCCGCCGAGCAGCCGGTGATCCCGCACCCCGAGGGCTGCCATGGCCTTGTCCAGCTCGTCTGCGCGGTGCGGTCCCAGCCGGTCCTCGTGTGCGGAGTCGAGATGCGCCAGCTCCGGGACGACGACCTCGCCCTCTTCCCCGAGGGTGCAGGTCACGAGCGTCACCGCGACCCCCTCCGCGGCGTAGCGGGCCATGGTCGCCCCGCAGGTGATCGTCTCGTCGTCGGGGTGCGCGTGGACGAGCAGCAGCCGCCGGACGGGCACGGGCCGGCTACTCCACCGCGTCGGTGTGGACGACCACGAGCTCCTCGGCGTGGTGGCAGGCGACAGGGTTGTCGCTGCCGGGGCGCACGACGAGCGCCGGGTCCTCGTCGGTGCAGATCTGGGTGGCCTTCCAGCAGCGGGTCCGGAAGCGGCAGCCGCTCGGCGGGTTCGCCGGGCTGGGCACGTCCCCGGTGAGGACGATGCGCTCCTTGACCCCCCGCAGCACGGGCTCGTGCACCGGCACGGCAGACAGCAGCGCCTGGGTATAGGGGTGGCTCGGCGTGTCGTAGACCGAGGTCTCGGGCCCGATCTCGACGACCCGCCCGAGGTACATGACGGCGGTGCGGTCGCTGATGTGGCGGACGACGGACAGGTCGTGCGCGATGAACACGTAGGAGAGCCCGAACTCCGTCTGCAGGTCGGAGAGCAGGTTGATCACCTGGGCCTGGACGGAGACGTCGAGCGCCGATACCGGCTCGTCGCAGACGATCACCTCGGGCTTGAGCGCCAGCGCACGAGCGATGCCGATGCGCTGCCGCTGACCGCCGGAGAACTGGTGCGGGTAGCGGTTGATGAAGTCGGGGTTGAGGCCCACCCGCTCGAGGAGCTCCTGCGACTCGCGGTACCGGTCGCCCTTGGGGACGACGTCGGGGTGCACCTCCCAGCCCTCCGCGACGATGTCGCCGACGGTCATGCGCGGGTTCAGCGAGGAGTAGGGGTCCTGGAAGATGATCTGCACCTGCCGCCGGTAGCGACGCAGCTCGCCGGTGGACATCGACGCGACGTCCTGGCCCTTGTAGACGATGCGCCCCGCGGTCGGCTTCTCCAGCCCGA
Source organism: Jiangellales bacterium (assembly GCA_035761805.1). Taxonomy (GTDB): domain Bacteria; phylum Actinomycetota; class Actinomycetes; order Jiangellales; family Jiangellaceae; genus DASTQL01. The sequence goes on along the minus strand of DASTQL010000197.1, from coordinate 7,141 downwards.
CGATCAGCTTGGCAACGGTTGACTTGCCGCAGCCGGACTCGCCGACCACACCGAGGGTCTCGCCCGGCCACACCTCGAAGTCGACGCCGTCGACGGCCTGCACCTGTCCGACTGTCCTCTTGAACAGGATCCCGGTCGTCAACGGGAAGTGCTTGGTCAGGCCCTCGATCCTGATCAGCGGCTCGGTGCCCGCCGGGCGCCCGGTGCCCCCCGTGTCAGCCATGGAGCAGCTCCTCGCTGTAGTGGCAGGCCGCGCGACGACCCACGGCGACCTCGCGGAGCACCGGCAGGTCGCTACGGCAGTCGCCGCCCGGCTGGGCCGCCTTGCCCGTTCGCGCCATTGGGCAGCGGGGGTGGAAGGCGCAGCCGGGCGGGATGTAGGCGAGGTTGGGCGGCGTGCCCTTGATCGGGTTGAGCCGCTGACCCGGCCGCTCCGCGAGCGGGATGGACGCCATCAGCCCGGCCGTGTAGGGATGGGCCGGCTGGGTGAACACCTCGTCGACCGTGCCCTCCTCGACGATCCGTCCCGCGTACATCACCGCGACCTTGTCGGCGACCTCGTTGACCACGCCCAGGTCGTGGGTGATGAGGATGAGCCCGGTGCCGGTCTCGGCCTGCAGGTCGGACAGGAGCTGCATGATCTGCGCCTGGACGGTCACGTCGAGGGCCGTCGTCGGCTCGTCGGCGATGATCAGGGCCGGGTCGAGGGCCAGGGCCATCGCGATCATCACGCGCTGGCGCATGCCTCCCGAGAACTGGTGCGGGTAGTCGTCGATGCGCTCCCGGGCGGCAGGGATGCGCACCCGGTCCATGAGCTCGGCGGCCTTGGCCTTGGCCTCCTTGCGGGAGGTTCCACGGTGCGTCCGGAACATCTCGCCGATCTGGAAGCCAACGGTGAACACCGGGTTCAGTGACGACAGCGCGTCTTGGAAGATCATCGAGATGCCTGCGCCGCGGATCTGTCGCTGATCCTCCTCGGACATCAGGAGCATGTCGTCGCCCTGGAAGAGGATCTCACCCGAGGTGATCACTGCGGGGGGGATGTCGAGGATGCCCATGACCGCTTGGGCACTGACGCTCTTGCCCGATCCCGACTCACCGAGGATGGCCAAGGTCTCGCCCTGGGCCACGGTGTAGGTGATGCCGTTCACGGCGTTGACCACACCGTCGCGGGTGCGGAACTCGACGGCGAGGTCACGGACCTCGAGGATCGTCTCGCCCGGTCCGGGCATGTCGGCGTACGGAGTGGTCTGCAGGTCGGTCATCAGCGATTCTTCGGGTCGAGGGCGTCGCGGAGGGCGTCGCCCATGATGATGAAGGACAGGACCGTGATCGACAGGAGGATGCCGGGGAAGAGCACCAGGTGCGGGGCGTCGCGCACCCACCGCTGGCCGCTGTTGATCTGCAGCCCCCACGAGTACTCCGGCAGCTGCAGACCGATGCCGAGGTAGGACAGGGTGGCCTCGGCACCGATGTAGCTGCCGACCGCGATGGTGGCGTAGACCAGCACCGGACCGGTCGAGTTGGGCAGCACGTGCCGGGCGATGATCCGCCGACTGCGCGACCCCATGGCCCTTGCCGCCGACACGTAGTCCGCACCCTTGACCGAGATCACGCTGGACCGCAGCAGTCGCAACGGCACCATCCAACCCAGCACGACCAGCGCCAGCGACACCGTCCATACGGTGCGCCCGAGGCTCTGGTTGAGCACGGTGAGGATGACGATCGCCCCGAGGATCGTCGGTAGGCCGAACATGATGTCGGTGAGCCGGGTGATCACGGTGTCGAGCCCACCGCCGTAGTAGCCGGACAGCGCGCCCAGCACCACGCCGATGATGATGGACCCGATGACCACGGTGAAGCCGATGGTGATCGAGTTCCGCGCCCCGTAGATGACGTTGGCGTAGTAGTCGCAGCCCTGGACGTCGTAGCCGAACCACGCCTCGGCGCTCGGCCCCTGGCGCGACTTCGACAAGTCGCAGGCCCGGGGGTCCGTCCGGGTGAACAGCTGCGGGAAGAGCGACATCAGAACCAGCACCATGCTGATCACCGCGCCGAAGATGAACAGCGGGCTGCGCCGGAGCTTGCGCCACGCGTCACCCCACAGGCTGCTCTGCCTCAGCTGGCCGGCACCGGTCAACGCCTCGAGCTCTGCCTCGACGGTGTCGTCCCCCCGTTCGTCGAGGACCCGGTCGTCGTCGCTGCGAAGATCACTCATAGCGGATCCTGGGGTCGAGGGCGGCGTACAGGACGTCGACCAGCAGGTTGAAGATGATGAAGACCAGGACGAAGAGCGTCACGATCCCGACCACCACGGCACCCTCCTGGCGCCCGATGGCGTCGAACACCGCCCGACCGAGACCCGGGATGTTGAAGACGCCCTCGGTCACGATGGCTCCCGCCATCAGGGCGCCGAAGTCGGCCCCGAGAAAGGTCACGACCGGGATCAGGCTGTTGCGGAGCGTGTGCTTTCCGATGATGGTGCGCTTCTTCAGCCCCTTCGCCTTCGCAGTGCGGACGTAGTCGTTGCGCAGGTTCTCGGCCAGGCTCGTCCTCGTCAGCCTCGCGACGTACGCGGTCGACGCAGCCGCGAGGACGAGGCCCGGGAGGATGTAGCTGTACCAACCCTGGTTGATGCCGGCGATGGGGAACCAACCCAGGTTGAGGCCGAAGGTCACCTGGGCGATGAAGCCCAGCACGAAGACCGGGATCGAGACGGCGATCGTCGTGCTGACCAGGACGAGGCTGTCGAGGAATGACCCGCGCCTCAGTCCCGCCACGATGCCGGCGGTGAGACCGAAGATCGCCTCGAAGATGATCGCGACGACGGCGAGCCTCGCCGTGATGGGCAGCCGCTGCTCGATCGTGTCCCGCACGGGGCGTCCGGAGAAGTCGGTGCCGAAGTCGCCTTGCGTCAGCGCGAGGACGTACTTGCCGTACTGCACGAGCAGCGGGTCGTTGAGGTTGTAGTCATCGCGCAGCTGCGCCTGGACCGCCGCAGGCAGCGGCCGGTCGCCGGCCAGCGCCCGGATCGGGTCCCCGGGGATGGCGTAGACGAGCGCGAAGATGAGGAACGACGCACCCAAGAGCACCGGGACCGCGAGCAGAGCGCGTCGCGCGATGTATCGACCCACGCCAACTCCCGAGAAGTGCTGGTTGCTGGACCATACCGCCCCGCTCCGGGCTGCGGGCTGGACAGAGCCCGGCCGGCACACTCCGGGTGTGCCGGCCGGGCGCTGCTGTCGTGTCCCGTCACGGACGGGCGCGGTCAGTGGGAGTCAGCCGCCCACGACCTGGACCTGCGCGGTCTTGATCTGGCCGAAGGCATCGATCACCACGTTGTCGATGTTCTCCGAGTGGACGCTCTGGACCAGACCGAACCACATCGGGATGGCGGGCAGATCCTCGAGGATGATGTCCTCGGCCTGCTGGTAGGCCGCTACGGCGTCCTCGTCGTTCTCTGCCGCATTGCCCTCCGCGATGAGGCTGTCGAACTCCTCGTTGCTGTAGAAGGCGCCGTTCGACCCCCCCGGCGGGTGGGCGGTGGAGGCGAACAGCGGTCCGAGGTAGTTCTCGGCGACCGGGTAGTCCATGATCCAGCCGAGGCGCCACGGTCCGGTCATGTTGCCCTCGTCGATCAGCGGGAGGTACTGGGCGAATTCGAGGTCACCGCGGAGGGTGTACTCGATGCCCAGGTTCTCGCGGATCTGGTTGCCGACCGCCTGCATCCACTCGTCGTGGCCCGCACCGGCGTTGAACCAGAGCTCGAGCGTCTGGGACCGGTCGAAGCCGGCCTCGTCGAGCAACTGGTTGGCCCGCTCCGGGTCGGGGTCACAGTACTGGCAGGCGTCGTCACGGGCACCGGCGACGACCGGCGAGATGATCGAGTGAGCCGGCTCACGGGTGCCGTTGAAGACGGCGTCGACGATCGCCTCCCGGTCGATGGCCAGCGAGAACGCCTGGCGGACGCGCTTGTCGGCGAAGCGCTCGTCGTAGATCGGCATCCAGATGAGCGTGATGTCGCTGCGCGGCCGCTCGATGAAGCGGTCGCCGAACTCGTCCGGAGCGCTGGTGATCGCGTCCGGCGGGATCTGGTCGACGACGTCGAGGTTGCCCGCCTGGACGTCGGTGTAGGCGGTGTTGATGTCGGTGTAGACGCGGATCTCCACCGAGTCGGCGTTGGCCGGCTGCTCGCCGCCGAAGTCGTCGTACCTGGTCAGGGTGGCGCCCTGGCCCTCGACGAAGGGCTCCTCGGCCTGGAACGGGCCGTTGCCGATCGGCTGCTCGCCGAAGCCCTCGGGGTCGTCGAAGAAGGCCTCCGGGAGCGGCATGTACGCGTTGTAGCCGAGAGTGGTCGGGAACTGGGCGTAGGGCTCCGAGAGCTCCACAGTGAAGGTCAGCTCGTCCTCGACGACGAGGCCGGACATCTCCTCCGCGGCCGGCTCGGCCGTGACGTTGCCCTCCGCGTCGGTCTCGCCCTGGAGGTCGTCGTAGCCGGCGAAGCGGCTGAAGAAGTAGGCGTTGCCCTGGGCGTTGGGGCTGTAGGCGGTGTAGTTCCACGCGTCCACGAAGGATTGGGCGGTCACCGGCGTCCCGTCGTGGAAGGTCCAGCCCTCCTTGAGGGTGACCGTCCAGTTCGTCGCGTCGTCGGACTCGATCGACTCGGCGACACCCGTGTACTGGGCCTCGGAGGTCTCCGGGTCGTACTCGATGAGGCCCGTGAACAGCGCCTCGATGACCTGGCTGCCCTCGGACTCGTTCGTGTTGCCGGGGACCAGGGGGTTCTCCGGCTGGGTGATGAAGAGGCTGTACGTGCCGCCGGTGACCTCTTCCTCGCCGCCGGCCGCGCCGTTGCCCTCCTCGCCGTCGTCGTCGCCACCGCACGCTGCCAGGGTCAGAGCGAGCGCGCTCACTCCCACGGCCCAGCGTAGATGCGCCCTTCCTCGCATGGAGGTCTTCCTTCCTTTCGCCAGCCCGCACGGGGAGCTGTGGGCCCGGAGGTCCTCCGGACCGCAAATCGGACGTTCCCGGCGGTACTCGCCGGTACTCGGTCCGTCCTGTTCTATCACCGGCCCGTGGCGGCTTCGGTCACGGGAGGGTCTCGAAGGGCAAGACAGGGTTGCGTTTCGGTCACGCCCGCGCCCACTCCCCAACCGGTGGGCAGCCGGTCAGGCCCGCCCGCGCTTGCGTCGCGCAACCGTCCGCGCACGCTCGGTGGCATCCAGTACCGCCTTTCGGAGCCGGACGGCCTGCGGCGTGACCTCCACGCACTCGTCGTCGGCGCAGTACTCCAGCGCCTGCTCGAGCGAGAGCCGGCGGGGCGGGATCAGCCGCTCCAGCTCCTCGGCCGTCGACGAGCGGACGTTGCTCAGTTTCTTCTCCCTGGTGATGTTGACGTCCATGTCCTCCGGGCGGGAGTTCTCCCCGACGATCATGCCCTCGTAGACCTCCGTGCCCGGGTCGACGACGAGCGTTCCGCGCTCCTGCAGACCGAACATCGCGAACGAGGTCGCCACACCCGTACGGTCGGCCACGAGCGAGCCGGAGGGGCGCGAGCGGATCTCGCCGGTCCACGGCTCGTAGCGCTCGAAGACCTGGTGGGCGAGCCCGGTTCCCCTGGTCTCGGTGAGGAACTCGGTGCGGAAGCCGATCAGGCCGCGGGCGGGCACCAGGTACTCCATCCGGACCCAGCCGGTGCCGTGGTTGACCATCTGCTCCATGCGGCCCTTCCGCGCCGCCAGCAGCTGGGTGATCCTGCCGAGGTAGTCCTCCGGGGCGTCGATGGTGAGCCGCTCCACCGGTTCGTGCAGCCGGCCGTCCACCTCGCGCGTCACGACCCGGGGTCTGCCGACGGTGAGCTCGAAGCCCTCCCGCCGCATCGTCTCGACGAGGACTGCCAGGGCGAGCTCGCCGCGTCCCTGCACCTCCCAGGTGTCCGGCCGCTCGGTCGCCAGCACCCGCAGCGAGACGTTGCCGACGAGCTCGCGGTCGAGGCGCTCCTTGACCTGCCGCGCCGTCAGCTTCGTCCCACCCGACCGCCCCGCCAGGGGTGACGTGTTGGTGCCGATGGTCATCGCCAGGGCGGGCTCGTCGACGGTGATGAGCGGCAGCGGGCGCGGGTCCTCGGGGTCGGCCAGCGTCTCGCCGATGGTGATCTCGGGGATGCCCGCCACCGCGATGATGTCGCCCTGCCGCGCCGTGTCCGTGGGGACGCGGTCGAGCCCCTGCGAGACGAGCAGCTCGGTGACCTTGACGGTCCGCACACTGCCGTCGGCCCGGCACCACGCGACCTGCTGCCCCTTGCGGATCGTCCCCTGGTACACGCGGCACAGGGCAAGCCGGCCGAGGAAGGGGCTGGCGTCGAGGTTGGTGACGTGCGCCTGGAGGGGGGCACCCTCCTCGTACCTGGGAGCCGGGATGGTCTCCAGGATCGTGCGGAGGAGCGGCTGCAGGTCGGGCGAGTCGGGGGCGTGGCCGTCCTGGGGCCGCTCGAGGGAGGCCCTGCCCTCCCGGGCGCAGGCGTAGACGATCGGGAAGTCCAGGGCGGACTCGTCGACGGTGCTGTCCATGAGATCGAGGAAGAGCTCGTAGGTCTCGTCCACCACCTCGGCGATCCGGGCGTCGGGGCGGTCGGTCTTGTTGACGCACAGCACGATCGGCAGCCGGGCTCCGAGGGCCTTGCGCAGCACGAAGCGGGTCTGGGGCAGCGGCCCCTCGCTGGCGTCGACGAGCAGCACGACGCCGTCGACCATCGACAAGCCTCGCTCGACCTCGCCGCCGAAGTCCGCGTGGCCAGGGGTGTCGACGATGTTGACGGTGGTGTCCCCCCAGGTCACGGCGGTGTTCTTGGCCAGGATCGTGATGCCCTTCTCGCGCTCGAGGTCCCCGGAGTCCAGGACCCGGTCGGCCACCTCCTGGTGCGCGCCGAAGACCCCGCTCTGCCGCAGCATCGCGTCGACCAACGTCGTCTTGCCGTGGTCGACGTGGGCGACGATCGCGATGGTGCGCAGGTCGTCGCGGGTGCGCGTGGGCATGCTGCCGCTCGCTCCGTACGGGGGTGGGGATGTCCCATCGTAGAGGGCTCGCCGCCCAGGACCCGGTTGCTTTGCCCGGCCCCGAATGACCATGTTCACCACCCCGG
>DASTQL010000196.1:0-2592 GCA_035761805.1 Jiangellales bacterium | reverse complement strand
GGAACACCGTGTGCGGCCCCGGCCACGGCGTCCGGTCGGCGGCCGCCTCCCGACGGGCCTCCACCAGGGCCGACAGCTCACGGACCCGCGCCACCGCCTGGGCATCGTTGAGTCCGACGGGCGCGGCGCAGTCCTGACCGTTGGACGGCGTCAGGTGCGGCAGCCACCGCGCCCACGCCCAGTCCGCGGCGCGCCCACCCGGCGCGAGCAGAACCAGCTGCAGGTCACGAGGGCTGTGGAGCACGGCGAGCTGGGCCACCATGGCGCGGGCCAGCCCCAGGACGCGGTGGCGTGCGCCGGCCAGGCCCAGGACGCCGACCTCGCCGAGTGCCACGGTGACCGGCGCGTCGGGGAGCATCGGAGGGTCGACGGCCGGCACGCCCTCGGGTGTCGGGCTGCGGATCCGGACCGTCGAGGGCTGGTCGGCCGTCCCCAGCCGGACGAGCAGCCAGTCGGCGTCTGCGGGGCGGCGGTGCCACAGCGTCGCCGTCGGAAGTTCGACAGTGGCCAGCACGTCGGCGAGATCCGGTGCCCGCGCCCGCGCCGCCGCGGACTCCTCGGCCACGGCCGAGGCCAACCGGGCCCGGGTCGTCGCCACCGCCCGCTCGTAGTCCGCCCACGCGCCCCGTGCGTCGCGTCGCTGGCCCAGCCGGTCGCCGACCCACTGGCCACCCAGCAGCAGCGGTGACAGGGCCGCGAACACGACGAACTCCGGCCGCCGGAGGACCGCCACCAGGACCCCGGTGAGCACCAAGGGCAGCAGCACCGCGGCGAGGGGGAACCGGGTCCGCTCCCGGACCCGCGGTTCGGCCGGCAGGCTGATCTCCGTCCCCGCCCTGCGGTGCCGGATGCGCGGAGGGCGGTTGAACTCCAGCCGACCGACACCGTCGGGGCGGGTCGCCGCGGGACTGGGCACGGGCATGTCCAGGACGACGGTGGACGCCCCGACGCGAAGGGGCGCGCCGAGCGGGAGCGGGACGACCTCGTCGGAGACCCGGCGACCGCCCACGGTCGTCCCGTTGGTCGAGCCGAGGTCGCGGACCCCGACCTTGTCCCAGCCGATCGTCAGCTGCGCGTGTGTCCGCGACACGTCCGGGTCGTCGAGGCGGATGTCGTTGCCGACGGCTCTGCCGACTCGCACGACCCCCGGGTCGAGGTGGCGGATCGCACCCGCGTCCGGGCCCCCCACCACGCGCAGCTGCAGCAGGCCTCGCGGTCGCTGTCGACGTCCCGGATCCCCGACCGTGACCACGGCGCCGTGCACCAGCGGTGGCGTCCCCAGCGGTGTCTCGTCCCGGAGCGGCACGCCCGCCACGTACAGGGATCCGTCGACACCGGCGGCGGCGCGGAGGTGGCCGGCCACGCTCCCGAGAGGGCTCCCCGCGGGGGCGCTCACCCGCAGGTCGACCGGTGCTCGCGCCCCGGGGGCGACCACCGAGAGCCGCAGGTCCATCGACGGGCTCCCCTCACTCGTACCGGACGGCAGCGCCGATCCTGGTGGATGGCGGGCGAGCCGCGCCGACCAGGACGGACAGCCTGTGGACGACGGGTTGCGTGGCGAACGTCACACGGTGGCACAATCCTGCCCGCGCCCGGAGTGGCCGGGGGCAGGGCGTTACGGGGGCACCAGGCGATGACGGCGGTCCAGATCATCGACGCCGAGGTCCGGGACATCGTCCGCAACCAGGGGCTGGACCCCGCCGCCGAGCCTGCGGCGGTCCGCCGCATCGTCGAGGAGGTCGTCGGTGCCTACGACCTGCGGAGCCTGTCCACGGCACTGCCACCGCTGGGCGACGCGGGCGCGACCGCCAGGAGCGTCTACGACGCCGTCGCGGGCTACGGCCCCCTGCAGCCCTACCTCGACGACCCCGCCGTCGAGGAGATCTGGATCAACGAGCCGAGCCGCGTCTTCGTCGCCCGTCACGGTCGCAGCGAGCTCACCACCACCATCCTCACCGAGGAGGAGGTCCAAGCCCTGGTCGAGCGCATGCTCAAGAGCTCCGGACGGCGGATCGACTTCTCCTCCCCGTTCGTCGACGCGATGCTCCCCGACGGCAGTCGGCTGCACGTCGCGATCCCGGACATCACCAGGACCCACTGGGCGGTCAACATCCGCAAGTTCGTGGTGCGCGCCAGCCACCTCGACGACCTGGTCGGCCTCGGCACGCTCACCCCGCAGGCGGCCGCCTTCCTCGAGGCCTGCGTCGTCAGCGGTCTCAACCTGCTGGTCGCAGGTGGCACCCAGGCGGGCAAGACCACGCTGCTGAACTGCCTGGCCGCCGCAGTACCGGCCCGCGAACGTGTCGTGACCTGCGAGGAGGTCTTCGAGCTGAAGATCCCGCTGCCCGACGTCGTGGCGATGCAGACCCGTCAGCCCAGCCTCGAGGGCACCGGCGAGATCACCCTGCGCCACCTGGTCAAGGAGGCCCTGCGGATGCGCCCGCAGCGCATCATCGTCGGCGAGGTGCGCCAGCAGGAGTGCCTGGACCTGCTCATCGCGCTCAACTCCGGGCTGCCCGGCATGTGCACGATCCACGCCAACTCCGCCCGCGAAGCGGTCACCAAGATGTGCACGCTGCCGCTGCTGGCCGG
>DASTQL010000195.1:0-16080 GCA_035761805.1 Jiangellales bacterium | reverse complement strand
TGACCGGGACGCCCAGTTCGCGCTGGACGGCGACGACGATCCCCCCGCGGGCCGTTCCGTCGAGCTTGGTCAGGACGAGCCCGGTCACCGCCACGACCTCGGCGAAGACCCGTGCCTGGGCGAGGCCGTTCTGGCCAGTCGTGGCGTCCAGGACGAGCAGGACCTCGTCGACCGGACCGTGCTTCTCCACCACGCGCTTGAGCTTGCCGAGCTCGTCCATGAGCCCGACCTTGGTCTGCAGACGTCCCGCGGTGTCCACGACGACCACGTCCGCCTCCTGCTCGACGCCGGCCCGGACCGCCTCGTACGCGACGCTGGCGGGATCGGCACCCTCGGCGCCGCGGACCGTCACGACGCCGACCCGCTCCCCCCAGGTGGTCAGCTGGTCCGCTGCCGCCGCCCGGAAGGTGTCCGCCGCGCCCAGGAGGACGTCCCGGTCCTCGGAGACCAGGACCCGGGCCAGCTTGCCGACGGTCGTCGTCTTGCCCGTTCCGTTGACCCCGACCACGAGCAGCACGGCGGGGCGCCCCTCGTGCCGTTGGGTACGGAGGCTGCGATCGAGCGACGGGTCCACCAGCGCGAGCAGCTCCTCGCGCAGCATCCGCCGGGCATCGGCGGCGTCGGCCACGCCTTCCACGCGGGTACGCGCGCGCAGCCGCTGGACGAGCTCCTGGCTCGGTCCGACACCCAGGTCGGCGGTGATGAGCGTGTCCTCGATCTCCTCCCAGGTGTCCTCGTCCAGCCGGTCACGGGAGAGGAGGGCGAGCAGGCCCTGGCCGAGGGCGCTCTGGCTGCGCGCGAGGCGGGAGCGCAGCCGGACGAGCCGACCGGCGGCCGGGGCCGGCCGCTCGACGACCGGTCCCGGCTCGACCGGGGGAAGCTCCCCGGGCAGTGTCTCGGCAGGGCGAGCCTCGCCGGACGGCGCGGACGGCGCCTCGGGAAGGTCGACCGTCTCGACGCTGCGCTTGGGGGCGTCGACCGGAGGTCCGGCGTCGTCACCGATCCCCGGCGCGTAGTCGACGCCTGGCTGCGCAGGCGGAGCCTCGCGTCGCCTCCGCGGCAGTACGTACACGAGGGCGACGGTCAGCAGGACGACCGCCAGGACGGCCGCGAGGATCACCAGCTCGGTCACCACCCGATCCTCGCAGACGGACCGGTGGCCACCGGTGGGTCCACCGTCCTCCGCCCGGCGGTGAGCCGCGGCCGTGCCGGGTCAGTCGCAGGGAAGGTCCTGCAGCGCCGAGACGAGCGTCCCGCCCGCTGTGACCACCTGCGCGAGCGCGGTCAGACGCGCCCCGGTCGCCGGCTCGGTGGCCCCGTCCAAGGTGTCCTGGAGGTCCTCGATCGCGGACTCCAGGCTGGAGACCTCGTCCTGCAGATCCGCTCCGGCGGCGCCACGCAGGGCCGCCAGGTCGTCCCGGACGTCAACGAGAGCCGCCTCGACGTCGTCGGTGCCCCCGGCGACGACGTCCACGCCGCGGAGGTCCTGGACCGACTGCTCCAGGTCGTCGCGCGCTGCGCAGACGTCCGCCGTCCCGTCGGACCCCGGGGAGGTGGTCACGTCGCTCGGCTCGGTCGCGGTGGTCGGGGTCGACCCGCCCGTCGGGCCGGCCGCGTCGGACCCGGTGTCGTCGGCGCCGCAGGCGGACAGCACCAGCACGAAGGCGAGTGCCACCACCGGGATCGTCGTCGCTCGCGCCGTCGTCATCGCTGCTCCTCCGTCCGGTTCGGACCCCCATCACCGCAGGCGGAGCGCCGCCCGTCATCGCCCGCCCCGGGTGATCCTGATCGGGCGGCGACCGCCGCGGGGAGCGACACGACGGCGTCGAGCTCCGGGAAGAGCTCGGGCCGGTGGGTGAGGACGAGCAGGGTACGGCCGGCGGAGAGGGTCACGAGGTCGGCAGCCAGCGCTGCCGCAGTCGGCTCGTCGAGGTGCTCGGTCGGCTCGTCGACGACGAGGACGGGGAAGTCGGCGAGCAGCACGCGGGCGAGGGCGAGGCGCTGACGCTGACCGCCGGAGAGGCGGGCACCGTGCTCCCCCACCGGGGTCGCGAGGCCGAGTGGTTGGGCGAGTGCCCACTCCAGGAGGCGAGCGCGGCCGAGGGCGTCACGCAGCTCGGCGTCCGTGGCGTCCCGGCGGGCCAGCCGCACGTTCTCCTCGATCGTGGTGTCGAAGACGTGGGCGTCCTGCGCCGCGAGCCCGATCACCCTGCGGCACCGGTCCGGGTCCAGCGCGGTCAGGTCGGCGCTGCCGTCGCTCCCGACGAGCTCCGCCAGGCCCGCGGACGGGTCGAGGAAGCGCAGCAGCACCGCCGCGACCGTGCTCTTGCCCGACCCGCTGGGACCGACGAGGGCGACCCTGGAGCCGGGGGCCACGACCAGGTCGAGACCGCCGACGACGCCGGGCGCGTCCGTCGGCGTCCCCGGCCAGCGGGCGTCCACGCCGCTCAACCGGAGCCCGTACGGGCCGGCGGGCACCTGCTGTCCCGGGCCCAGTGGCGGCTCGGCCACCGGCGCCGGCGCGTCCAGGACCGTGACGACACGCTCCGCGGCGGCGCGGACCCTCGGGAGCTGGGAGGCCGCCGGGACGACGGCCGCCACCACCTCGTGGACCGCCAGCGGGACCAGCACGACCACGGCGAGCAGGACGCCGGGCAGCTGCCCGGAGCGTACGGCCGGGACACCCAGGGCCAGGGCGGCCCACACCGAGGCGCCCGCCAACAGCGTCGTCAGCAGGGCGCCGACGCCGAGTCCCGCCGCGGATCTCCTCTCGGCAACGGCCAGCTCGCGGTCGCACCGGTCCACGGCAGCCAAGCGCTGCTCCACGGCGCCGTACGCCACCAGCTCGGGGGCCGAGCGGACCAGGTCCACGGTCGACGTCGAGAGGTCGCCGCGGAGCGGCGCCACTGCGGCGTCGGCGCGCCGAGCGAGACCGGACGCCAACCACGGGACGGCCACGACGACCGCCACGAGCGCGGCGGCGAGGACCGCCGCCACCGACGGCAGGAGGAGCCCCACGGCGAGGACGGTTCCGCCGCCGACCGCCGCGATCACCGTGTACGGGAGGAGGAGCCGCAGCCACAGGTCCTGCACCGTGTCGACGTCGCCGACCAGCCGGGCCAACAGGTCACCCGAGCGGAAGGCGGGCAGCCCCGCGGGGGCCAGGCGCTCGAGGCGGCGGTACAGCTGCAGGCGAAGCTCCCCCAGGACCCGGAAGGCCGCGTCGTGGGAGACCAGCCGCTCCAGGTAACGCAGCACACCACGCGAGATGCCGAAGAAGCGGACCGCGACGATCGCCACCATGAGGTGCAGCACGGGCGGCTGGAGGGCCGCCGCCGAGACGAGCCACGCGGAGGTGCCGAGCAGGGCCACGGCGCTCCCCGCCGCCGCGGTTCCGGCGAGTGCGGCGAGGAGCAGACGGCTGCGGACGGGTCGCCCGGCGGCGAGGATGCGACGGAGCGCTCTCACGGGGTCGCCACCTGCTCGAGCGCGTCGGCGTCGACACCGATCGGGGTGAGCCGGACGACTCGGTCGGCGTCGGCCAGCGCCGCCGGCCGGTGGGCGACCAGCAGCACCGCGGCGCCGCGGCGGGCCTCGTCCCTCACGGCGTCGAGCACGACCCGCTCGGACGTCGCGTCGAGCCCCGCCGTGGGCTCGTCGAGGAGCAGGAGGTCGGCCCGTCGGAGCAGGGCGCGCGCCAGGGCGACCCGGCGGCGCTGGCCGGCGGACAGCAACCGCCCCGCCTCACCGATCGGCGTGGCCAGCCCGTGTGGGAGCCGGCGGTCGTCGACCAGGCCGGCCCGGGACGACGCGGCGAGGACCTCGGCGTCACCGGCCGAGGGGCGCCCCAGCCGCACGGCCTCGGCGACCGTGGCACCGGCGAGCACGGGATCCTGCGGCACCCACGCGACGCAGGCCCGCCACGCCTCGGGGTCGAGGGCAGCGAGGTCCACGCTCGCCGATCCGCCGGACCCGGTCGGCCCGGACACCTCGACCCGGCCCTCGTCGGGAGCCAGCAGCCCCAGCAGGACGTGCAGGACCGTGGTCTTCCCCGTGCCGCTCGGGCCCGCCAGCCCGACCACCTCCCCCGCACGCAGGTCGAGGTCGAGCCCCGCCGGCGCCGGTACGTCGCGGTCCTCGTGCCGTACGGTCAGCCGCCTGAGCCGGACGTCTGCCGGGACGGGGACGTCGGTGCGCGTCCCCACGGGGGGTGACGGCGCCTCCAGCACGGCGAACGCCTCCTCGGCCGCCGCCAGTCCCTCCGTGCTGGCGTGGTAGCGCGCCCCCACCTGGCGGAGCGGCAGGTAGGCCTCGGGGGCGAGGATCAGCACGAGCAGCGCTGTCTCGAGGTCCAGGTCGCCGTGGACGAGGCGCAGCCCGATGCCGACGGCGACGAGGGCGACGGCGAGGGTCGCTAGCAGCTCGAGCACGAGCGAGGAGAGGAAGGCGATGCGCAGGGTGCCCATGGTCGCCCGCCGGTAGTCGTCATTCACCCGGCGGATGTTGTCGACCTGCGCCCACGCGCGGCCGAAGACCTTGAGCGTGCCCAGTCCCGACACCACGTCGAGGAAGTGGTGGCCGAGACGGGCAAGTGCCCTCCAGCGCCGGCGGTTGCGGGCTTCCGTGGCCACGCCCACGAGCGCCATGAAGACGGGGATCAACGGGAGCGTCACGGCGATCGTGACGGCGGCGACCAGGTCCGCCGGCACGATCCGCGCCAGCACCACCACGGGGACCAGGACGGCGAGCACCAGCTGCGGCAGGTAGCCGGCGAAGTAGCCGTCCAGCGCATCGAGTCCGCGGGTCGTCAGCGTCGTGATCTCGGCGCGCCGCCGCCCCGCGAGCCACCTCGGCCCCAGCGCCACCGCTCGCGCGAGGACCTGGCGCCGGAGCTGCGCCTTGACCGTGGCCGACGCCCGCAGGGACGCCACCTCGACGGCCCACGCCAGCACCGCCCGGAGGACGACCACGGCGACGAGCGCCACCAGGGTCGCCCGCAGCTGCCCGGGCCCCGCCCCGCCGAGGAACGTCTCGGCGATCGCGTGGGCGATCAGCCCGGCCTGCACGACGACGAGCACGGCCGTCGCCACGCCGAGGGCGACGACCACCGCGAGGTACGGTGCGGTGGCCCGGCCGTACCGGAGGAGCCGCGGGTCGAGCGGTCTCACCGGCCGACCGGCTCGCCGGCCCGCGGCGGTTCTGCCGGGATGTTCGCGACCCCGATGCGCCGCCTGAAGACCCAGTAGGTCCAGCCCTGGTACAGGAGCACGACCGGGGTGAAGACGACCGCGACCCAGGTCATGATCGTCAAGGTGTACTCCGTGGACGCGGCGTTCGTCGTGGTCAGCGAGTAGGCGGGGTCGAGGCTGGAGGGCATCACGTCGGGGAACAGGCTGACGAAGAGGGCAGCGACCGCCAGCCCGATCGTCGCTGCCGTGCCGACGAAGGCCCAGCCCTCGCGGCCCGCCCGGTTGGCGACGAGCGCCCCCACCAGCGCGGCGGCTGCGAGCGCCGCCAGCACGACGAAGCCTGCCGCCAGCTGGGCGTCGGAGCGCAGGACGTAGGTCCAGGCGAGGAACGCGACGGCGATCACCGCCGCCACCAGCCCGGCCCGGCCGGCCAGCGCGTTGGCGCGGACCCGGACGTCTCCCGTGGTCTTGAGGGCCAGGAACACGGCGCCGTGCGTGACGAAGAGGGCCAGCGTCGTCGCCCCGCCCAGCAGGGCGTACGGGTTCAGCAGGCCCAGGAGGTCGCCCACGAACTCCTTGTCGGCGTCGATCGGCACGCCCCGGACGATGTTGCCGAACGCCACGCCCCACAGGACCGCGGGGACGAGCGACCCCCAGAAGACGGCCTGGTCCCAGCGCGCCCGCCAGACCCTGTCCGCGCGCTTGCCGCGGTACTCGAACGCGACCCCACGCAGGATCAGCGCCACCAGGATGAGCAGCAGCGGCAGGTAGAAGCCGCTGAAGAGCGTGGCGTACCACTCCGGGAAGGCCGCGAACGTGGCGCCGCCCGCGACGAGGACCCACACCTCGTTGCCGTCCCAGACCGGGCCGATCGTGTTGATGAGCACGCGCTTCTCGGTCTCGTCGCGCCCGAGCACCGGTCCCAGGATGCCCACCCCGAAGTCGAAGCCCTCCAGGACGAAGTAGCCCACCCAGAGGACGGCGATGAGCACGAACCAGACGGTCGTGAGCTCCACGGCTGCGCTGCCCCCGTCCTCAGTAGGCGAACGCCATCGGGCGGTCCTCGTCGGATCCCTCGCCCTCGGGCGGCGGGGTGACGTCGGGGAGCCCCGGGCGGATGAAGCGGATCAGCAGGCCCACCTCGACGACGGCAAGCAGGCCGTAGAGGACGGTGAAGACACCCAGCGAGAGGGCGACCTCACCGGTCGTGGTCCCTGGTGACACGCCCGCCGCCGTCGGCATGAGGCTGAAGACGATCCAGGGCTGTCGGCCCATCTCGGTGAAGATCCAGCCGAAGGAGTTGGCGGCGAGGGGCAGGAGCGGCAGAAGCACGGCCGTGCGCACGACCCACCGAGACGTCGGTGTCCGCTCGCCCCTGACGAGCCACAGGAACCACAGCCCGGCGGCAACCGCAGCCATCCCGACGCCGATCATCAACCGGAACGTCCAGTACGCGATGGGGATGTTGGGCGTGTAGTCGCCCGTCCCGTAGGTCTGCTCGTACTCGTCCTGCAGGTTGTTGATGCCTTGGACGGTTCCGTCGAAGGAGCCTGTCGCGAGGTAGGACAGCAGCCCCGGGACGGTGATGGAGTAGAGCTCCTCGGAGCCGTCAAGGGTGCCGATCGTGAGCAGCGAGAACGGTGCGGACGTCTCCGTCTCGTAGAGGGCCTCGGCCGCCGCCATCTTCATCGGCTGGACGTCGGTCATGACCTTGGCCTGCAGATCGCCGCTGTAGGCGACGGCCACACCGGCCACCAGCAAGGTGACCGCACCCACGCGGACGCCCGAGCGGAAGGCCCGTCGGTCGGTCGCCGAGTCGTCGCGGCGCCGCACGAGCAACCACATGGAGACACCGGCGACGAAGCCCCCCGCCGTGACGAACGCCGCCGCGATCGTGTGCGGCACGGTGACGAGCGCGACCTCGTTGGTCAGGACCGCCCAGAAGTCGTCGAGCTCCGCCCGGCCGGCGGCCGGGTCGAAGCGGAAGCCCACGGGGTTCTGCATCCAGGAGTTGGCGGCGAGGATGAAGTAGGCAGACAGCAGCGTGCCGAAGGCCGCGATCCAGATGCTCGCCAGGTGCACCCTGCGCGGCAGCCGGTCCCACCCGAAGATCCACAGCCCCAGGAAGGTCGACTCCAGGAAGAACGCGGCCAGACCCTCGATGGCCAGCGGCGCACCGAAGATGTCGCCGACGAAGCGCGAGTAGTCGCTCCAGTTCATGCCGAACTGGAACTCCTGGACGATCCCCGTCACCACGCCCATGGCGAAGTTGATGAGGAAGAGCTTGCCGAAGAACTTGGTCAGCTTCAGCCACCGCTCGTCGCCGGTCCGGTGCCACGCCGTCTGCATGCCCGCGACGAGGAAGGCGAGTCCGATGGTCAGCGGGACGAAGAGGAAGTGGTAGACGGTGGTGATGCCGAACTGCCACCGGGCGAGTTCGAGCGGGTCCACGGCCCCACCCCCTGGTCAGCAGGCGCACCGCCTCCGGTGCGCAGCGTGACCGATGCTACCGGCGGTGGCGGGCCCGGGGAGTGACCGCCGACCCCTCCGCCCCGGGCCCTTCGCCCTCCCCGTCCTGTGAGCCGCCGAAGGGATGGACCAGTCGCTGCTCGACCTCCTCGATCCGGCGGCGGATCTGCGCGTCCCGCTCGGGCCGCGACAGCAGTCCTTGGGGAGGCGCCGACCCCGTCGGGCGCAGGTGGTCGGCGAGCCGGGCGAGTCGACCGGTGACGCGCGTCAGCGGCCCGGCGTCATGTCCGCTGAACGGGAAGGCCACGTAGACGAGCACGACGCCGGCCAGGACGACGATGCTGAGCATGGCGAGCATCACGGCGATCACCCCTCAAGGATGCGCCCTCGGCGTGGGTGCTCGAGGACGGCGCGCCGGTGACCTCGCTCACGCGGGGTCGTGTCCGTGGTGGCGGTGTCGCCCGGCCGGTCAGGCCGACTCGGCCTCGCGAATCCGCTGGCTCACGAGCGCGGTCACCCCGTCGCCGCGCATCGAGGTGCCGTACAGCGCGTCGGCGATCTCCATCGTCCGCTTCTGGTGGGTGACGACGACGAGCTGGCTGGTCTCACGGAGCTCGTCGTAGATCTCGAGCAGGCGGCCGAGGTTGACGTCGTCGAGCGCGGCCTCGACCTCGTCCAGGACGTAGAAGGGGCTGGGCCGCGCCTTGAAGAGCGCCACCAGGAAGGCGACGGCCACCAACGAGCGTTCTCCGCCGGAGAGCAGGGACAGGCGCTTGACCTTCTTGCCCGGCGGACGAGCCTCCACGTCGATCCCGGTGGCGAGCATGTCGTCGGGCTCGGTGAGCACGAGCCGGCCCACGCCCCCCGGGAAGAGGCGGGCGAAGACCTGCTCGAACTCGCGGGCGGTGTCGGCCCATGCCGCCGCGAACACCTGCTCGACCCGCTGGTCGACCTCCCGGACGATGTCGAGCAGGTCGTGCCGCGTGCGTTTGACGTCGTCGAGCTGCTCGACCAGGAAGGCGTGGCGCTCCTCCAGGGCGGCGAACTCCTCCAGGGCCAGCGGGTTGACCTTGCCGAGGAGGGCGAGCGCCCGCTCGGCGGCCCGGGCCCGCTTGACCTGTTCCTCGCGGACGTACGGGCGCGGGGTGGGCGGCGTCCGGGGGTCGTCGTGGTCCGCGGCGGCGTCGGGAGCGGTCGGCGCCTCCGCCGGCGGCGGGACGAGCTGGTGCGGGCCGTACTCCTCCACCAGGACGGACGGGTCGGTGCCGAGCTCGTCCATGCTCCGGGTCTCCAGCGCCTCGACCCGCATCCGCTGCTCGGCGCGCGCGACCTCGTCCCGGTGGACCGACGAGGTCACCTCCTCGAGCTCCGCCGACAGCCGCCGGCCGGTGGTCCGGACCTCCCCGAGCTCGCGATCGGCGGTGACGCGCTCGGCCTCGGCCCCGCCGCGCCGGGCGTCGGCCGCGAGCAGGCTCCGCTCGAGCCGCGCGAGGACCTGCTCGGCCGCCTCGGCGACCTCCCGCGCCACCGACGCCTCCGCCGCCCGACGGGCGGCGGCCTCCTCGACCCGGCGGCGGGCCTCCCGCTCCTGACGGGCGTTGCGCTCGAGGGCGTCGGCCCGCCCCGCCAGGGCGCGGGCACGTTCCTCCCCCGTACGGAGGGTGAGCCGGGCCTCGGTCTCCGCCTGGCGGGCCAGCCGGGCCGCCTCGGCCAGCCGGTCGCGCTCGGCGGCGGAGGGCTCGCCGACGTCGTCACCGCCGTCGCCCGCGCCGGCCAGCCGCCGCTCGAGGTCCGCCAACCCGGCCAGGTCGCTGTCCCGGGCCGCCTCCGCCTCGCCGATGGCGTGGGTCAGCCGGTCGGCCTCGTCGACCGCGGCCCGCGCCGCGCTGCCCAACCGGCCCAGCTGCTCCGCCACGGCGGCGAGCTCGGCATCGGACTCGTGGAGCCTGGCGAGCGCCGAAGCCACCTGCTCGGCGGCCTCCTCCCGGCGGCGGTCGACCTCGGCGGTCCGGAACCGCAGCCGCTCGCACCGGTGGGTCACGTCGGCCAATCGGTCCGTGGCCTCGTCCACCGCGGCCTGCACCTCGAGCAGGCTCGGCGCCCGCGCGGAGCCGCCACGGGTGAACGCCGCTCCGACGAGGTCGCCCTCCCGGGTCACCGCTGACAGGTGCGGGAGCTCGGCGACCAGCGCGCGGGCGGCAGGGAGGTCCTCGACCGCTACGAACCCCCGGAGCAGGACCGCCACGGCGGGCGACAGCTCGGCGGGCGCGGTCACCAGGTCGACGGCGTAGTGCAGCCCGCTCGGGAGCGCCGGCCAGGGCCCCGGGTCGACGGGGAGGCCTCCGACGAGGAGCCCGACCCTGCCGAGGTCCTCCGTGCGGAGGTGCTCCAGCGCGGAGAACGCGTCGTCCAGCGACGACACGGCGACCGCGTCCGCGGCCTGGCCCAGGGCGGCCGCCAGGGCCGCCTCCCAGCCGCTCTCGACCGACAGCAGGGCGGCGACCGACCCCCGGACACCGGGCAGACGGTCGGCGGCGGCCAGCAGGGCCCGCGCACCGTCCTTGTGGGCCAGCCCGAGCTCGAGGGCCTCCTTGCGGGCGGCGAGAGCACCGCGTTCGCGCTCGGCCTGCTGCTCCTCGTGCCGCAGTGCGGCCAGCTCGGCCTCGGCCTCCCCCAGCCGGGCGGCGGCGCGCTCGTGTTCGTCGTCGAGCCCTTCCTCACCCACGGAGAGGCCGGCGACCGTCGTCTCCAGCGCGGTGAACTCGTGCTCGGCGGCTGCGGCCCGGTCCAGCGCCTCGGCCCGGGCGGCGCCCAGTCGCTCGAGCTCCGCCTCCGCCGCGGCGGCCCGCTGTCGGAGCCCGTCCACCTGCCCGGAGAGCCGGGCGATCCCGGCCCGCCGGTCGGCCGCGGCCCGGACCAGGGTGGCCAGCCGGCGCTCCTCGGCTGCCAGCCGTGCTTCCGCCTCCTGCCGCCGCTCCACCGCGGTCTCCAGACCGGCCGCCGCGGCGGACGTCACCGCCGCGAGCTCCGCCTCCTGCTCCCGTACGCGGGTGGCCTCGGCCTCGAGGGTGGCGGGATCACCCGCCCGTCGTGGTTCCTCGGCCACGGCCACGAGATGGCGGGCCCGCTCCGCCGCCAAGGAGGCCGTGCCCCGGGTGCGCTCGCGCAGCCCGGACAGCCGGTACCAGGTCTCCTGAGCGCGGGCGAGCATCGGTGCGATCTCGTGCAGCCGTGACTCCAGCGCGGTCTCCCGCGCACGCGCGGCCTCGAGCTCCGCGGCCAGCGCCTCCTGGCGACGGCGCAGCGCGGTCTCGTCGGCCACCTCCTGCTCGAGTGCGGCGCGTGCCTGGACCAGCTCGTCGGCCAGCAGCCGCAGCCGGGCGTCGCGCAGGTCGGCCTGGATCGTGGACGCCCGGCGGGCGACCTCGGCCTGCCGGCCCAGCGGCCTGAGCTGCCGTCGCAGCTCGGCGGTGAGGTCCTGCAAGCGGGTCAGGTTGGCCTGCATCGCCTCGAGCTTGCGCAGCGCCCGCTCCTTGCGCTTGCGATGCTTGAGGACCCCGGCCGCCTCCTCGACGAAGCCGCGCCGCTCTTCGGGCGTGGCCGACAGCACGGCATCGAGCTGGCCCTGGCCGACGATGACGTGCATCTCGCGGCCGATGCCCGAGTCGGCGAGCAGCTCCTGCACGTCGAGGAGCCGGCAGGTCTGGCCGTTGATGGCGTAGTCCGAACCCCCGTTGCGGAACATCGTCCGCGAGATCGTGACCTCGGAGTAGTCGATCGCCAGCGCTCCGTCGGTGTTGTCGATCGTGAGGACGACCTCGGCGCGTCCCAGCGGGGGCCGGCCGGCGGTGCCGGCGAAGATGACGTCCTCCATCTTGCCGCCGCGCAGGCTCTTGGCGCCCTGCTCGCCCATGACCCAGGCAAGCGCGTCGACGACGTTGGACTTGCCCGAGCCGTTGGGCCCCACCACGCACGTGATCCCGGGCTCCAGCCGCAGGGTCGTCGAGGAGGCGAAGGACTTGAACCCCCGCAGCGTCAGGGTCTTGAGGTACACCCGGTGAGGCTCCAGACGGCGTCGCGGGCACGGGCAGGGCGGCAGCCTACCGCCGGCGACATCCGGCTCCGCGCAGGCGCACCGGGGCGCCCGCGCCCGGGTCAGGCCAGAACGGGCTCGACAGCCCTGGGGTCGTCGAGGGTGAGGCGGTCGTCGTCGAGCGCGACCGCAAGGGCGTCGTTGGCGGCCCGGAGGCGGAGGACTTCCGCCTCGAGATCGGACACGCGCTGCTTGAGACGCCGCACCTCGTCGACGAGCCGGTGATCGGGGCCACCGACGTGCCCGAGGAGCGCCTTCGCCATTCGGGGGTCCTCCACGCTGAGCGACCGGTGCTGGGATCGGCCCGCGGTCCACCAAGGGATCGCAGGTGGCGGGGCCTCAGGGTCCAGGGTCGCACTGCGAGGGCGCCCTGGTCAACCTGGGGTCACGAACGGGTGACAACACCGCCTCGCACGCGGTCCGCCGACACCGCCCCAGTCCACCGCCCAGTCACGCGAGATCGAAGCCCGCGAGCCCCGCGGGCGGCTCCCACCGCACATCGACCCGGTCCACCCGCCCGGGGGTACGGCCGCTGCGCAGCTGGGTGAGCATCTGCTCGCAGTCCGAGCGGGTCCCCTCGACCACGACCTCCACGCTTCCGTCCGCGAGGTTGGTGGCCGAGCCGGTCAGCCCCAGGTCCCAGGCACGGCTGCGCGTCCACCAGCGGAAGCCCACCGCCTGCACCATCCCGTGCACGACCGCGACCGCCCGTGCGGCGTCGGTCCTCGCCGCCTGGTGTCCTCCCGTCATCCCTCCGACAGTAGCCTCGGCGGATCCCTACCAGCGCGCGCGGCGGGGCCGGGGTTGGCAGCGGGGGCAGGTGTAGGACGACCGGTTCATGAAGGGGTCGCGGCGGATGGGCGTCCCGCAGCGTGGGCACGGTCGGCCGGCCTGGCCGTAGACCGCGAGCGAGCGGTCGAAGTAGCCGCTGCGGCCGTTGACGTCGACGTAGAGCGAGTCGAAGGACGTGCCACCCTGGTCGAGCGCCTCGCGCATGACCTCGCGCACGCCCGCGAGCAGCCGGGCGATCTCTCCCTTCGTCAGCGTCTCGGTGGGGCGGGCGAAGTGCAGGCGGGCCCGCCACAGCCCCTCGTCGGCGTAGATGTTGCCGACGCCCGAGACGAGCGTCTGGTCGAGGAGCGCACGCTTCACGCCGGTGCGCCGCTTCCGGGTCGCCCGCACGAACCCGGCCTCGTCGAAGCCGGGGTCGAGCGGGTCGCGGGCGATGTGCGCGATCACGGCGGGCGGACCGGCCCCGTCCGGGGGCAGCTCCGAGAGGGCCAGGCCGCCGAAGGTCCGCTGGTCGACGAAGCGGAGCTCGGGCCCGCCGTCGGTGAAGGCCGCGCGGACCCGCAGATGGGTCTCGTCCGGGGCCCCGGGGGGCCGGACGAGGAGCTGTCCGCTCATGCCCAGGTGCGCGACCAGCGCGTCGGCGGAGTCGAGCGGGAGCCACAGGTACTTGCCGCGTCGGCAGGCACCCAGCACCGTACGGCCGGTGAGCCGGGCGGCGAGGTCGACGTCACCTGCCGCGTGCCGCCGCACCGCGCGCGGGTGCAGGACCGCGACATGGTCGACCGTGCGCCCGACGACCCACCGTTGCAGGCCCCGGCGGACGACCTCGACCTCGGGCAGCTCGGGCACTACGCGTCGCCCGCGACCGCCCCGGCCCCCCGGGCCACGATCAGCCGCCAGGAGCTCTCGGCGGCGCGCTGCTCGGCCTCCTTCTTGGACCGGCCGGTTCCGTGACCGAGCGCCGCGCCCTGGACGTACGCGGTGGCCGTGAACATCTTGGCGTGGTCCGGGCCCTCCTCGGACACGGAGTACTCGGGCACGCCGAGCGCTTCCTGGGCCGTGAGCTCCTGGAGGGAGGTCTTCCAGTCCAGCCCGGCCCCGAGGGTGGCGGAGTCCTCGATGATGCCGCCGAAGAGCCGGTGCACCAGATCCGCGGCGAGGTCGAAGCCGTGCTGGAGGTACACCGCGCCGATCACCGCCTCGACCGTGTCGGCGAGGATCGACGACTTGTCGCGGCCTCCCGTCGTGACCTCCCCCCGGCCGAGCCGGACGAAGGAGCCGAGGTCGAGCTCGCGGCCGACCTCGGCGAGGGCGCGCATGTTCACGACCGCGGCTCGCAGCTTGGCCAGCTGCCCCTCCGACAGGTCGGGGTGCCGGCGGTACAGCGTGTCGGTGACCACGAGGCCCAGCACGGAGTCACCGAGGAACTCCAGCCGCTCGTTGTGGGGAAGACCGCCGTTCTCGTACGCGTACGAACGGTGGGTCAGCGCCCTGCCGAGCAGCTCGGGATCCATGGCGAGCCCGAGCCGGGCCTCGAGGTCCGCCTGGGGCGGGAGGCCCTCCACGTCGGGCCGCGCCGTCAGACGTCGCCGACCCGGCGGCCGTTGTACTCGCGGAAGAGCGGAGTGCCCTGCGAGTCCTCGACCACGTGGGCGCGGTGCGCCACGACCCAAGTGGTGCGGCCGTTCACGGTGCGCTTCTGCACCTGGGGCAGCTTCGCCTTCCACTGCGCGCGGCGGCTGCGGGTGTTGCTGCGCGACATCTTCCTCTTGGGGACGGCCACGGCTAGGTCTCCTCCGTCGGGCCGGTCCGGCGGGGACCGGTCGCTGGCTGGTCGTTCGGGCCGGGGTGGTTGCCCCGGGTGCTGTCCCCGGCACTGGTCCGGGTGCTCGTGCCCGCCCCGAGCAGCCCGGACAGGGCCGCCCAGCGCGGATCGGTCGCGTCGTGCGAGTGCGTCGCGTCGTCGGCCAGGCGCACCCCGCACCCGGGGCAGAGGCCCGGACAGTCGTCGCGGCACACCGGCGCAAGCGGGAGCGCGAGCACCACCGCGTCGCGCAACGCCGGCTCCAGGTCGATCCGCTCGTCCTCGACCCGGAGGTCGACGTCGGTGCCGTCGGGCCCGTCGCCGTCCTCCGCCGCCCGGTCCGGGTAGGCGTACAGCTCCTGGAGGTCCACGACGAGCTCGCCACCGACCGGGTCCAGGCACCGGACGCACTCGCCCGCCAGCGCAACGCGCGCCGTTCCCGACACGAGCACGCCCTCGACGACCGCCTCGAGCCGGAGGTCCAGCTCCACGTCGGTGTCCGGGGGCACGCCGACCACCCCGCCGACGCCCAGGTCGGCGGGCGCGGGGACGCTGCGGCGGACGCGCTGCATCGCCCCGGGCCCGCGGCCCAGCTCACGGGTGTCCACGACCAGCGGGGACCGTGGGTCGAGGCCGCTCACGGCTGACCACCTCTCGACACGGTCCGGGCAGACTGACACCGGCCTCGACGGAGACCGGCCGCCCAGGATACAAGACCCGCGGCTCGCGGGGCGAAACCGACGGCTGGCGGCGCTCAGGCCGTCGCCAGCCGCTCGGCGAGGCGTCCCAGGACGAGCTCGGGGACCAGGCCGGAGACGTCGCCGCCGTAGCCCGCGACCTCCTTGACCAGGCTGGAGGACAGGTACGAGTAGTCCGGGTTGGTTGCCACGAACAGGGTGTCGACCCCGGAGAGCCGGTGGTTCATCTGCGCCATCTGCAGCTCGTAGTCGAAGTCGGTGACCGCTCGCAGGCCCTTGACGACAGCGGGGATGCCCTCCTGGCGGCAGAAGTCCACGAGCAGACCCCGGAAGCTGGCGACCCGGACGTTGCCCAACGGGGCGGTGAGCTCCTTCAGCATGCCAAGCCGCTCCTGCACGCTGAACAGACCCTGCTTGCGCTCGTTGACCAGCACGGCGACGACCACCTCGTCGAAGAGGTGGGCGGCGCGCTCCACCACGTCGAGGTGTCCGTTGGTCGGCGGGTCGAAGGAGCCCGGGCAGACACAGCGGTGCACTCGCTGTCCTCCTCGCCGGCGTCAGGTCACGGGGCGGGGCGACCGTACCAAAGCGTCGTCTCCCCGTAGCGACGCTGCGCCACCGCGGCGTAGCCCGGCGGCCAGACGACGTCACCGCCGCGCGTGGCTCGTTCGACGACGACCAGGGAGCTCGGCGCCAGCCAACCCTCGTCGAGCAGGAGCGCGAGGACGTCGGCGACCTCCTCGGCAACCACGTCGTACGGGGGATCGGCGAGCACCAGGTCGTACGGACGGTCCGGCGGGACCGAGAGGAGGCGGCGCACGTCGGCCCGCCGAGTGGTCGCCCCGGGCCGGTCCACCGTCACGACGTTGGCCCGCAACGTCCGGAGGGCTCGGGGGTCGGACTCCACGAGCAGCACGTGCTCGGCCCCCCGCGACAGCGCCTCGAGCCCGAGCGCGCCGCTTCCCGCGTACAGGTCCAGCACGCGCGCGCCGGCCAGGGTGCGCAGGCGCGACTCGACGGTGGAGAAGAGCGCCT
>DASTQL010000194.1:0-2895 GCA_035761805.1 Jiangellales bacterium | reverse complement strand
GCGGCGTCCAGGGACCACAGCGGCACACCGGCCACCCCGGCCAGCAGGTCGCTGATCCCGTCCAGGGCGTGGGCCACCGGGTGCGCGCACCCGGTGGCGGCGCCGCCCGCGGCCTGCTCGGCCGGGCCCGCGGGGTTGGCGGCCGCGTGGCCGGCCGGCCCGTCGGCGTGGCCGTCACTCGGGGTGGGGATCCCGGCGTGGGCGTGCCCGCGGCCCGGTCCGGTGTCACCGGTGCCGGGGGCGGTGCCCGCGTCGTGGGGGTCCATGCCGGCCAACCTACGCGCCGGGTCCGACGGAACCGGTCGGGCCGGAACCGTTGTCCACCAACGGTTTCCCCCACCCGGCATACACTGTGGGTCACCCCGCGACGGACCCGACCCGGAGGCCGGGACCGGCGACCGGGCCACCGGCGGCCACCGCCCGGGCCATCACCAGGCTCGTCGGGTCACCCCCAGGCACCGACGCCTCGTGAAGCCCCCACCAGGGTGGTGAACGTGGTCATTGGGGGCCGGACCGGCCGGCGGGGCTGTCGGTGGGGTGTGATCTGCTAGGTCGGAGCACGGACGAGAGGTGCCGAAACGGACTGGGGGCCGAGGTGACTGGTGTTGCGAGCGGATCGACCGGCACGGCCGTGCTGGAGGTCGAGCTGGACGAGCGTCGGAGCGAGCTGACCGGCTACTGCTACCGGATGCTCGGGTCGTCCTTCGACGCCGAGGACGCGGTGCAGGAGACGATGGTCCGGGCCTGGCGCGCGCACGACCGCTTCGAGGGCCGGTCCGCGCTCCGCTCCTGGCTCTACCGGATCGCCACCAACGTGTGCCTGGACATGCTGGCGGGGCGCAAGCGCCGCGCGCGACCGGTCGACCTGACGAGCGCCCCGTGGCAGCCGGTCGAGCATTCCCTGGCGGGCCGCCAGCCCGAGGCGACGTGGCTGGAGCCGGCGCTCGATGCCAAAGTCCTTCCCACCGCTGGTGACCCCGCCGACGTCGCCGTGGCCCGTGACTCGGTGCGGCTGGCCTTCGTCGCGGCGCTGCAGTACCTCCCGCCCCGGCAGCGGGCGGTGCTCATCCTCCGCGACGTGCTCCGCTGGCGGGCCGACGAGGTGGCCGAGCTCCTGGAGACGTCCGTGGCCTCGGTCAACAGCGCACTGCAGCGGGCCCGCGCCTCGCTGGCCTCGCGGGGCGTGACCGACAGCCCCTCGGTCGACCCGCTGGACGACGAGCACCGCGAGCTGCTGAGCCGCTACGTCGACGCCTTCGAGCGTTACGACATGGAGGCACTGGTCACGCTGCTGCACGAGGACGCCACGCAGAGCATGCCTCCGTACGAGATGTGGCTGCGGGGCCGCGACGACGTCGTCCAGTGGATGCTCGGACCGGGGCGTGGCTGCCGAGGCTCCCGGGTCATCCCGCTGCAGCTCAACGGGTCACCGGGCTTCGCCCAGTACCGGCCGAGCGGTCCTGGGGGCCGCCACGAGCCGTGGGGTCTGCACGTGCTCGACGTCGGTGAGGGTCGGGTCACCGGTGTCACGACGTTCCTCGACACCCGTCTCTTCGCGCTCTTCGGACTGCCCGAGCACCCCGACGACGCCACCGAGCCACCGGCCGGAGGGCAGCGCCCGTAGGTTGACGACACGGCCACGAAGGAGGTCACCATGGCCGACCACGTGGCGACCGCAGAGGTCGCCATCAGTGCCTCGCCGGCCCAGGTGTGGGCTGCGCTCACCGATCCGCGGCAGATCAAGAAGTGGATGCTCGGCGCCGACGTCGAGTCGGACTGGACGCGCGGCAGCCCCATCGTGTGGCGAGGCGAGTACGGCGACACGGCCTACGAGGACAAGGGCCAGATCGTCGAGGTGGACCCGCCGCACCATCTCCGGATGACCCACTTCAGCCCCCTGGGCGGCCAGGAGGACGTGCCGGCGAACTACCACAACGTCAGCTACGACCTCGAGGAACGTGGCGACCGCACCTACGTCACCCTGCGCCAGGACAACAACGCCAGCGAGGACGAGGCAGAGCACTCCGCGGCCAACTGGAACCTCATGCTCAGGAGCCTCAAGGAGGTCGTGGAGCGGGGCTGACAGCCCGGCACGAGGCAGCCCCAGCTGCCGCCGCGGCTGGGCGGGCTGCGGAGGCCGGCAGTCGGCCTACTCCTGCTCCGGCACCCGCCCGCCCGGAGCGATCCGCCGGCCCTCGCGGACCTCCGTCCCACGGCCGACGAGCGTGACGTCCTTGCGATCGCCTACGACGGCCTCCGGCCGTATCTCGACGCGGTCGTCGAGGACCGCCCGCTGGACCCGGGCCCCCGACCGCACGACGACCCCCGGGAGCAGGACACTGTCGACGACCGTCGCCCCGTCCTCGACGACGACACCTGGGGAGAGCACGCTGCCGCGGACCCGGCCTGCGACGGTCGCCCCGGAGGACAGGAGGCTGCGCTCCACTCGGGCTCCCCGCCGCAGCCGCGCCGGACCGTACCGGCCACCCGTGGTCCGAATCGGCCACGTGGGGTCGTCCAGCCGGAACGGTGGGTCGTCCGCCACGAGGTCCTGGTGCGACTCCCAGTAGGCCTCGACCGTCCCGACGTCGCGCCAGTAGTCGGGGAACCGGGTCGCCCGGGCAGCGCCCGCGTCCACCAACCGGGGCAGCAGGTGGTCGCCGAGGTCGCCCATCTCGTCCTCACCCAGCTCGGCATCGATCCGCTCGAGCTCGTCGAGCACCACCGCGGGGGTGAACACGAAGACCTCGGTCGTCACCGTGCGGGACCTCGGCTCCTCCGGCTTGTACGCGTAGTCACGGACGCGCTCGCCGTCCGTCACCACCACCCCGTACCGGGTGGCGTCCGACGCGGCCTCGACCTCGGTGGTCACCATGGTCGCGCCCGCGTCGGACG
>DASTQL010000193.1:0-9151 GCA_035761805.1 Jiangellales bacterium | reverse complement strand
GTCGGTGGAGCAGCACCACCACGCCGATCAGCGCGGCGGCGCCGGCCGCCGCGGCCACGATGTTGACCAGCATGTCGTGCTCCCTCACCGGATCGGCTGCACGATATCGACGGCGTCGGCCGGAACGGCATCCGTCCACAGGGCAGTCCGTCCCGGCCGACCGAGTCCGCGTCGCCGAGAATCGGTACCCGCGGGTCGCCGTCAGGGTGAGGGGCCGGACGGAAGCCGACCCGGACCGTCAGATCTCCTCGACGCTGCTCGGCTCGCGCCGGGACAGGTCGATGCCGAGTTCCTCCGCGGCCCGGAAGACCTCGTCGTCGGTCTCGCGCATCTCGACGGCGACGCCGTCACTGGAGAGGACCTCGACGTTGAGGCATAGCGACTGCAGTTCCTTGAGCAGGACCTTGAACGACTCGGGGATGCCCGGCTCGGGGATGTTCTCCCCCTTGACGATGGCCTCGTAGACCTTGACCCGGCCGAGGACGTCGTCGGACTTGATCGTCAGCAGCTCCTGCAGGGCGTAGGCCGCTCCGTACGCCTCGAGCGCCCAGACCTCCATCTCGCCGAAGCGCTGACCGCCGAACTGCGCCTTGCCGCCCAGCGGCTGCTGGGTGATCATCGAGTACGGGCCGGTGGAGCGGGCATGGATCTTGTCGTCCACCAGGTGGTTGAGCTTCAGCACGTAGATGTACCCCACCGCCACCGGGTGCGGGAACGGCTCACCGGAGCGCCCGTCGAACAGCCGCGCCTTGCCGTCGCCACCGACCAGCCGGACACCGTCCCGGTTGGGGCGGGTGGCCGCCAGCAGGCCGGCGATCTCGTCCTCTCGGGCGCCGTCGAAGACGGGAGTGGCGACGTTGGTCCCCGCCGGGGCCGCGGCCGCGTCGATGTCGACGAGTGCGCGCTTCCAGCCCGTGCTGTCCTCCACCTCCCCGTCCGCGGCGTCCCAGCCGGTCTTGGCGACCCAGCCCAGGTGGGTCTCGAGGATCTGGCCGAGGTTCATCCGGCTCGGCACGCCGAGCGGGTTGAGCACGATGTCGACGGGGGTGCCGTCCTCGAGGAACGGCATGTCCTCGACCGGAAGGATCTTGGCAATGACGCCCTTGTTGCCGTGACGTCCGGCGAGCTTGTCGCCGTCCTGGATCTTGCGCATCTGAGCGACGTAGACACGGACCAGCTGGTTCACGCCCGGCGGCAGCTCGTCGCCCTCCTCGCGGTCGAAGACGCGGACGCCGATGACCTTGCCGGTCTCGCCGTGCGGCACCTTCAAGGAGGTGTCGCGGACCTCGCGGGCCTTCTCGCCGAAGATCGCGCGAAGCAGCCGCTCCTCGGGGGTCAGCTCGGTCTCGCCCTTCGGGGTGACCTTGCCGACCAGGACGTCACCGGGGACGACCTCGGCACCGATCCGGATGATCCCGCGCTCGTCGAGGTCGCCCAGGACGTCCTCGGACACGTTGGGGATGTCGCGGGTGATCTCCTCCGGCCCCAGTTTGGTGTCCCGGGCGTCGACCTCGTGCTCCTCGATGTGGATCGAGGTGAGGACGTCGTCCTGGATCAGGCGCTGGGAGAGGATGATCGCGTCCTCGTAGTTGTGCCCCTCCCACGACATGAAGGCCACCAGGAGGTTCTTGCCCAGCGCCATCTCGCCGTTGTCGGTGCACGGGCCGTCGGCGACGACCTGGCCCACCTCGACCCGGTCGCCCTCGTCGACCACGGGACGCTGGTTGATGCACGTCCCGGCGTTGGAGCGGCGGAACTTGGCCATCCGGTAGGTCTGGTAGGTGCCGTCGTCGGCCATCACCGTGACGTAGTCGGCGGAGACCTCGGTCACCACGCCGGCCCGGCTTGCCACCACGACGTCGCCGGCGTCGACGGCCGCGTGGTGCTCCATCCCCGTACCGACGAGAGGGGCCTCGCTGCGCAGCAGCGGGACGGCCTGCCGCTGCATGTTGGCGCCCATCAGCGCGCGGTTGGCGTCGTCGTGCTCGAGGAACGGGATCATGGCGGTGGCCACGGAGACCATCTGCCGCGGCGAGACGTCCATGTAGTCGGCCTCGGCCGCCGGCGCGAACTCGACCTCGCCGCCCTTCTTGCGGACCAGGACGCGCTCCTCGGCGAACCGGCCCTCCGAATCCAGCGGTGCGTTGGCCTGCGCGATGACGTGCAGGTCCTCCTCGTCCGCCGTCAGGTAGTCGACCTCGTCGCTGACGCGCCCGTCCACCACCCGCCGGTAGGGGGTCTCGACGAACCCGAACGGGTTGACCCGCCCGTACGTCGCGAGCGAGCCGATCAGGCCGATGTTCGGGCCCTCGGGGGTCTCGATCGGGCACATCCGACCGTAGTGCGACGTGTGCACATCACGGACCTCGAAGCCGGCCCGCTCGCGGGACAGGCCGCCCGGGCCGAGCGCCGACAGCCGACGCTTGTGGGTCAGCCCGGCCAGCGGGTTGGTCTGGTCCATGAACTGCGACAGCTGGGACGTCCCGAAGAACTCCTTGATCGCGGCCACCACCGGCCGGATGTTGATCAGCGTCTGGGGAGTGATCGCCTCGACGTCCTGCGTGGTCATCCGCTCGCGGACGACCCGCTCCATGCGGGACAGGCCGGTGCGCACCTGGTTCTGGATCAGCTCGCCCACCGTGCGCAGGCGACGGTTGCCGAAGTGGTCGATGTCGTCGACCTCGACCGGGACCGCGGGGCCGCCCTCGCGCGACACCGACTCGGCCTCGCCCGCGTGGAGCTTGACCAGGTAGCGGATCGTCGCGACGACGTCGTCGATCGTCAGGGTGTTCTGGGAGAGCGGCAGGTCCAGGCCGAGCTTCTTGTTGACCTTGTAACGCCCGACCTTGGCCAGGTCGTAGCGCTTGGCGTTGAAGTAGGCGTTGTCGAGCAGCTGCTGGGCCGCCTCCCGCGTGGGCGGCTCACCGGGGCGCATCTTGCGGTAGATGTCGAGGAGCGCGTCGTCCTGGCCGGTGGTGTGGTCCTTGTCCAGGGTCGCCCGCACCGACTCGTAGTCGCCGAACTCCTCGAGGATCTGCTCCGTCGTCCACCCGAGAGCCTTGAGGAGCACCGTGACGTTCTGCTTGCGCTTGCGGTCGAGGCGCACCCCGATGAGGTCACGCTTGTCGATCTCGAACTCCAGCCAGGCCCCGCGGGACGGGATGACCTTAGCCGTGAAGACGTCCTTGTCGGAGGTCTTGTCGAGCGCACGCTCGAAGTAGACGCCGGGGGACCGGACCAGCTGCGACACCACGACCCGCTCGGTGCCGTTGATGATGAAGGTGCCCTTCTCGGTCATGAGCGGGAAGTCGCCCATGAACACCGTCTGCGACTTGATCTCGCCGGTGTCGTTGTTGATGAACTCCGCCGTCACGAACAGCGGGGCCGCGTAGGTGAAGTCGCGGTCCTTGCACTCGTCGACGGAGTTCTTGGGCTCCTCGAACCGGGGGTTCGAGAAGGAGAGGGACATGGTCCCGGAGAAGTCCTCGATCGGGCTGATCTCGTCGAGGATCTCCTGGAGGCCGAAGGTATCCGGCAGCTCGCCTGCGGAGGCCTCGACCCGGCTCCTCCAGCGGTCGTTGCCGAGCAGCCAGTCGAAGCTGTCGATCTGGAGGGCGAGGAGATTCGGGACCTCGAGGGGCTCACGGAGCTTGGCGAAGGAGATGCGGTTCGAGCCGTTCGATCCAGGGGCGGTGCCGGTGGTGCCCGGGCGGGGCGTGGTGCGCGAGGCGGCCAAGAGGGGTCCTTCCGAGGCTCACGGTCGGAAATTCGACGCATGCCAGGCATCTCGCACGCAGACTGTGCGAGATGGAGGCAGCGCAAAAGAGCAGTCTAGCCCTCAGGGCCACTGCTGTCGAGTGGCGGTTGCTGTGACCGTCACCTCTCCTGCCGTGATCGCTCTCGCCGCCGGACATCCGGCGCGAGGCCGCCCGGCAGGAACGCTCTTCGTGGAAGCATGCTGCGTGGGCCGCCCCTGAGTCAAGCGCCTGACCTCTCCCGCTGGGGACGGGCACGACCCCGGAGGGTGACGCCGGAGGGCGGGCTCCCGGCGGTCGGGAGCCCGCCCTCGGCGTCGGTGCCGCTGCGGTCAGCGGCGGCAGGTCACTTGACGGTGACGGTGGCGCCGGCGCCCTCGAGCTGCGCCTTGGCCTTCTCCGCAGCGTCCTTGGCGACCTTCTCGAGGACCGGCTTCGGGGTGCCGTCGACGAGGTCCTTGGCCTCCTTGAGGCCCAGCGAGGTCAGCGCGCGGACCTCCTTGATGACCTGGATCTTCTTGTCACCGGCGGCCTCGAGGATGACGTCGAACTCGTCCTGCTCCTCGACCTCGGCCGCCGCCTCGCCGCCACCGGCCGCAGCCGGGGCAGCGGCCAGGGCCACGGGAGCGGCAGCGGTGACGCCGAAGGTCTCCTCGAACTGCTTCACGAACTCCGAGAGCTCGATGAGGGACATCTCCTTGAACGCGTCGAGGAGCTCCTCGGTGCTGAGCTTCGCCATGGTCGGCGTTCCTTTCGTGTGGGACTGGTCCGCGAGGACTGTTCCGGGTGGGTGGTCGGGGGCTGGGGGCCGCCCGGGCGCTCCGGTGACCCCCTGGGTCAGCCCTCGCTCGCCTCGGCTGCCTCGGCTGCGGGAGCATCGGCGTCTGGCGCGATCTCGTCGGCTGCAGGTGGCTCGGCGGCGGGAGCGGTCCGGTCGGCCGCGGATGGCTCGGCGGCCGGGGCGGTCTCGTCGACCGCGGGAGCCGGCTCCCCGACACCGCCCGCGAGGACACTCGGATCCTCCTCGGCCTTGCGTCGCAGTGCCTCGACCAGCCGGGCGGTCTGCGACAGCGGGGCCGCGAACAGCGCGACGGCGCCGGACAGCGAGGCGGTCATGGCACCGGCCATCCTGGCCAGCAGCACCTCGCGCGACTCCAGGTCCGCGAGCCTGCCGATCTCCGTAGCCGAGATGGGCTTGCCCTCGAGCACGCCGCCCTTGATCACGAGGACGGGGTGGGACCTGGCGAAGTCACGCAGCCCCTTGGCCGCCTCGACCGGGTCGCCCGTGACGAAGGCGATGGCCGACGGGCCGGCGAGGTGCTCCTCGAGCCCTTCCAGGCCGGCGTCCTTGGCGGCGATCTTGGTGAGCGTGTTCTTCACCACGGCGTACGACGCGTTCCCGCCGAGCGACCGACGGAGCTCCGTCAGCTGCTTGACGGTGAGGCCGCGGTACTCGGTCAACACGACCGCGCTCGAGCTGCGGAACTCCTCCGCCAGCTCGGCGACGGCGGCCGCCTTGTCAGCCCTGGCCATGGGACTCCTTCGTACGTGGTGGAGCCGGCACGCGGGGAGCCCGGACGTGCAGGACGCCCCGGCACAGGCGCGGGGCGTCGGCCACGACGGGCATGGCGGTCGTCTCTCACCTGCGCGGGCCGCCCGCTCGCTGCGGGACCTTCGCCCGGCCCGCCGAGGCGGACCGGAGACCGGCGGTCTCTGGCGCGGCCAGCGTACGGCGGAGCCGCCCTCCCCACCAAATCCGGCCCGTCCCCCATCGACGTCGGCCGGGGCAGTGGGCCAGGACGGCACCCACGACCAGGTTGCTGGTGTCAACACGAGGGTTCCGCGCCTGGTGATGGCCCGACCGGGGTGGTGAACATGGTCATTCGGGCGGGCACGCAGCGTCAGTCGAGGCCGGGGGCGCCCCGGAGGTCGGCGGCGACGGCCCGGCGGAGCTCGGCGAGCCGCTCGGCGGGTGGCGGGCCTGGCCGGCCGGCGGGCGGTGCGACGGCGAACCAGGCGTCGACGTGCTCGACCCCGTAGCGGTGCCCGTGCCCGGTCGGCACACCGAGGGACAGCGCCATGTCGGCGGTGACCTGCCAGAACGTCACGAAGGGGTACCAGGTGAAGCGGGGCAGGACGTCGGGGCCGGGAGCCTCGCGCAGCCACTCAGGCTCCTCGAAGACCAGCCGCGGGGACCACCGGGACACCGGGTCGGAGGGGTGCGACAGCACCAGGACCCGGGGCCGGTCCCAGTCGGTACCGCCGGGCGGGGGGACGGCGCCGCCCGGCCAGAAGCGCACGTCAGGCGCCTGCGAGACCACCGGCGCGACGACCGTGGAGCGGGGGTCGCGGACGGCCACGAGACCCGAGACCAGATCGGTGGCCACGGGCTGGCCAACCCACAGGGCCCCGTCGGTCCGCTGCACGACGTCGTCGACGTCGGTGAAGGCTCCGGCGCTCCCCTGGGCGCCAAGGCTCTCGCCGTACACGAGGAGCCTGGGGCGGTCGGCGGTGGGAAGGGCGGCCCACCGTTCGCGGACGGCGTCGAAGAGGACCGCCCCGGCCCGCTCCACCTCTGAGGCGTCACTGAGCATGGACAGCCAGCTCGGCAGGGAGGAGTACTGCATCGAGACCACGGCCGTGTCGCCGCCGTGCACGTACTCGAGGGAGGACGCGGCGTACGGGTCGACCCAGCCCGTCCCCGTGGCGGTGGCAACCAGGAGCACCTCCCGGTCGAACCCGCCGGCACGCTCCAGCTCGGCGACGGCGAGCCGCGCGCGCTCCGCCATCGTCGCCGCCGCGTCTAGACCGACGTAGACGCGGACCGGCTCGCGGACGGGCGACCCCGAGGTGGCCTGCAGGGCCGCCAGGTCCGGGCCGCTCACCAGGAACTCCCGGCCCTTGCGGTTCATGGTCTCCCACGACACCAGCGACCCGGGGCCCCCGGAGCGCAGGGCCGTGGTCGGAGCGGGCACGCCGGAGTGCTCGACCCGGTCCCAGACCCCGAAGGCCAGGCCCGAGGCGGTCAGCAGGACGGGCAGCAGGAGACCACTGAACGCCCAGTAGGCGATCGCACCGACCGAGCCCACCGACGTGGCCACGGCCACCGGCACGGGGACCCACCGCTGCAGCCGGACCTCGAGCCGGCGGGCCAGGCCCCGCAACCACCGCCACACGGCCAGCAGCACCAGGAACAGGCCCGCGGACACGGCCACGATGCGGGCGTAGTGGGCCGGGCCCGGGCTCTGCGCGCCCATCAGCAGGCGCAGCTCGGTCTGCCAGGCGGCGGCCCGCACCAGGAACCACGAGGTGACGGCAGCCCCGGCCACGGCGACCGACCACCACGAGACCAGCACGGCCCGCCGGGCGGGCCGGAGCCGCCGGCCGTGCAGCGGACCCGGCAGCGAGGCGACCGACCACCCGACCGCCCGGACCACCAGCCCGAGCAGCGAGCCCACCGCGTACCCGAAGGTGGCGGCCAGGCCCGAGACCGCGGCCTGGTAGGCCCAGGTCCGCGGCAGCAACGACGGCGAGAGGGACGCGTTGAGGAACACGAACGCACCCACGACACCGGCGAGGTTCAGTCGCAGCCACCGAACCAGCCGCCGCAGCCCGGGGACGTGCCGGGCGGCCAGGCGGGCCTGCCGGGCCACCTCCGCCGTGCGCTGACGCGGCAGGGCCGCGCGAGACGGTGCGACCGCGGGAGCGCCGACACCGTCGGTGGTGCGTACGGAGTCGGCGGTCATGCTCCCAGGGTGACAGGGCGGGCCCGCGGAGGGCATGGGTGATCGCCCGGGGTGGATGCGGGCCGAGGGGCGGGGACCACCCCGGATCCGCGGAGACCGCGGACCCGGGTCATCCCGGTCAGGCGCTCGCCGGCTCCGGCCGCGTGCGTGCCGGGTCGAGCGGGATGCCCGGCCCCATCGTGGCGGCCATGGTGGCCTTCTTGACGTAGCGGCCCTTGGCGGCGGACGGCTTGAGCCGGGTGATCTCGTCCATCGCCGCGGCGTAGTTCTCGACCAGCTGCCGGTCGTCGAAGCTCGCCTTGCCCACGATGAAGTGCAGGTTGGCGTGCCGGTCTACCCGGAACTCGATCTTGCCGCCCTTGATGTCGCCGACCGCCTTGGTGACGTCCATGGTCACCGTGCCGGTCTTGGGGTTGGGCATGAGGCCGCGCGGGCCCAGGATGCGGCCCAGCCGCCCCACCTTGCCCATCAGGTCCGGGGTGGCCACGACCGCGTCGAAGTCCAGGCGACCGCCCTGGACCTCCTCGATCAGCTCGTCCGCACCGACGATGTCGGCGCCGGCCTCCCGGGCCTCCTCGGCCTTCGCGCCCGCGGCGAAGACCAGGACCCGGGCGGTCTTGCCCGTGCCGTGCGGGAGGTTGACGGTGCCACGGACCATCTGGTCGGCCTTGCGTGGGTCGACGCCGAGGCGCAGGGCCACCTCGACGGTGGCGTCGTACTTGGTGGTGGCGGTCTCCTTGACGAGACGGACCGCCTCCTCGGGGGTGTAGAGGCGCTCGCGGTCGATCTTCTCGGCCGCGGCGCGGTAGGCCTTGCTGCGCTTCACGTGCTGCTCCTGTCGGCAGGCCGTCCGGGAGTCCCCCGGTACGGGGTGGGAGTCGTGGTACGGGCCGAAGCGGGCCCTGCCACTGCGTGACGAGGGTCAGCCCTCGATGGTGATGCCCATCTGCCGGGCGGTGCCGGCGATGATCTTCTCGGCGGCGTCGAGGTCGTTGGCGTTGAGGTCGGGCATCTTGGTCTGCGCGATCTCGCGGACCTGGTCGCGGGTGATGACGGCGACCTTGGTCCGGTGCGGCTCGCCGGAGCCCTTCTCGACACCGGCCGCCTTGAGGATGAGCTTGGCCGCGGGCGGGGTCTTGGTCACGAAGGTGAACGAGCGGTCCTCGTACACCGTGATCTCGACCGGCACCACGTTGCCGCGCTGCGCCTCGGTGGCGGCGTTGTACGCCTTGCAGAACTCCATGATGTTGACGCCGTGCTGGCCGAGGGCGGGGCCCACGGGCGGCGCCGGGGTCGCGGCGCCGGCCTGGATCTGGAGCTTGACCAGGCCTGCGACCTTCTTCTTCGGGGGCATGCGGGTCCTTACTGGGTGTGGAGTGGTTCGGCCCGCGGCGGCGGACGCGCCGCGGGAGGCCTGCTAGAGCTTCTGGATCTGGGCGAAGGAGAGCTCGACCGGGGTCTCGCGGCCGAAGATCTCGACCAGGCCCTTGACCTTCTGCGAGTCCGGGTTGATCTCGTTGATCGTCGCGTGCAGCGTGGCGAACGGCCCGTCCACGACCATGACGGAGTCGCCCACCTGGAAGTCGACGACCTCGACCTGCTGCTTCTCCTTCGGCTTGCTCTCGACGGTGGTGTCCGGCGCGAGCCAGC